>CBRAFO010000130.1:0-9404 GCA_967755175.1 uncultured Opitutaceae bacterium | reverse complement strand
AGAGCTCGTTATAAAAGGAAAAAACGTGCCCTTGTCCGGCGCGTTCAAATTCTTGGATCAACGGAGAATTGGCCATGGGTGGAGGCCAAGATAGAGCAAGGCACTGCAAGCCAGAGCAATGCCTTTTTGGGGGTTCGGAGGGCCGCCCGGGGCGGTCATCGGAGTTATCCGTATGTAGGAGCCTGCTTGCAGGCGATTCCGATGTGGCATGGGCATCCTGCCCATGGTTCGACCTCCGATCCCACGGGCAGGATGCCCGTGCCACGTTCAAACCATCGCCTGCAAGCAGGCTCCTACATTTCGATCCACGTGCTCACAAAAAAGGCCCGACGGGTTCGTCGGGCCTTTTTTGCGGGTCACGAAACTCAGACTGCGACGGACGGAAGGCTCCAGATATCCTTCGCGTATTCGCGGATGGTGCGATCACTGGAGAACTTGCCGACGCGAGCGGTGTTCAAGATCGCCATCTTCGCCCAACGCGCCGCATCGCGATACGCCGCGTCCACTTTTTCATGGGCCAGCACGTAGGCGCGATAGTCGGCGAGGACCTTGTAGGGGTCGCCACCGTCAAGGAGACTGTGGTGCAACGCACCGAAGGCATGGCTCTCGCCGGGCGTGAAGTAGTCGGAACCGAGCCAGTCAACCACAGCACGAAGCTCGTCGTCGGCACCGTAGTAGGTCCACGGGTTGTAGCCCTTGGCATCCAACGACTCCACATCAGGCACCTTGAGGCCGAAGATGAAGATGTTGTCGTCACCGACTTCCTCACCGATTTCGACGTTCGCGCCATCGAGCGTGCCGATGGTGAGCGCTCCGTTGAGAGCGAGCTTCATGTTGCCCGTGCCAGACGCTTCCTTGCCAGCGGTCGAGATCTGCTCGGAGAGATCGGCGGCGGGGATGATGCGTTCGGCCAAGGAAACGCGGTAGTTGGGCAAGAAGACGACCTTCAGTTTGCCGTTGATGCGCACGTCCTTGTTGATGCGGTCGCCGATGACGTTGATCGCGCGGATAATGTTCTTCGCGAGATCGTAGCCAGGCGCGGCTTTGGCACCGAACACGAACACGCGGGGAACGATATCGAGCGACGGGTTCTGCAGGAGGCGGCGATAGAGCGTGAGGATGTGCAGCAGGTTCAAGTGCTGGCGCTTGTATTCATGGAGGCGCTTGATCTGCACGTCGAAGAGCGCGTCGGGCGACACGTCCACGCCGCACTGGTCTTTGATGACGACGGCAAGGTCCACCTTGTTGGCGCGTTTGATCGCCATGAACTCCTTCTGGAAAGCGGCGTTGTCGGCGAACTTTTCAAGGCCACGCAGCACATCGAGATCGCGCGCCCAAACCGTCGGTGCGCCCAGCTTCGAGGTGATGAGTCCGGAGAGGCGGGGATTGCAATCCAGCAGCCAGCGACGGGGCGTGATGCCATTCGTCTTGTTCTGGAATTTGCCCGGATAAAGCGCGTCGAAGTCGGGGAACAGATCCTTCTTCAAGAGCTCGGTGTGCAAGGCGGCGACGCCGTTGACGGCGTGCGAGCCAACGACGGCGAGGTTCGCCATGCGGAAGGCCTTCGCGCCGCCTTCTTCGACGAGCGAGAGGATGCCTTTCTTGTGATTGTCGCCGGGCCACTTGGCTTCGACGGTTTCCATGAGACGTCGATTGATCTCAAAGATGAGCTGAGTGTGGCGCGGGAGCACGCGCGTGAAGAGCGGAACGCCCCATTTTTCGAGCGCCTCGGGAAGCAGCGTGTGGTTGGTGTAACCGAAGGTCTTCGTGACGATTTCCCAGGCGGCTTCCCAGTTGAAATTATGCTCGTCGAGCAAGATGCGGAGAAGCTCGGCGACGGCGACCGCGGGATGTGTGTCGTTGAGCTGCACCGCGACTTTGTCGTCGAAGTTTGCCCAGGAGTTGCCGGCGTGGCGGAGGTGGCGGCGGATGATGTCGCGCAGCGAACAGGCGACGAAGAAATACTGCTGAACGAGGCGCAGCTCCTTGCCGTTTTCGGTCTTGTCGTTCGGGTAAAGAACCTTCGAGACGGTCTCGCCAATGGCCTTCTCGCGCACCGCATCGACGTAGCCGCCGCTGTTAAAGGCAACGAGATCGAACTCTTCGGTCGAACGAGAGGCCCAGAGACGGAGGAGGTTGACCGTCGCGGTGCCGTAGCCGGCAATCGGAATGTCATAGGGAACGCCCAAGATGGTCTTGGCATCCACCCAGCGCGGACGGGAGTTGCCTTGGTCATCGAAGACGTTTTCCACGCGACCATAAATATGGACGTCCGTGGTGTATTCGGGGCGCACGATTTCCCATGGCGTGCCGAAGATCATCCAGTTGTCGGGATGCTCGACTTGATGGCCGTGAACGAACTCCTGCTTAAACAGACCGAACTCGTAGTGAATGCCGTAGCCGATGGCGGGCAGGTCGAGCGTGGCGAGGGAATCGAGGAAGCACGCGGCGAGACGACCGAGACCACCGTTGCCGAGGCCCATATCGACTTCGCTCTCGCGAACCGTTTCCCAATCAACGCCGAGGTCCTTCAACGCGTTGCGCGCCTCGTCGTAGAGACCGGTGTTGTAGAGGTTATTCTCGAACAGCCGGCCCATCAGGTATTCGAGGGAGAGGTAGTAAAGGCGGCGGACATTCTGCTTGTTGTGCACGCCTTGGGTGGTGATGAGGCGAGCGAGGATGTTTTCGCGAACGGCCAGCGAGGTGGCGATCCACCAGTCGCGCGGTTTGGCGGTGTTGAGGTCGCGAGCCAGCGTGAACGTCAGGTTGCGCAGGATGGCCTGCTTGAGACTACCGCAATCCGTCACCCCATTCACGTTCGGGCTGACTTCGGCAGTGGCGGTGGCGGTTGGGGTTTTAGTTTTCTTGGATTTGGTAGATACGGCCATGTGAAATTGGATAAGGGTTGAACGCGAACAACAGGAAGCGTGCCAGTAAGTGGAGCGTGGTCAGGTTCTTTCTCTAATTAAAATCGGGGGAAACTGCTTAAAAAATGAACGCCAACCGCAAATCAGCGCTGAAAGCGCCGGGCCAGTTCGCCGTGGCTCAATTCGATGTGCGTCGGCGTGCCGCCCGGACTGGTGAGCGGCGATTGACAGGCGAATAATTGCGCCACGAGTGCCAGCATCGCGGATTCGCCGCCGGCTTCTCCCAACCGCACCGCGCGACCGGCCGCCAAGCGGGCCAGCTGCTCGCGGGCGACATCGAGCCGGCGCTCTTGCAGCCGGCCATCACGCAACGCACCCAGCAGCTCGCGCACAAACGGTTCGGCGTCGGCCGGCTCCATCCACGCGGGCACGCCTTCAATGCGGAAAAAATTCCGGCCAAACTCGACGACTTCAAACCCGTGGCCGTTCAAGAATTCCAAGCGGTCGAGCAGCAGCGCACTCGCGATCGGGTCGAGCTCCAGCGGCACCGGCAACAGCAGTCGCTGGATGGGCACCGTGCCGTCGCGAAACTGTTCCTGCAGTCGCTCGAACCAGATGCGCTCATGCGCCGCGCGCCGGTCGAGCAGCATCAAACCAGCCTTGGTTTCGAACAACGCATAACTCCCATGCGCGAGCCCGAGAAAACGCCACGACGGAACCGCCGGCGCGGACGCACCGGAATGCCCAATGCCCAATGACGAATGTCCAATGGACGCAGGCTTGGCAGCGGGGGCGAATGCGGGTGCGGAGACGGGAGCGAAGGTGGGCGTGGGTGCGGGCGGGGATAACGCGAAACCGTGCGACGAGCTTGGCTGGTGGGTCGTGGTGCCTCCAACGCGACGCTCCGCTGCCGATGGCTGAAAGCTCGCAAGTTTCGGCAACACTATCGTCGGCGCGGGATCAACCGGCAGCGCCGCCACCTCGGGCGTCACTGAATCAGCCGCACCTCCTCCGAGTTCACGCAACCGCCCCAGCACGCTGCGAATGATAAATCCGCGCACCGCAGTCTCCGACCGGAAGCGCACTTCGCGCTTCGCCGGATGCACGTTCACATCGACGGCGGCGGGATCGATTTCGAAAAATACGAACGCCAGCGGATAACGCCCTTTCGGCAGCGATTCATGGTAGCTCTCGATCAGCGCGTAGTTGAGCGCACGACTGTCCACCGGACGCTGATTAATGAACGTAATCATCTCGTGCCGCGACGACCTCCCCTGCCCCGGCAAACCGATGAGCCCGCTCAACTTCATTCCGTTTTCCGCCGCCTCGATAGTTGTGAGCTGCCCGGCAAGCTGACGTCCAAAAATCTCCGTGACGCGCCCGAGCAGGTCGGCGCACTCCGGCGACCGGAAGATCACCCGGCCGTCTTCGATCAGCGTGAACGCCACTTTCGGGAATGATAGCGCGTAGAGACGCACGCCGGTAATGATGTGCGCGGCCTCAGTCTGATCCGTCTTGAGAAACTTCCGCCGTGCTGGAACCGAGTTGAACAACTGCGCTACCTCGATGCGCGTGCCGACGGGACGTCCGCAGTCGCGCACGTGGACAAATTTACCTCCGTTAACGAGGATCTCCGAGCCGACGTCCGCACCGGCTTCACGCGTTTGCAGGACAAAACGGGAAACGCTGGCGATGGACGGCAGCGCCTCGCCGCGAAAACCAAAGCTCGCGAGACGGTTCAGGTCGTCGGCCTCGGCGATTTTGCTGGTGGCGTGGCGTTCGAGCGCGAGCAGCGCATCATCGCGCGACATGCCGTGGCCGTTGTCCTCGACTCGCATGAGTGAGCGCCCGCCATGGCGAAACTCCACCTCGACCCGTGTCGCGCCGGCATCGATGGCATTCTCGACCAGTTCCTTCACCACCGCGGCCGGCCGCTCAATCACCTCGCCCGCGGCGATCTGATTGGCGACCCGGTCGGAGAGGATGCGGACTTTGGCCATCGTGGATTGAAAATGTAGGAGCCTGCTTGCAGGCGATTCGAACTATACGAAATCGTAGCCTCTAAAATCGCCTGCAAGCAGGCTCCTACATTTCGGTCAGCCGAGCCGCTTTTCCCAGCGGACAAACTGCTTCTTCACCTGCGCGGGACCAGGCATGCCAGTGCCACGGCGTTTGGCCATCGCACGCTTGAGATCGAACACCACCGCCCAGTCGTCGCCGTAGCCGGAGTGGATTTTCTTCACTTCGTCCGTGGGCAACTTGTCCAGCGGGAGCTTGAGGGTCTCGGCCAGTTTCACGACCGAACCGACCGCATGGTGCGCCTCGCGGAACGGCACGCCGCGATCCACCAAGTAGTCGGCCAGGTCCGTCGCGAGCAGCGCGGGGTCGGAGACCGCCTCGGCGCAGCGTTCGCGGAACACCGTCAGGCCCGCGATGGTGCCGGCGAGCACGTCGGCGCAGAGTGCGGTCTGATCAAAGCTGTCGAACACCGGCGGTTTGTCCTCTTGCAGATCGCGGTTGTAGGTGAGCGGAAGCCCCTTCGCGAGCGTGAGGAGCGTGTGTAGATTGCCCTGGAGGCGCGCCGACTTGCCGCGCAGCAGTTCGCAGGAATCAGGGTTCTTCTTTTGCGGCATGAGCGAAGAGCCGGTGCAAAAGGTGTCGGGCAGGTCGATGAACTTGAACTCGACGCTGGACCAGATGATCAGGTCCTCGGCGATGCGCGACATGTGCACACCGAAGAGCGCACAAGCCGTGGCGAACTCAATGAAAAGGTCGCGATCGGCCACGGTGTCCATGGAGTTTTGCGTGACCTGCGGACGACCTTTCGCGTCAACGAAACCGAGCTGGGTCGCAGTGAACTCGCGGTCGATGGGCAACGTGGTGCCAGCGATCGCACCCGAGCCGAGCGGGCACCAATTGGCATGGTCGGCCACTTCGATGAAACGCGCGCGGTCACGTTCAAGCATCTCCAAGTAGGCGAACAGGTGATGCGACAGGAACACCGGCTGGGCGCGCTGAAGGTGCGTGTAACCAGGGATCAGCACGTCGCCATCGCGTTTCGCGACGGAGAGGATGGCACGTTGGGCTCCGAGGATTTTATCGGCGAGGACGGCGCAGGCGTGTTTGAACCACAGGCGCATGTCGGTCGCGACCTGGTCATTGCGGCTGCGTGCGGTGTGGAGCTTCGCAGCGGCGGGCACGTTTTTCGTGAGCGCCTGCTCGATGTTCATGTGCACGTCTTCGAGCTGCGTGCTCCAGGTGAACTTGCCCGCGGTGATCTGGGCGAGAATGGCGTCGAGGCCCGCGTGGATGGCGTCGCGCTCCTTGGCGGTGATCAGGCCAACATGCGCGAGCATGGCCGAGTGGGCCTTGCTGCCGGCGATGTCGAACGGCGCGAGTCGGTGATCGAACGAGACGGACTCGCTGAATTTCAGCATCAGTTCGGCGGGGCCGGCGGTGAAACGCCCGCCCCAAGTCGCTTGGGATTTCTTCGCCATAAAAGGAACCGAGAGCACACGCGCCCACCCCACCCTGCGCAATGCGAAAGACAACCCCTCGCCCGTAACGCTCCGCTACTCAGCCCCCGACTGCGCGGCCACGGCTCAGGCCGTCGTCTTGAAAAAACGATTCACCTCGGCCAACGCCTCGCTCATCGCAAAGGGTTTTTGCAAATACCCCTTGGCGCCGGCCCGCAGGATCTCGGCCTGCAAATTGGCCTCCAAATGCCCGCTCATGATCACGGCGTTCACCTGCGGAGAGTGCTCCTTGATCTTCAAAAACGCCTCCCATCCGCTCACACGCGGCAGTCCCAAATCGATCACCACCAGCGCGATTCGGTCGGCGTGACGCATAAACTCCTCAATGGCCTCCACCCCGTCGCGAGCCTTGATCACGGTAAATCCGTTCCGGGTCAGCAGAAAGCTGAGCGCCTGCAACAACGTCTCCTCGTCGTCCACCAACAGCACGAGCCGCTCGGCGGCAGGTGACGATGCAACGAAGGCCGCGGGCGGCTCGGGCTCAAGAACCAGCTCGGCGAGCGCCGGGAGATACAGTCGGAATACCAGAGCGGGTCCCGACCAGGTATCGATTTCCAGATACCCGCGATGGCTCGTCATGATGGTATGCACCACCAAGATCCCCAAGTCGCGCCGGCGCTCGGCGAACTGCACTGCAGCGTTCCAAGTGCCGGGTTGTTCGCCTTCGACAAACGACGCCGCGGAAGGAGCCGCGTGCAGGGTCAACAGGACATAGGAAGGTTCACGCGCGTCGGAGAATTTCGCACGCACTTCTTTCCCGTTCACGTGCTGGGTCGTGCACGCGATGCGCCCGCCCTCGCCGGTGAGGTCGCGCGCCTTCTGACCGAGGTTCGCGAGCACGTGGTGAAATTGCTGCGGGTCGATCGACACCGGCGGCAACCGACCCGCCAGGTCGAGCGACACCTCCACGCCCGCCGTAAGCGCACTCCCGGCCATGCGAAAAAATTCTTTCACAAACTCACCTATCGCGACGCGCTGGAAGCACAGTTCATCGCGACGTGAGAGGTGCAACGTCTGGCGAATCAGGTTGGCCGCACGACGCACCGCGCCGGAAATACCCCCGATCGCTGTGTTGAGACGATTCGTATCCAGTATGCCGTCCTGAAGAAACGCCGTGTAACCGAGGATAATTGAAAGCAGGTTGTTAAAGTCGTTGCCGATTTCGGAGGCCAGCGCCGTGAAGTTTTCGGCCTGCTGATGCTGGCGCAATTGCTGCACTCCATCGACCCGGTGGCTGAGATCCACCAAGGTCGTGACTCGATAAACCCGTCCGTCCGACGACCGCACGCGCGTGTCCGAGGCATGTGCAAAAAGCGGACGCCCGCTTTTGTGCAGATAAATAGGCTCTGTCGCCGCGGTCTCGCCTCCAGCGATAAACGCGGCGTGATCCACGGAACCACGCACGGCCTGCTCAGCCGCGAACAGCCGCATGATGTGCAACCCGGTCAACTCATCGACCGAGTAGCCCATCGTCCGGGCAAACGTGGGATTCACGGTGACGATGATTCCCCGATCATCGCTCAGGCACAACCCGACTGAGGACCGCGCCCAAAACTCCGCCAGCAAGCCGTCCAAGCCCGCGGGTGGCGCGGTTCTCGATACAGGCGCCCGCGTCAACATCGACGGGGGGTTCTCCTCACCCGTGCTCATTCGGCCCAGTGAAAGATGACCGGCTTGTCCACGTCCGGATGCAGGCTTTGGTGGACGGGGCAGTGATGGGCGGCGTGCTCCATTGCCTGCGCCAACGACTCCGTCTTGGCCATCGGCATCCAGAGCGTGGTCGCCAGCCGCACAATGCGACGGGGAGCGTCAGTGGACATTTCTTTGGTAACTTCGTAACGAAGCCCTTTGAGTTCGACGCCCTGTTTGCGGGCAACGATCGCCATGGTGGTGGCGATGCAAGTGGCCATGGCGGTCGCGACCAGATCCGTGGGGGAAAACGCCTCGCCGCGACCCTGGTTATCCTTGGGCGCATCGGTCACGAGGGTATTCCCGGAGGGGCCATGGGTGGCGACGCAATGCAGATCGCCCTGATATTCTCCGGAGACTTTGACCATGCGCCAAACGCTCAAGCGTTTCGCGGCGTTGGCAATAGCCAACTTACATAAAATGGTGCGCCTGGCGGGATTCGAACCCACGACCACCAGCTTAGAAGGCAGGTGCTCTATCCAGCTGAGCTACAGGCGCCCTTAGAAACAGCCCCGAGCGTTAGCGTCCCCACTCCCCTCCGACAAGGGCAAAGGGCGGCGTTGACCCACGCTGCATCCAACGGCTACCAACCTTCCCTCTCATGCGCGTCCCGTTGCCTCCTTGCCCTCACCTGCCCACGCCTCGCGAACAGATGGACTGGCGTGCATTCGGCGAACATGGCTCCGAACGCGACGCAGGGTTTTATCTGACCGCGCTCGAATACGGCCACTACCTCTGGCAACACGGTTTCGCCGCCCGCGCCATCCTCTGCCTCGATCGTGCGATGGGTGCCGACGTGCGCGCGACCGACCCCACGGTGCAAACCTGGCCGATGCCCTACGCGGCGATGACTTGGTTTCTTTCGCACACACCCGATGGCGTTTTCATCGGCAACCCTCGCGTGCATTTCCAACATTATGCCGACCGGCTCAAAGCGCCGCGCCGTGACCCACGTCGCTGGCGCGCCTGGGCCTGTTGGGCGCTCGCTCGCCGCCTGCGCCCGCAACTCCCGGGCGACGCGAAGCACCGGGTGACCGAACCCACCGAAAACGAAATCGCCGCCGCGCTCGCCACTCATGGCCTGCCCGGAGAAGCCGACCTCTGGCGCAACGTGCTGGAGACCTGCGAACCCGTTCAGACGGCGAATTGAAAATTAAACAAAAACCTACCGAAAGGACGCTTGACAGTCGTAAATCGGATTCTACGGTCTGCCCCTCTTTCGGATTTCCGGGGTGATAGCTCAGCTGGTTAGAGCGTCTGCCTGTCACGCAGAAGGTCGCGGGTTCGAGTCCCGTTCATCCCGCCAGTTTTT
>CBRAFO010000129.1:0-9674 GCA_967755175.1 uncultured Opitutaceae bacterium | reverse complement strand
TGCCTCGCCATAGCCATCATCGCGGGAGGCCTCTGGCTTGTTCGGCCAACGTCACCCAAGGCCCAGCAGGCCCAACCGCTTCCGCCCGGTTCAGTGAAATCCGCGCCTAGTTCGACCAGCCAGACGACGACTTCGCGCCCACCGGTTTCCGATCAAGTCATGCCCGCTACGGTATCGGCCCCTCCACCGCAACGTGCAGCCGCGCCCCTCATCGATTCCATCCTGAAAGATCAGTCACTGGACAACCTTGGTGCTGCCCGTGCCCTTGCCGAGTTGGTGCAGAACCCCTCGCTCAGTCTGGACGGCCGCTCGGAAGCCCTCGCACACCTCCTCAATCTTTCCGTCGGCAACGAGACCACACTGCTGCTCCCCTTGCTTAAGTCACAGGATCTTCCAGATCCGCTCGCTAGCACCATTCTTAGCGACGCGCTGAATAGCCCACTCACCTGGCAAGCCGATGCGTGTCTTGCCGTGATGGCACGTAAAGCAGGAAAAGAGCTTCACACCCAAGCCAGCGACCACCTTGAGTTCCTGACCGGCGAAGAGCACGGCGACGATGTGAATGCCTGGACCATCGCGGTGCGCGATACACGTGCGAAGTGGGACGCTGCCGGACACTGAGGTCGGCGTTAAAAAATAGAGCAGGTAAGCGTCCATTCGGGCGCCTCCTTGACCGGAGAAGCGGCGAAACGGGTCGTAGGGTTGGTTGGTGACTACCACGAAGAGGACGGAGTCATAGTGGGTAAGTGACCGACCGGGTGCCTCATGACCGCTGAGAAGGAGTGGCGGTTGCCTCGTAGAGATGACCGCTACGAGGCAGACGACGAGCAGGTTGCCAGCGTCGAGGTCGTTCTGATTCGTCATCTCGGGCAGCGGGCGAGCACGTCGCGCAGATAGGCGGCGGGGTCTTTTTCGTGGCACAGGCAGGAGACGATCAGCGAGTAAAGGATGGCGGCACGACGGCCGGCGTCGGGATGACCGAGAAACCCCGTAAGCGACCGACCGGGTGCCTTCATTGACCGCTCGACTGGGCTCGTGCGCCAATCAAAGCACACGTCATCGCCCGGGGGCCGGCTCACGACCCAGAGGTAGCCTTGGAAGACGCCCGCCTTGGCGTTGTCGGGGTCCTGGCATTTGACCGGCGTTTCATCCGCCTGGAGATAGTCGCCGGCGAGCAAACCCCGCAGCATGCATTTGTAGATCGGCTCTAGCCAGTCGGACGCGATGCGGATCCAGTCGCATAAGGTGGAGCGCGGGATCGCCACGCCCGGCATCCCGGTTTTCGCCCTCCTCGCCCGCTGCACCCAGTGCGCGAAGTCGTGAAATTGAGCCCGGCTCTCCTCGTGCTCCCGGACCAATTCCGCCCGCCGCTCCTGCGTGAACCTCCGGGGTCCCCTGCGCTCCCGCGGCTGCTCGTCTCCCATCAACACCTCTGTCTCGGCTTGCTTCATCCCCCAATCCTACCACCCACTGTCGCATCCGCCTACGAGGCACCCGGCCTGTCGATTACCTTCATCTAGGCATGATCCGGACACTAAAAAGCCGCCCCGAAAATCTCGGGACGGCTTTTGGGCAGGATCTTCTGGCTTACGGGATGATGAATTGAACATCTCCGGACAGAATCGATCCACCGGACAACGGAACCGGCGGCAACGAGAAGAATCCGCGACCAAACACAGCATCGCTCGGCGGTGTCTCAAATTGGAGCAGAATGCCTTCAAACTTGACCTTGCGTTTATCACTCAGCGTGAAACTACCTGAATATAGACCCGTTTTGGGGCTAATATTAACTACAAATCCAGTGGGATTGGAGGGGTTCAATACAGAAACCCTACTGATTGAATCCAGCTTCAAATTGGTGGGCAAGGACTCAGGATTCCCCCCGCTGATGTTATCGACCACACTAGTAAGTTTGAGCTGTAGGTCAAAGTTACCGATCGTCTGAGAATCCGAAGTTAAGAGACCCAATGGCCCGATAAGGAAGGATTTCGTCGGGGCACGCCAAGGCTCCATAACCGCATCAACCGCAATAGGACCAAACCCAGCAGGATAAGCCTTGTCATTGGCTACGGCCGCCTTCTTCCAATAAATGGTAGAGGTATTGGGGAGTATATTATAACCCAAACCATTGGAGCGCTCATGCAGTGGCAATCCCCCGCCAATGAATCCAAGTTTATTTGTATAAAGAGGCACGAAGAGGCGATAGCTGCCGAGATCAGCGTTATTGGTTGGAGCCAGTGAAGTTATGACAGTGCCATCGGCAAGCTTCCCCTTCAGCACAAGCGCCCCCTTGAAATCAATCATTGCAGTAGCATAGCCGGAGCCTTCTGGACCACCGACATCCGGGTCGGTAAAGGCCAACGTATAGGTTCCAGCCCACGGGGCCGGGAAAAACTGGCTATAGGTCTTCACTTGGACGCCTCCGGTATCTACGTCCCCGACCAACACCAGCCCATCGGTGAGCGTTGCCGTCATAGCGGAATCAGTTGTGACCTTGATCCATAGGTGCAACGAGGAACCTAAGTTAAGCGTGACATCGCCATACGTCGGAGCACCCACGTCATCGAGCGCCAGCGCGTCACGCAGGCTGTAGACAACTCCTTTATACGTAAGTTTACCGGTAAACCCACCCGCCGAATTCACCACGATCGATACCTTACCTGAAGGCACGGCCCCATCAAGCAAGAGGCCTTCATAGCCGCCCGTCATGGTCGAGGGGCAGGGATTCACCAATATGACTGCATTTAGGACGGCCGATTTCGTCTTCGTTCCGGCCAAAACATAGGTCATCCAATAGTTGATTGTATAATTGATATTGGGCCTTGCGCTAATACGACCGGTAATCTCCCCGGTGGCGGAATTGATGGACAGACCCGCGGGCAACCCCTTGGCGTAATAAATAACCGACGTTGCTCCAAGCGGCGGCGAAAAGGCAATGCCCAGATCGGTGTTCGTAGGAGTCCCGCCCTGATAGGTGGTCAAATAAACAGCGGTGAGTGTAGCAGCCTTACTGGTCACCTGTCCTGCAATGTTAGTGATGATACAGCGATACTGGTTACCATTCATGGGCTGCGTGACCGAAAGGGTCAGTGTCGAGGCAGCAATGCCGTTAGGCAAATCAGGAGCAGTCGTCACCCCATCGTTAACATGCAGCCAAGTCGTAGAACCAGGAGTCTTAACCTGCCAGTCATAGATCGCGGCGGCACCGGTGTTATAAACCGTAAAGGCCGCCGCAGTCCCGCCTATATATGCAATCTGATTCTGAACCTGAGTCGTGATGATCGGATAATCAGGAGTGAAGTGAAGCCCAAGCAGAAGATTACCGCCTTTACGTATAGAACTCCCCGAGTCCACGGCAATTTGGTAAGAAACGCCTTGATCGACCTTAAAATGAACAAAGCTAGTCGAATCAGTCGAACTTCTATCATCCTGCGAAGCAAGGGGAACCGGGATCAAATCCGACAACGCAGGGCTAGCCACACCCGTCGCCGTTTTATAGACCTTAAGAAGGGTATCAAATGCACTTCCGCGCGTATCGAGACTCAGATAGCCATTGCTCGGGGCCGTCCAAGTCCACCAGACCGACTTGGACGCGGTCGGAGTGCTCACCGTGCCAGTCCCACTATTTATTAGATCTAGACCCTTTAGGACATCCTCCGACACCTGAAAATTCGTCCCCACGGCGGCGCCGGAAACACCAAAATCAGACCAAACCGTCGTGCCAAGCGACTCAATACGATAGTTACGGCCAGCCACAATCGAGCTAACAGGAATAACGTCCACTGGTATTACCGTGCCACTGCCGTAACCCGTGCCATCGCCGAAACCCGTGTCCTTGGCCGTGAAGGTTTCCCCCACCGTGCCATATGAAGCACCCATGTCCCTAAAATCCGTGCTACCAACATATTCTATGCGATAAGTCTTCCCCAAAGTCAGCAAACCACTTTCGAGGTAAACAGTGCCAGTCCCGGTGCCAACCCCAGTTGCCTTGAAGATGTCACCCACAATATACAAGAATGGCCAATAATAAGGCCCATTTGAACCGAAACTCTGCCAGTCGGAATTTCCGACGGTCGCAATCGAATACAACTTCCCTGCCTCTATTTCAGTAACAGCCAGCACCGTAGATGAGTCTCTAACCGACAGAGGCCTGAGGTGCAGAGCGGTCCCCGTCCCGCTCCCGACACCACTGGCCGTAAACTCAGTGCCAAGAACGTTAGCCACAGCCTCTACAGAACAAGCTGAAAAGATCGTCGTGCCTAAGCTATTAATCATATATCTCTGGCCGATAACAAAGTTGCCGGCGGTCACTTCTTCGTAGTGGGCAGGCTCCCCTACTTGGGCCGTAGCCTGGACATTCGAAATCGTCGCCGAAGCAGCGGATCCACTCAGAAGTTTTCTTTTAGCAAAATGGTCATTACTCAAATCCGCCGCATCCATCGAAACCGTAAGCGTATTGAGAGATCCACCCGAACTCGGGTAATCTGAAAGCCTGATTTGCAAAACATCACCTTCGGTAACGTTTCGAGCCAAACTCGGACTCGCCGATCCCGTGCTAATTATCTGCCCCTCCTCATCGGCAGCCAAATACACGAGGTCTTTTATATCATCCGATGTGCCAGAAAACAATGCGAGGTTCCCGTAGAAACTAAGCCAACCATACCCATCAACCATCTCCATATCCGCAGTGATAGTCACCTTGCCCGAACGAGGTGCCGTCCACGACCACCAGACAGAGTTCATCGTATTATAATATAAGTAATAATACGAATTATAATTAATCAACGCTTCCCCCGACTCAAGGGTGGCCAACTCAGAGGATCCCTTCGCCACGGCATATTCACCGGCGATCACAGCTCGATCGGCATAATCATCATTTTGAGCGATGTATGTTCCGGGACCAATTACGAGATGCATATTCACCAATCCGGTGTCACCCCGAGCCCCGCCACCGAAGCCATCAACCGCAATATAATAAGTCGTGCCCTGAACAACTGTGAAACTAACCTTGCTGGTTACATCCGAAGAAGAGAGGTCATCGCTATAAGCCAGCACCACGAGCTCCGAAACACTGAGCGTTTCAGAAAAGCTATCTCCTTTATAAACTGCGAGAACAGTATCGAATGCGCTTCCTGCGGTATCAATAGTCGCGGTGCCGGTCACGCTAGGCGTCCATTTCCACCACACCGAATGCCCTGAACCCACAGTCCCGTGCACGGGCTCACCCGTTTCAGAAGTAGCCCCGACGCTAGTTCCCGTAACAGTCGTAACCGTCCCCACGGTTCCCGTGCCACTGGCCAGTCCGGTAGCGACGAATACAGCACCAACCAAGTTCGCATCTGCGCCAACAGCCTTAAAATCGGTCGTTCCTACCGAAGTGATGATGTAGGTCTCCCCCACCGTAAGGGCGCCAGCCCCCAGAGCGGACGAAGAGTCCGTCACCGCCGAAGCTTTGGCAAAAGCATCGTTATCTGGGGCAGCAGCTGCAAAAGCGCGCACGCTCGTCAAAGCCAGAGCTAGGATCGTAAGGAGGTATTTCATGATGCAAATCGGGGAAAATCAGAAAACAAGGAGCGTGACCGTTAGGAAATTCACCTGAAAAGCAACATCGTAGAATGGCAGAATACCCAAGTCCGCGGATACGAACATCCGAAGGCTCGTATGTCTCTAATTAGGAGGAGAATTAGAGCTGGCACTCACCCCGATCCCATCTCCGTGCCGCATTACCACCAGACACATTTACCTTGGCACCGATCCTGCAGTAACACTTTTATAACTTTTCGTAACACCAAACGACGCCCATGCCGCTCCTCGCCCCACCCGCGCCCACCGGAACCTCCTTCACCACTCCGCGCCCGAGCGGCCCAGTCCCGCCGCCCCCGCCGGCCCCCGCCACTCGGTTGCTGATCGAGGAAGTCATTCCCGGTGGAGCCGGCACGTCCTTCACCGTCCGCCGCCACCACACGCTACGACTCACCGCACTCGAAGCCGGCGCCAACGTTTCGCTTCTCTGCTTCAACCGTCACGAGCCCATCGACCGCTACAACATGGCTGACACCCTCAAATGCCAGCACACCGCAAAGCTAACGACTGGCCACATCCTCGTCTCGGACATGGGCCGCGCGATGTTCTCCATTACTGGCGATACCCTCGGCTGGCACGACCCCCTCGGCGGACACGATACCGCGGCACACGTTGAAAAGAAATGGGGGGCCAAAAACTACCAGACCGCCCGCAACTCCTGGCACCGCAACTCCCGCGACCACTTCCTCATTGAGCTGGCCAAGCACGGCCTCAACGCCCGCGACCTCGTCCCCAACGTTAACTTCTTCAGCAAGCTGGCGACCAACGACGACGGACGTCTCTCCTTCGTTCCTAATCACGCCCAACCCGGCGACCACCTCGATCTCCGCGCCGAGATGGACCTCTTGGTCGTCCTGACGACCTGCCACCATCCCATGGACACGTCGGTGACCTACGGGCCCAAGCCCATAAAGCTGCAGCTGTGGCGCAGCGACCCGCCCGCAGCCGATGATTATTGCCGCACCTACCGCCCCGAAAACGAGCGCGCCTTCTACAACTCCGAACTCCTCTACGTCTAAGCGCGCCACCATGAGCACCCTCGTTTACACCGAATCGCCACTCGCCGCCTCAGCCGCGTCTTATCGCCACGTCATCCCTGCCGGTGATTTTTGGATGCACGAAATCAAAGCCGGCCAAACGCTCCGTATCCTCGACCTCGAAGGCAATCAGGCCGCCGATACTCTATTTTACAACGCGTCCGATTTCCGCGAGCGCTACAGCGCACAAGACACCATTCGCGAGAACGGCGGCATCTACCTCACGACCGGCACCAAGCTCTACTCGAACGAGCTCAACGTTCTCGCTGAGATCACCGCCGACACCTGCGGCCGCCATGACACCTTGGGCGGCGCCTGTTCATGCGAAACCAACACCATTCGTTACGGACACGGCACGCGCCACATGCACGCCTGCCGCCAGAGTTTTCTCCTCGGCCTGATGACTTGGCCCGGCGCCACCTTCGACCTCAACAAGCGCGACATCCCCGCGAACATTAACTTCTTCATGAACGTCCCGGTGATGCCTACCGGCGGGCTGCAATTTGAAGACGGCGTGTCCGCCCCCGGCAAATACGTCGAGATGGTCGCCCGCATGGACGTCGTTTGCCTGATCTCGAATTGCCCCCAGCTCAACAACCCCTGCAACGGCTGGAACCCCACTCCCGTCGAAGTCCTGATCTGGAACCCCTGAACGAATCATTCTCCGCGGATCACGCAGATGATCGCGGATAAAATCCAATTCCGTATCCGCGCCCATCCGCGAAATCCGCGGCAAAAATTTACGATGTTTTCAAAAGTATTAATCGCCAACCGCGGAGCCATCGCCTGCCGCATCATTCGCACGCTCCGCAAAATGGGCATCGCGTCCGTCGCCGTCTATTCCGACGCCGACCGCCACAGCCTCCACGTCGCCCAAGCCGACGAAGCGATCCACATCGGCCCCTCGCCCGCCGCCCAGTCTTATCTAGACACCGACAAAATCCTCGCCGCCGCGCGTGCCACCGGCGCCCAAGCCATCCACCCCGGCTACGGATTCCTCTCCGAAAATGCCGCCTTCGTCGAAGCCTGCGAAGCCGCTGGTATTGCCTTCATCGGTCCCCGCGCCGCTCAGATGCGCCAGCTCGGCCCCAAGCACTCCGCCCGCGCGCTCGCCCGTGCCCACGGCGTTCCGCTCCTCCCCGGCACTGATCTCCTGCCCGACCTCGCGACCGCCCAGTCCGAAGCCGCCCGCATCGGCTATCCGGTTATGCTCAAGAGCACCGGCGGCGGCGGCGGCATCGGCATGTCGCTCATCCGCAAACCCACCGAACTCGCCCCCGCCTTCGACTCCGTCGTCCGCCTCGCCAAAGCTAATTTCAAAGACGGCGGAGTCTTCCTCGAAAAATTCGTCGAGCACGCCCGCCACATCGAAGTCCAGATCCTCGGTGATTCCCAAGGCCACGTCGTCGCCCTCGGCGAACGCGACTGCTCCGTCCAACGCCGCAACCAAAAAGTCGTCGAAGAAACCCCCGCTCCCGGCCTCACCGCCGCGCAACGCGCCGAACTCCTCGCCTGCGCCGCCCGTCTCGGCACCGCCGCCGGTTACACCAACGCCGGCACCGTCGAATTCGTTTACGACAACGCCACCGGCCAGTTCTATTTTCTCGAGGTCAACACCCGCCTCCAAGTCGAACACGGCGTCACCGAAGAAGTCACCGGCGTTGACCTCGTCGAATGGATGATCCGCGCCGCCGCCGGCGAACTCGACCTGCGCACCTACACACCCGTCGCTAACGGCGCCTCCATCCAAGTCCGCCTCTACGCCGAAGACGCGGGCAAGAACTTCCAACCCGCCGCCGGCACGCTCACCGACGTCCACTTCCCGACCTCTGCGCGCATCGAAACCTGGGTCGAAACCGGCAGCGAGGTCTCCGCCTTTTACGATCCGATGATCGCCAAGATCATCGTCAAGGGCACTGACCGCGCCGACGCCCTCGCCCGACTCGACTCTGCCCTCGCCGACACCCGCGTTTACGGACTCGAAAACAACCTGCCCTACCTCCGCCAAATCATCGCCAGCGAAGGTTTCCACGTCGGCTCCGTCACCACGAAGTATCTCTCCACGCTCCCCTTCGTCCCCTCGACCATCGAAGTCCTCGAAGGCGGCACGCAAACCACGGTCCAGGATTATCCCGGCCGCATCGGCTACTGGGACGTTGGCGTCCCGCCCTCCGGCCCGATGGACAACCTGTCCTTCCGCCTCGCCAACCGCCTCGTCGGCAATCCTGACACGGCTGCGGCCCTCGAACTCACCGTCAACGGTCCGTCGCTCCGTTTCAACACCGCCGCGGTGGTCGCGCTCACCGGCGCGCACATGCCTGCGACGCTCGATGGCAAACCCGTCGCCTTCCACAAGGCATTCCGCGTCCGCACAGGACAGACTCTCCGCATCGGCTCCATCGACGGCCCCGGCCTCCGCGCCTACCTCGCGATCCGCCACGGCTTCGACGTGCCCGACTACCTCGGCAGCAAGTCCACCTTCACCCTTGGCCTCTTCGGCGGACACTCCGGCCGCGCCCTCCGCACCGGCGACGTGTTGCGCATCAAAGCCTCCACACCCGCCGGCGTCACCACCGACGCCCCACTCCTCCGCGCTCCCGCGAGCATCCAGCCGCCCCTCACCCGCGAATGGCAGATCGGCGTTCTCTACGGCCCGCACGGCGCGCCCGATTTCTTCACCCAGAGCGACATCTCCGTCCTCCTTACCACGTCCTACGAAGTTCACTACAACTCCGCCCGCACCGGAGTCCGCCTGATCGGCCCCAAACCCGAATGGGCGCGCCGTGACGGCGGCGAAGCCGGCCTGCATCCGTCCAACATCCACGACAACGCCTACGCCATCGGCGCGGTCGATTTCACCGGTGACATGCCGATCATCCTCGGACCCGACGGCCCGAGCTGCGGTGGTTTCGTGTGCCCCTTCACGATCGTGCAAGCCGAGCTCTGGAAAATGGGTCAGCTCAAGCCCGGCGACAAAGTCCGTTTCGTCGCCCTCACCGCCGAACACGCCCGCATCCTCGCCCTCGCCCAAGACGCCGAAGTCGAATCCCTCAA
>CBRAFO010000128.1:0-9687 GCA_967755175.1 uncultured Opitutaceae bacterium | reverse complement strand
CATGCCCCTTGGTTCACTTCATCCTCTTCAACTTATCTTTTAAGACCGTTGCTACTTCGATCCTCGATGCCCCGATTCAGTCCGCTACGATTCGCATAATACCGGTTGCTGAACCTTCCGGGAGTTTTCACAACGTAGGTCCTCACGCCACGTTCACCATGAATCCCGATTCGCATTTCCACCTAGCTCCGCCGGCCTCCGGGCGCGTGGACTTGCTCGTGATCGCGGGCGAACATTCGGGCGACCAACACGCCGCCACCTTGGTGCGCGAACTGAAGGCGAAACAGCCGGGCTTTTCGGTCGTGGCGCTCGGCGGCCCCGAACTCGCCAAGGCGGGCGCACAAGTCCTCCACGACATGACCGCATCGTCGGTGGTGGGCTTCGTTGAGGTGCTCAAGAACTACCCCTTTTTCAAAGCGCTCTTCGAAGCGACGCTGCGTTGGATCGCCGAGCACCAGCCGCGCGCGATTTGTTTTATCGATTATCCCGGTTTCAACCTGCGCCTGGCCAAAGCGCTGCGCGAACGCGGCCTGTCGGTGAAGGGCGGCGGCACGATCAAGACGCTCTTCTATATCTCGCCGCAGATCTGGGCTTGGAAAGCCAAGCGTCGCTTCACGATGGCCCGCGACTTGGATGCACTCGCGGTGATTTTCCCCTTTGAAGTGGGGTGCTACGCGGACACCTCGCTGCCGGTGGAATTTGTGGGGCACCCATTCCTCGACGATGTGCATGAGGAGCCCGTGCACTACGATCCGGCCGCGCCGATCCTGCTCTTGCCCGGTAGCCGCAAACAGGCGGTCACGCGGATATTTCCGCTGCTGCTCGCCGGACATGCGGCTTACGGGAAACGCGACGCGGTGGTGCTGTATCCGAGCCAGTTGATCAAAGATACGCTGCTGGCGGCGAAGCTCCCGGCCAACGTGAAGCTGTTGCCGACCGGTTCTCCCGTGGCGGCGTCGGCGGTGCTCACGTCGAGCGGAACCATGTCGATGCATTGCGCACTCGCGGCCATTCCGGGCGCGGTCGTGTATCGTGCGAATCCGCTGACTTACCTGATCGGGCGTATGCTGGTGAAGGTGCCGTATCTCGGCATCGCGAACCTGCTTTTAAAGGAGCCGATGTATCCCGAATACATCCAGGGAGCCGCGACTCCGCAGGCGCTGGCCCGCGAGTTGGATGATTGCCTGCGCAACATCGGGCGCCTCATCGCCACGCAGGCGCAGGCGGAGAAACTGCGCGCTCTTCTGCGTCGTCCCGCCGGCGGCACGGTGGCGGACTGGGTGCTGCGGAAGATGCGCTGAGGCGTGACGCGGCCGCCGGGTTCGACGTGGGAAGCGAGCTTGCTCGCGAGGATCGACTGAATCGCGAGCATGCTCGCTTCCCACGTCGGATCATTCACCCGCCGCCGGCCTGCGACTCGATCTGCTTCCAAAGCGCGGAGGCTTTTTCGATGACGATCTTGCGGGCGTGCACGACCTCGGCGGCACGGGCGGCGCGGTTTTCCTCGGCGATCTTCGCGAGGTCATCGAGGTTGTAGAGAAAGACGTTCTCCAGCTTCGCCACCGCGGCATCGATGTCGCGAGGAAGCGCGAGATCGATAAAGAAGAGCGGTTCGGCGGGGCGTGTTTTCATCGCGACCATCGTGTCCGCGAGGGTCACGACTACGTCAGGTGCGGCCGTGGAGCCGACCACCACCGAGTAATCCGCCAGACGCGAGGAGACGTGTTCCCACGGCAACGCGCTTCCGTTCATGGTGGTGGCGAGTTCCATCGCACGCCCGAGCGTGCGGCTGGCGATGGTGAGCGAGCTGGCTCCGCGGCTCTGAAATGCCTTGGCGGTTTTCTCGCCGATCTCGCCGGCGCCGAGGAGTAGGATGCGCGTGGTCGAGAGGTCGCCGAAGATCTTCAACGCGAGGTCCACTGCGACGTTGGCCACGCTGATCTGGCCCTCGGTGATCGCCGTGTGGGTGCGGACGTATTTGGCGTGCTGAAACGCCTTTTGAAAAACGCGGTTGAGCACGGGGCCAGTCGTGCGGCGCTCTTGTGCGGCGGCGTAGGCGTCCTTCACTTGGCCGAGAATCTCCGTCTCACCGAGCATCTGCGAGTCGAGGCCCGAGGCCACGGAGAGCAGGTGATTGATCGCCGCAAGGCCGGTGGCCTGGAGGCTGATCGCGGCGAAGGCCTCGGCGGGGAAACTTTGGAATTCGCAGAACGTTGCGCGCAACCGTTGCACTGTCTCGACCGAGTCGGCCGTGCCGTAAAACTCGACGCGGTTGCACGTGTTGAGCACGGCGAGTTCGCGCATGCCGGGCAGGGTGGCGGCCGCTTGGTGAAAGGCGGGCAGGCGAGCGGCGGTGAGCGCGAGTTTCTCACGCAGCTCCAGCGGCGTGGTGTGATGGCTCGCACCCAGGATGAAGAGCACGGGCGAACTCATCGCGTGACGGTAGCGGCCGGGGTGCCGGGATTGGCGCGGCTACCGCTTACGAGCGGGAGCGAAAGGAGCACGGCCGCGAAGAGCGCGACCAGCCACCAGGCGAGGCGCTTGCCGACGAGACGGCTACGCAGGCGTAAGATGAGGAGCGTGGCGTAGGCGACCCACACGCCGATGGTCACGGCGAGTTTAGTGGCGTTGACCGTGGTGGTGTCGTCGAGCCAGTAAACCGCACCGACGCCGAGTGCCGCCGTGAGCAAAACCACGCCGGCGGTGAGCAGGCGCAGGCTAATGTGGTCGAGTTCGCGAATCGACGGGAGAAACGAAAACAGCCCGTGCAGGTGATGACGTTTCAAGCTGAACACCTGCAGCACATACATGAGCGCGGTGAGCGTGAGCAGGGAGAAGACGCCGTAGCTAAAAAGGGCGAGTGCCGCGTGAAACTCGATCCACGGGTTGCCGCCGAAAATGCTGACTCGACGAGTGGCGTCCCAAGCCGGGAAAGCGAGGGAGACGGCCGTGAGCGCGGCGGCCAGCACGGAGGTGAAATAGCCGAGCAGGCTCAGGCGGAAAGTCGCGCCGATCACCAAGTAGAGCGCGATGGCCGACCAAGCAATGAACTGGAATAGCTCGAAGGTGTTGCCGAGCGGGCAGCCTTTAACTTCGAGGCCACGCACGTAGAGGCCGAAGGTTTGCAGGGTGAAGCCGGCGGTGATGATGACATACATCACGGCACGGGAGAGTTTGCGTTCGCGGATCACCGCCACGGTGCCGAGCGCAAAACCCGCGAGGTAACACGCGGCGGCGAACCAGAGCCAGGTGCGATCGGTGAGTTGGGTCATGGCGTAGAGAGAGTCGGCCACACTGCAAAGCGGCGCGTCGGGGCGCAAGTCGGCGGTTGGGCAATAGAAGGACCGACCTCTGCGGCCGCCGAGGTGGCATGGGCCTCTTGCCCATGATTCCGATCCTCACGGGCAAGATGCCCGTGCCACTTCCCGGCACCGCCGGCTGGTTTGTTTGGACAACCTCGGCTGGGCGCCGCTAGGGGTGAGGGCGTGTTCAACCCCCGCTGCTGGCTACTGTTTTTTGTCGTGGTTTCCGTCGCCGGGGCGGAACCCTCGACGGTGAACCCTCTCGCAGCAGTCGAGGCGGATGCGATCCCCGTGTCGGACGATTATGTTGTGCGCACTTGGGGCATGGAGGAAGGGTTACCCAGTAACCGGATTATGAGCCTCACGCAGACACCCGATGGTTATCTCTGGGTGGCAACGCTGGGCGGATTGACGCGGTTCGACGGCGTGAGGTTCACGACATTTCACGCGGAGAATACTCCGGGCTTGGAGTCGGATCGGGTGCATGCGCTGTTCACTGCTCGTGATGGTAGCCTGTGGGTGGGATTGGATCGGAGAGGTGTCGCCCGGCGGGTCGGTGATCGATTTCACGTGATCGCGCCGCTCGCGCCGCTCATGACGGGGTGGACGACTTCGTTTGCCCAAGACGCTTCCGGAGCGGTCTGGTTCGGCTACGAGGCTCCGATCAAGGTGTCACGCTGGGTGGATGGTCAGCTCACCGCCTACTCCAAACAGGATGGCCTGGCCGTCGGGACCGGGGGAGCCCATGACAACGAAGTCGCTTCAACGGCCAACGGAACGATCTGGTATGCCAACACGGCCGGCTGCGGCCCGTTTGACGGGAAGCGTTTTCAATCGATCGATCCAGCCGGGGGGAGCGAGCGTTTGGCGCGAGCCGGGGATGGCGGGATGTGGGCGATACGTGGCGATCAGCTCATGCATTACCATCCGGATGGCTCCCAGGAAACCGTGGCGGATTTGAGTGCGCTTTCCGCGCATGCGATGATGGAGGATTCGTCGGGGACTCTTTGGGTGGGGACGAGCAATGCCGGCTTGATGAGGTTCCGGGACGGGAATTGGGCGAGGGTGCCGGTGGAGGGGGGCGCGGTGTCGTTCGTCTTTGAGGATCGTGAGGGTGACATCTGGGTGGGGACACAGTCCGCAGGGGTGAGTCGTCTGCATGCGCGTCGGTTCCACCTGCGGCAGACCAAGGATGGATTGCGCGATGACGATACCTATTCCGTATGCGCGGACAATGAGGGGAGGCTCTGGCTGGCCGGGCGCAACAACATGCTCGTGCGTGCGACCGACGCGACCAATCGCACGTTTACCGTTCCGAGTGGCTGGTCTGACTTGCCGAGGAGCATCATGACAGTCCAAGCCGATCCGACCGGCGGAGTGTGGGTGGGCACCGGGCGCGGCCTGTTCCATTCGAGTGAAGGGACGTTCCGCCGTGAATCCTTGCTTGACCCGGTCACGGCGTTGCTGGTGGACCGGAATGAAAGTTTATGGGCCGCGATTATCAAAGGTCCGCTCGTCCGTCACCAGGCCGGACAGGACCTTCGGATGCCTGAGACAGGCGGGTTGATCCGCGTGATTTCCCTGGCCGAAGATGTCGCCGGCCGGATCTGGGCGGGAACGGAGGACGGTTTGGTTTTTCAGAAATCAGGAGAGCAATTTGTCCCGGTGCCATTATCGGGCGCTCAACCCGGAGACGGCATTCGGTTCATCGTTCCAGATGGCCCGGGCACGGTTTGGATCGGTGCGGTGAGAGGCGGGCTCTATCGCTGGCGGGACGGCCGGATCAGTTGGCTGCCAGGCGGCGCAGGCCTGCCTATTGATGACCTGCGTTCGCTGATCATTACGGCGGAGGGGGATTTTTGGGTGGGCACGGCGAGTGGCTTGCTGCGGGTGGCGCGGGACGAGATCGAGCCTGTAATGGACGGACGTCAGCCTTCCCTTCACTGCATCGCCTATGGACGGGACGACGGGTTGCCTTCGACCGAGTTTTCGCTGGGGTTTCGTGGGGCCACGACCCGGACGCCCGATGGTCATCTCTGGTTTGCCACCGCCCGCGGGGCGTTGGAAATCCTGCCAAAGGAAAAGCCTTCGCACGCCATCGCAGCGCTGCCGGTGTTGATTGAGGAGGTCAGGGTGGGCGGGACGGCGATGGGGTTAAACGGGGACGTTGGATTAGTGATCCCTCCGCGTTCCGGTCCGCTGGAAATCCGCTACACGCTGGCTCAATTAAGCGCACCGGAGCGTCTTCGGTTTCGCTATCGCTTGTCGGGCTTGGGGAGCGGCGCGTGGGTCGATGCCGATCACCAAAGGACGGCGCTGTTCACCTATCTGCCGCCGGGTGACTATCGGTTTGAGGTCGCCGCCGCCGGGGCGGACGGACCGTGGCTGCCCACGACGGCGTCGTTTACCTTTACCGTGCGCGCCGCGTGGTGGGAAACGAGTTGGTTCCGCGCCGGTGTCGGACTGCTTGGCGCGTTGGCGCTGGCCGCATTGGTGTGGCTCGCGGTGAAGCGCCGGATGCGCGCACGGATGCGCACGCTGGAGCAGGAGAGCGCGCTGGAGCGGGAGCGCACTCGCATCGCTCGCGACATCCACGACGAGCTGGGCGCCAACCTCACCCAGATCGCGGGGATGGGGGAGCTGGCCCGGCTTGATCCGCCCGGCGCGGTGGCGGGGCACATCGACGGGATCGTCTCCATCGCGCGCGGCACGGTGAGCTCGCTCGACGAGATCGTGTGGGCGATCAATCCGCGCTACGACACGCTCTTCGCATTGACCGAATATCTCGGGAAGTTCGCGATCGAGTTTCTGTCGTCGGCCGGGATCGCCTGCGAGGTCGATAGCCCCTCGGATTTGCCGGCTCGCCCGCTGGGTTCAAGTATGCGCCATCATCTTTTCGTCGTGGTGAAGGAGACGCTCAACAACGTGGTCAAACACGCCGGCGCGCGCGCCGTTAAGTTGAAGATCGAGGTGGCGGACGGCGTGTTGCGCGTCGTCGTGTCCGATGATGGACGCGGTTTCACGGTTGGGAGCGAGCCGGAGGATTCGAACGGGATTCGCAACTTGCGTGAACGCATGACGGAGGCCGGCGGTGCCTACCGGATCGACAGCCGGATCGGGGAGGGGGCCCGGGTCACCGTGGAATTACCCTTTACCTGAGGGAATGGCCCGTCGATTAAAAGACCACCCCATGATTCGCGTTTGTTTAGTCGAGGACCACCGCATCACTCGCGAGGTTTACCAAAAACTTTTGGACCACGCGCCGGAGTTGTCGTTTCTGGGCGCCTACGCGAACGCGGAGCAGGCCGAGCGCGAGATCGCGCGGCAGCAACCCGACGTGGTGTTGATGGACATCAACCTGCCCGGGCGCAGCGGCATCGAGTGCGTCGCCCGGCTCAAGCGGGATCATCCGAAGATCGAGTTCGTGATGCTCACGACCTACGACGACACGGATATGATTTTCAACGCGCTGCGCGCCGGCGCCAGTGGCTATTTGCTCAAGCGCGCCACGCCGGACGAGTTGATCAACGCGATCAAGGAGGTGCGGGGAGGAGGCTCTCCGATGTCCGTCGAGATCGCTCGCCGGGTGGTTTCCCACTTCCATCAAATTCGCCAGCCGGCGAACGAACTGGAGACCCTCACCAAGCGTGAGGAGGAGATCCTCGGCCTGCTGGCCAAGGGGCTCGCCTACAAACAGATCGCGGGAGAGCTCGGCATCAGTCCTGGCACGGTGCAGACGCACCTGCACAAGATCTACGGCAAGCTCCACGTGCAGTCGCGCACCGAGGCGGTGGTGAAGTTTCTCGGGCGATAGGGTGTGTCTGGGAAAGAAGTCGGGCCAGCGTGAGGGAGAAAGGGTGCTCGGCCAAGGCGACCGAGGCGGAGGCGACCCAGCGGGTCGTGCCGTCGAGGGCAGCGCCAGCCCAGTGCCCTTTCTCCCTTCACTCGCAGAGCGCCAGCGATGGCCTGAATTCTTTCCCCGACACACCTTGGGGCAACCGGCTGGGGGCAGGCCTCTTGGTTGATAATTGATAAGGGAGGGCACGGCTGAGTCGCCTCGCGTAGATAGCCCTGCTGGTTCCTGCGGGGTGCATCGGGCTTTTGAGGTGGGCGCCTATATATACACCGAACGGTGTATATCGGTCGGGGCGCGATGATGGTTTAATGGGGGCCTCCGATCATGTCGTTGTCCGATCCCCACATCCCTTCTATGTCCCTCATGAAAAAGACCCCCTCGCACCGTCAATACTCGCAGGTTTTGGCCGCGACACTGCTTACCGCCATGCTGGCGGCCACCCAATCCGCGCATGCGGCTACCTACACGTGGGATGCTGGTGGCGTCGCGACCACTACTTGGAGCACGGACACAAACTGGAATCCCGATGGGGTTCCGACCCTCGCTGCGGGCGACATCGTTGATCTGAGCACGTTGAACATCGCTGCGGCCACCACCAGCACGATGGATACCGTCGGCGGAAACACGCTCGGCACGATCAAGATTGGCGATACGAACACCACCCATTCTTGGACCTTATCTCTCTCGACTCCGTTGACGCTCGATGGCAACGGCTCGGCGGCAGCCATCAATCAGGTCTCCACGAGCAAAGGTGATACGATCAACGGAGCGGGCGGGATCGTTCTGGCATCCGATCTTAACATCGCAGATGCTTCAAGCAATGCGCTGAATATCTCTACTGGAATCACTGCGACAGGCGCCACGAGGACGATTACGATTAACGGCGGCGGGACTGGTCAGGTGAATTTCAATAACGCCATTGGGTCCGGCATCAACTTGGTGCAGAATTCAACCACTGCGGCATCTTTTCTTGGCGTGAGCTCCGCGTCCTTTAATGGAACCATAACCGTCAAGGCGGGACTTTTGTCAGTGGGAACTACTAGTGCTGCCGCCGGGTTTGGAGCCGGCACCTCATTCACTTTGGGTGACACCAGTGGATCCAGCAATGCCCAACTCGACTTGTATGCAGTCAACGGACAAGGTTACTCAACTCCCATTACGGTGGCCTCGGGAAGCAGTGGCACCAAAACCATCCGTGGGATTATGAATTCTGGCTCTAACACCACTTTCATTACTAGCACCATTGCTCTGGGTGTAGATTCTAGTCACACGGCAGACCTCACCGTTGGTAATGCAACGAACAACAGTTCGACTTGGCAATTGAGAGGCGCCGTTACCGGCTTCGGAAATCTGACGGTCAAGACGACCAACACGGGCAAAACGCAGTTTACCTCTGCCAGTAGCATCAACAACACGGGCACGCTGACGAACGCCGGCACCAGCAGTGGTGCGGCGCAAATCGATGCGGTGATTGGCTCCAACGTGACCGGCGTCGTGCAGAATAGTGCTACGTCGACGATGAATCTAAACGCTGCAAATACCTCTTTTGCGGGCACCGTCACCGTGACAACGGGCACCCTGGTGGCAGCAACCACCACCGCTTTGAACTCCAACAACGCCGTCTCGGTGGCCTCCGCTGGAACCTTCAAGGCGGGTGCAGCCACCTTGACCATCGCTGGTCTGAATGATTCCACCACCGGTGGCACGGTGAGCAACACGGTTGCCAACACCCTCACCTTGGGCGGTTCCGGAACCTACAGTTTCAGTGGCGTCATCCAGAATGGAACTGGCACGCAAACCCTTACAAAGAGCGGCGCAGGCACGCAGACGCTCGCTGGCGTGAACACCTACACCGGTGCGACCACGGTCAGCGCGGGCACGCTTTCGGTCACCGGCAGTCTCGCTTCAGGCAGCGCAGTCAGCGTCGCCTCCGGTGCGACTTTGCGCGGCACGGGCACGATCAACGGAGCCACCACGATCGCCAGCGGCGGCACCCTGGCGGCAGGTTTGAGCGCAGCTTCTATCGGCACGCTTACTTTCACCAGCACGCTCGACACCACGGGCGCGACCGTTTCGCTCAAACTTAACAGCACCGGGGGCACGTTTGATCTGCTCACGTCGTCGGGCGCGGTCACCTTGGGCTCGGGCTCCGCTACGTTGTCATTGACCGACATCGGCAGCGGTTCTTGGACGGGAACCTCCAGTGCCTTTAGCATCCTGCATGGCTCCTCCATCAGCGGAACCTTCTTGGGGCTTTCGGATGGTTCGACGATCGCCGTCGGCTCCAATAGCTTCACGATCAATTATACGGCTAGCGACGTCACTCTTACCGCCTCCGCCATCCCCGAGCCCTCCACCTACGCGGCGATCTTTGGTGGTCTCGCGTTGGTCGGCGCGGTTGTCCAGCGCCGCCGTCGCAATCGCCAAGCCTGAGCGATCGCGTTCCCTATCTAAACCATCGTGCGACCAGGGGAGGGGGGCTTACGCCATTCCCTCCCCTTTTTTGGTCAAGCGTCCTCTTGGCCCGCC
>CBRAFO010000127.1:0-9745 GCA_967755175.1 uncultured Opitutaceae bacterium | reverse complement strand
ACGAACTGTTCGACCACGGGCGTCCCGCCAAAGTCGAACTCGCCATCCTCATCGACCGCGCCGGCCGAAAACTCCCCGTCTCCGCCGACTACACCGGCGTTGCCCTCGATGTCACCGCCCGATGCAAGGTCGTGGTCAAACTCGACGCCGCCAAACCCGACCGCGACTCGGTGACCATCATCCCCTCCAAGCCCTCCGCCACGTAACATAAAGCAGCGAGTAATGAGTAGCGGCTCCGCTGCTCTCTCCGACTACTCACTACTCGCTACCCGCTACTCACTACTTCTCCTCTCCCTCTCCCATGCCCTGGACACGTCGCCATCTTATCACCCTTGAGGAACTCTCTCTCAAAGAGATCAACCAGATCCACGCCACCGCCGCCGCCTTCAAAAAGATCCTCGGCCGCAGCGTAAAGAAGGTCCCCGCTCTCCGCGGCAAAACCATCGTCAACCTCTTCCTTGAGCCCAGCACGCGCACCCGCATGGCCTTCGACATGGCTGCCAAGCGCCTGAGCGCCGACGTCATCTCGCTCGACGGCTCCAGCTCCTCGACCACCAAAGGCGAAACCCTCCGCGACACCGCGCAAAACATCGAGGCCCTCCAGGCCGACATGATCGTCATCCGCCACGCCGCCGCCGGTTCGCCGTTCTACCTCTCCAAGATCCTCGGCATCCCCGTCATCAACGCCGGCGATGGTTCCCACGAGCACCCGACGCAAGGCCTGCTCGACACCTTCACGATGCGCGAGCACCTCGGCGATCTGAAGGGCCGCAAGGTGGTCATTCTTGGCGACATCCTTTTCAGCCGCGTTGCCCGCTCCAACATCCACGCCCTCGTCAAATTTGGCGCCAACGTCACCGTGGTCGGCCCCTCGACGCTGGTTCCGCACACATTAAAACCTCTCGGCGTAACCGTGTCGCACGACCTCAAGAGTGCGCTCTCCGATGCCGACGTGGTCATGCTCCTTCGCATCCAGCACGAACGCCAGTCGAGTGGCATGTTCCCCTCGCTCGGCGAGTATACGAGCCTCTTTGGCCTCAACAAAACCCGCGCCGGCTGGCTCAACCCGAAGGCCATCATCATGCACCCCGGCCCGATCAACCGCGGTGTCGAGATCGACAGCGAACTAGCCGACGGCAGCCGCAGCGTGATCTTGGAGCAAGTGACCAACGGCATCGCCGTCCGCATGGCCGTCCTCTACCTCTGCTCCGGCGGCCAACCCGAAAACGTCGTCTCGGCCGACTGAACTCATTCCTCTTTCTCTTAATCTTTCTCTTTCTCGTCCCAAAAAGCCGACGGGAATTAGGAAAGACCGAGGAGAACGAGAAAGATTAAGAATAAAGAGAAAGATTTTAACATGCCCTCCCTCTGGATTTCCAACGCCCGCGTCATCGACCCCGCTTCCAAGCGCGACGCTGTCGGCGACCTCTTCATCACCAACGGCAAAATCGTCGCCTCGCTCTCCACCGCCGAAAAGAAAAAGGCCAAGAAGATCGACGCCACCGGCCTCGTCGCCTGCCCCGGCCTCGTGGACATCCATGTCCACTTCCGCGAGCCCGGCCAGATGCACAAAGAGACCATCGAGACCGGCTCCCGCGCCGCCGCCGCCGGTGGATTTACCAGCGTCGTCTGCATGCCCAACACCGCCCCGGTCGCCGACACCGCCGGCACCATCCAGCAGATCAAAGACTCCATCGCCCGCACCGCGTGCGTGAAGGTTTACCCCACCGGCTGCATCACCGTCGGCATGAAGGGCCAGGCCCTCGCCCCCATCGGTTCGCTCAAGCGCGCCGGCGTCATCGCCATCACCGACGACGGTGACTGCGTGCAGTCCAACGAACTCATGCGCCGCGCCTGCGAATACGCGAAGATGTTCGATCTCCCGATCATGGACCACTGCCAGGACCACTCCATGACGGTCGGCGCCGTGATGAACGAGGGCGTTGTCTCCACCCGCCTCGGACTCAAGGGATGGCCCAACGCCGCCGAGGACATCATCGTTTCGCGCAATGTGATCCTCGCGACCTACACCGGCGCGCACATCCACATGCAGCACATCTCGTCGAAGGCGTCCGTCGAGATTCTCCGCCGCGCCAAGACCCGCGGCGTTCCGGTCACCGCCGAGGCGACCCCGCACCACATCGCGCTTACCGACGAGGCGCTCAGCACCTACGACACCCATTTCAAGATGAACCCGCCCCTCCGCACCGAGGAGGACCGCATCGCCATCATCGAAGGCCTGCGTGACGGCACGCTCGACATCATCGCCACCGACCACGCCCCGCACACCGACTACGAAAAGGACAAGGAGTTCGATTACGCGCCCAACGGTATCCTTGGCCTCGAAACCGCCCTCGCCATCTCGCTCGAAATCCTCGTGCGCAAAAACAAGTTCAAGCTGGCCACCGTGGTTGACCTGCTCACCCGGAAGCCCGCGCAACTCATCAAGCTCGAAGCGGGCACGCTCGCCGAGGGTGCGCCGGCCGACGTATGCCTCTTCGATCCGGACGAGAAATGGGTTTACGACGCCAAAGCCGGCTTCAGCAAATCCAGCAACAGTCCCTGGCACGGTCAGACCCTGCAAGGCCGCGTGAAAACCACGATCGTGGACGGCAAAGTCGTTTTTAATAACGGCAAGGTCGGCTGAGCCGCCCGCGCTCATCCGCCCACCATCGTGCTCCCCTTCGTCATCGGTTTCGAGGCCCTCGTCTGGCTCGCGGGCCTTTACCTGCTCTGGCGCGTGGTTCTGGGCCCCCGAGGCCTGCGATCATCCGCGCTGGCCCCGTGGCCGGTGTCGCTGGAGGGATTTGTCATCGCCATCCTGCTGGTCACGGCCAGCGCATGGTTTTTACCCCAAGTCACCGCTCACCTGAGCAACGCAGTTCTCGGTCCCGCGGCCAGCGAGACCGCGTGGTGGATGGTGGTGCAAGGCGGCTCGTTTCAACTGGGCCTGCTGGGCGGGGCTCTTCTTGTGGGCCTCTACTTTCGTTACGAGCAACGCCGCGCACCCGACCTCGCCGACGTCCTGCCGACTGATTCCACGCTGATCGCTCAGCCCTCACGGCACCCGTTGCTCGCGGGCGCGGCGACGTTCCTCATCTCGATTCCCCTGATTACCGGGCTCGCCTTCATCTGGAAGGCTCTGCTCGAACGGTTCGGTTTTCCGACGGATGAACAGGAGATGATCGATCTATTTCGCGACGCCGACAATCCCACTGTCCTCGTTTGCATGGTTGTCCTCGCCGCAGTGGTCGCTCCCGTGACGGAGGAGTTGATCTTCCGCGCCGGCCTCTTCCGGTATTTGCGCACCCGGATTCCGCGCTGGTTCGCGCTGACGATTCCCGCGCTGATCTTCGCTCTCCTCCACAGTAATCTCGCGGCCTCCGTCCCCCTCTTCGCGCTCGGGCTGTTCTTCGCGCTCGCCTACGAACGCACCGGCCGCATCGCGGTGCCGATGATCGCCCATGCGCTTTTCAACCTGCACACGATCGTGATGGTGATGGCGGGCGTTAGCACCTGACAAAGCCGGAGCAGCCGAGGTCACGAGGCTGTTCAGGGATTCCCCGCGAGCCCAGCCTCGTTACCTCGGCTGCTACCGATCAATGCAGCCTACCCGAAACATTTCTTCTTACTCCGCGCCGAAAACGGCCTTCGAGTAATTCTCCGCGCTGAACGGCTGCAAGTCTTCGGGTTGTTCGCCGAGACCGAGGAAATAGATCGGGAGCTTCAGTTCACGCCAGATGCCCACAATCGCGCCGCCACGACTGGTGCCGTCGAGCTTGGTCACCACGAGACCGGTAAGGCCGAAGCTCTTGTGAAACACCTTGGCCTGCTCGATTGAGTTCGTGCCGAGCGAGCCATCCACCACCAGCCACGAGTGATGCGGCGCGGTGGGGTCGTTCTTCTGGAGCACGCGACGAATCTTCGCGAGTTCGTCCATGAGATTGCTCTTGGTGTGCAGGCGACCAGCGGTGTCCACGATCAGGTAATCGCAACCACGCGCCTTGGCGGCCTGCCAGGCATCGAAGGCCACGGCGGCGGCGTCCGCTCCCGTGTGGCTGGCGACGAGGGGAAGATCGAGACGCGTCGCCCACGCTTTGAGCTGCTCGACGGCGGCGGCGCGGAAGGTGTCACAGGCGGCCAGCATGACGGACTTGCCGTCCTGCTTAAGCAACCAGCCGAGCTTCGCCGAGGTCGTGGTTTTGCCGGAGCCGTTGACACCGATCATCACGATGACGGTGGGCGCAGCGGGAGCGGGCGTGAGTTCGCGTTCGCTCCCGGCGAGCGCCTGCTTGAGCACGGCGGAACCGATGGCGGCGGCTTCTTGGCCACGGAGCTCTTTGTCCTTTTTATAGGCGGCCTTGATCTCGGTAAGGATCTCGTTGGTGGTCTCCACGCCGAAGTCGGCGGTGTAGAGCGCTTCTTCGAGCGTCTCGAGTGACGAGACGTCGATGGTGCGGCCACCGAAAATACCCCGGGTTTTCTCAGAGATCGCCGCGACGGTCTTAGAGAAGCCGTCTTTAAACTTTTTGAAGAGACCGAACATTAGAAAAAGTAGCGGGTAGCGAGTAGCGGGTAGTGAGTAGAAATCCGGCAAGCCCGGATGCTCACTACTCACTACCCGCTACTCGCTACTTCTCAATTCACTCCGCCGTCTTCTCGACCTTGCGGGAGTCGCGGCCGAGTTGGTCCTTCAGGCGGTCGAGGATGCCGTTGATGAAGCGCTTGGCGTCCAAATTGGAGAACTGCTTCGACAGATCGATGGCTTCGTTGATCGAGACGACCGGGGGGATGTCCTTGCGATAAACCATCTCGAAGATCGCGAGGCGCAGGATCGCGAGGTCGATCTTGGCGATGCGGTCAAAATCCCAGTTGTGCGCGAGTCCGCGGATGCGTCCGTCGATCTCGTCGGCGTGGTCCACCACACCGTGGATCAGCTCTTCGCCAAAGGTATAGTGCTCGCGCGGCTTTTCCTGCGTGTCCAGAAACGTGCGGATGTCGTCCGAGAGGTTCTTCGGAGTGTTGATACTCCAGGCGAAGAGAAATTGCAGGGCGGCCACCCGGCCATCACGGCGCTGGGCGAAGAGGGCTTTGTTGCTGCTCATTTGGAAAGGGTCTTTTTCAGTGCGGCCATCTCTAGGGCAGCGGCGGCGAATTCGGTTCCGCGGTTAATGGAGCCCGTAGTGCGGGCTTCCGCTTGGGCGAGGTTGTTGACGACGATCACGCCGTTGATCACGGGGACCCGGGTGTCGAGCGAGACGCGCATCAGCGCATGGGCCACGGCATCGCCGACCATCTCGTGGTGATTGGTGTCGCCGGCGATCAAAACGCCCAGGCAAACAACCGCGTCGAAACGTCCGGAGGCGGCCAATTGTTGCGCCGTCCAAGGGACTTCGTGGGAGCCCGGCACGCGCACGACCTCGATGGCGGACGCCGGCGTGCCTTTGCCCAACAGGTATTCACTGGCCCGGTTAACCAACGCATCCACCAGCGCGCTGTTAAAGCGGGCAGCCACGATACCGATGCGAAAATCGGCACCGGAAACGGACAAGGGCGTAGGCGCGTCGAGGCTCATGTGAAAGAATGGAAGGGACAGATGTGCGAAGGCGGGCGCGCCTCGGCAACCTATTTTCCGCCAACCGGGACCAGCTCGACGATTTCAAGATCGTAGCCATCAAGGCCGACGACTTTGCGCGGGCTGTTGGAAAGCAGGCGGATCTTGCGCAACCCGAGGGCGGTAAGGATCTGCGCGCCGATGCCATAATCGCGGAAACTCATCCCCGTGCCATGGCGGGCGGCGAGACGGTCCATCACGTCGGCTCCACCTTGAGCGTGCTCCATATAAAGCACCACACCACGACCGGCGCGGGCGATTGCCTCCAGCGAGCCGACCAGCGTCGAGTGGCTGTCGGTGCCGCGCTGGCGGAAGAGGTCGCCGAGCAGGTTTTCGCTGTGAACGCGAACGAGCGTCGGACTCTGGTCGAGCTCGCCCAGCACGAAGGCGAGGTGGTGTCGGCCGTCGAGTTTGTTGCGGAAAATATGCAGCATGAAGTCGCCGTATTCGCTGGCGAAGCTGCGCACGCAGACTTGCTCGACGAGCTTGTCGCGGCGGTGACGGTATTCGATGAGGTCGGCGATGGAGACGAGTTTCAGGCCGAACTTCTTCTTGAATTCGATGAGTTCGGGCAGGCGCGAGACGGTGCCGTCGTCGTTAAGGATTTCGCAGATAACACCACTCGGATGAAGGCCGGCGAGCGAAGCAAGGTCCACGGCCGCTTCGGTATGGCCGGCGCGTTCGAGCACGCCGCCGTCTTTGGCGCGCAGCGGGAAAATGTGGCCGGGCTGCACCAGCGCCTCGGGCTTGGCGTCGGGATCGGCGAGGATCGAAACCGTGCGGGCGCGGTCGTAGGCGCTGATGCCGGTCGTGATGCCTTCGGCGGCATCGACGGAGACGGTGAAGGCGGTTTTGTGCGACTCGCGGTTTTCCTGCACCATCGGGTTGATGCCGAGGCGGCGGAGCTGTGCGCCGGTCGTGGGCACGCAAATGAGTCCGCGCGCGTGGCGGATCATCATGTTAACCGCTTCAGGCGTGGCCTTCGACGCGGCCATCACGAGATCGCCTTCGTTTTCGCGATTCTCGTCGTCAGTAACGATGATCATCCGGCCGTCCGCGATATCTTGAATCGCGGATTCGATGGAGTCGAAAGGTGAGGACGCTGGGGTCGACATGAGAGGGCGACGCTCAGGCCCTGTCCGGCGCATGTCAACCAGCGGGGCCGAGGCGAACGTTTCAAAGGCTTGTCGTTGGCAGGGGAATAGCGAGAGTGCGGGCCTCGTTCATGCGTTTTCGCATCACTCATCGCACCCTCTATCGCTACGCCGGTTCGGCATCCGAATCCTTCATGGAGGCACGATTGACGCCGACCACGGACGATTCGCAGCAACTGCTTTCGCGCCAGCTCGTCACCACGCCGGCCGCGAACATCCACAGTTACCTCGATTATTTCGGCAACACGGTGGAAACGTTCTCCATCGTTAAACGCCACCGCGAGCTGCTGCTGGAGAGTGTGTGCGAGGTGGACACGACACCCTATCCGCCGCCCGCCCGTTCGCTGGATACCACCATCTCCGAGGCGCGACAGATTTACCGCGGCGAAAAGCTGAGTCTCTTCGAGTTTCTCATGCCCTCGGAGGCGATCACCCTAGGGCCGGAAATCCACGCGCTGGCCAACAAACTCTTCAAACCCGGCGATCCCTTGGGCGCATCGATCCTCCGCCTGAACAACTGGATCAAAACCAACTTTCGCTACATTGCCGGCTCCACGCAGATCGATACTCCGGTGGCCGTCGCGTTGAAGCAGCGCAGCGGCGTGTGTCAGGATTTCGCTCAAGTGATGATCGCCATCCTGCGCTCGGCGGAAATCCCCGCGCGCTACGTCACCGGCTACATCGAGACCGAGACACAGCGCAAAGCCTCCGAGGCCAAGCGCGCGCCCGCGCTCATCGGCGCGAGCGAGAGCCACGCCTGGGTCGAAGTGTTTCTCCCCGGCGGCTTCTGGTGGCCGCTTGATCCCACCAACGACTGCGTCGCCGGCGAACGCCATGTGAAGGTCGCGGTCGGTCGTGATTACCACGACAGCACGCCGACACGCGGCGTATTCAAAGGCACGCACACCGAGAAACTCTCGGTCGCCGTCGTGATGCAGCGGCTCTGACCGCGGCGTCGGAGTAGTTTGGTAGGAGCGGCTTTACGCCGCGATGACGCGCGAAGCGCGCACGACCGCACCGCTCGACGGAATCGCGGCGTAAAGCCGCTCCGACCCTCCGATCCTCACCTGCACGGCGAATCCGCCTTGGGTAGGGCGAGGCGTCCCGCCGAGCCGGCGGTTGACGGACGGCTCACCGGGGACGGTTCGCCCTACCGAAAAGAATCTCTCGCGCCACCGCATCGGAGATCACGGTTCGCCTGCATCAGAACTCAACGGAGTAGTGCTAGCCCAATATCTCCAGCAGGCGCACAAACAACCGGTTTACCTTCGACTGGTTTTCCCGCACGAGGTCGCGAAACTTCGTGAAGTCGATCCCCTCGCCCATCAGGCCGTTCGCATAGTTGTCCACGATCGCGAGTGAGTTGTAGTTCAAACCCAGCTCGGTGCATAAATCCGCCTCGTGCGCGAGCGTCATGCCCACGACGTCGCCCCAGTCTTTGATGATGCGGATCTCCGCCTTCGTCTCGAAACGCGGACCGCGCATCTGCACATAGACTTTGCCCGTCGCGATGAGGAAATCAGCCGCGAGCTTCTCCACCAAGAGAGGCATCAGATTGTTGGCGATCCCCGGCGCGCCGCCCTTCAATTCGTCGTCAAAATACGTCGCCGGTCCCTGCTGCAACGCCACGTAATCGGCGCACGACACCAGCGATCCCGGCGGCAGCGCCGGTTTCAGCGAACCCACGGAGTTCAACGACACGACGTCGCGAAACCCGAGATCGGCCAGCGCCCGGATGTTGGCCCGGTAATTGATCGCGTGCGGCGGCAGCGGCGTGCCGAAGCCGTGACGGTTGAGCAACACGTGATCGCCGCGCGCCTTATAGGTAACAACGCCGTGTTTAGTCTCGACGCTGCGCACCTCCCAAGCCGAGAACAGCGGGGAATTTACGATGCTTGTCCCACTGATGAAGGCGATTTTCATGGCACGACTCACACGTCTCCCTCCTTGGTTGACAACGCGAAAGCAAGCGCGGGTCCGCCCTGTGCCTGCGACTCTTTCCAATGTCGGCGTCGCGCTCGGCCTCGTGCTCTTTGTGGCCGGTTGCTCGACCCCCGGTCCCACCCACACCTATGTCGCCAGCTGCGCCGAGGACCCGATTGTCGATGTGCTCCCGGGCACTCCCAATGCCGATGTCCCCTGCCATCTGACTGCCCTCAACGAGCTCTACGGCATCGCTTACGACCCGTTTACGGATCACCTCTTTTTGCGCGTTTTCCCCGGCGACTTCGTCCAAGTGATCGACCGGCCCGCGCGGACAATTAAACGTAGTTTCTACGTCAAGGATCTGCCTCCCGGCCGAGGCGACCTCGCCATCCGTTCCAGCGACCGGCACCTGTTCTTTGCTCTCCCCACGTTGCCCGCCGTTCTCGAAACGACCCTCTACGGCCACACCGTGCGCACGATCACGTTGGAGAATCTCGACGGCCCGCCCGCCGGCGTCGCCTACGACCAGAAGCGCAATCACTTCCTCGTGCTCGAAAGCGGCCCCCTCCCGCGTGTCGTCACCTACGCGCTCGCCGGTAAACTCCTCGGCACGGTCACCCTTGATCACGATGTCCGCCGCACCGCTCTCGCCTACGACTCGATCACCGCAGAGCTTTACGCGCCGCTTCGTGATCAGCCCGCCGTCGGCATTTTCAACGCCCAAGGACATCTCCTGCGCACCCTCGCCGAGCCCATCGGCAACGCCCACGACTTCATCGATGTCGGCCAGCGCTCGTTGCTGCGATTGTTCTAAGCGGAGGCAACGGAGCGGCGACGTCCCCGTCGCCGCCGGACACACGTCAGCATGCAATCGATTGGGCTGGCACGCTGGTCGGCGACGGGGACGTCGCCGCTCCCTCCAGCCGCCGGGCGCGTCACTTGGAGGTAAACCGCTCGCCGAACTCCGCTACACCTTCAGCTGGCGAGGCGCTCCAGCCGCTTCGCCAGCTCGACGTCCTTGGCCGTCACCTTGTCACCCGCATCGTGAGTG
>CBRAFO010000126.1:0-9792 GCA_967755175.1 uncultured Opitutaceae bacterium | reverse complement strand
TGGACGTTCTTGTCATCCCGAGCCTTGTGCTTGGCGAACGGATGCGCACTGTGCCCCGCATGCAATTGATTCCGCTTGGCGATTGCGCCGTCCTTGTGGTGTTAAAGGCCAAGAACGGCCTTCGTGCCCTCGATGCGGTTGCGACACTTGCCCGCTCGCTGAACACCGCACCGCTGCCCGGGGTAACCGACGTGGTGCCCTCATTCACCACGGTCACCGTGCATTACGATCCGGCCAAGGTCGCGGCGGGTGCAGGCACAGGCGTTCCCGCGGAGCGCGTCGCCGCTTGGATCAAGGCCGCTCCGGACACCGCAATCGCGGATGCTCCGGCCAAGTCGGCTCGCGAAGTGGTGGTGCCGGTGTGCTACGGGGGCGTCCACGGTCCGGACATCGCCGCCGTGGCCGCCTACACCAAGCTCTCGGAAGACGAAGTGATCCGCGTGCACAGCAAGGCGGTTTACCGGGTCGCCGCCGTCGGATTTTCGCCAGGGTTTCCCTATTTGCTTGGGTTGGCTCCGCGCCTCGCCATGCCGCGCCGGGCGACGCCCCGTTTGGTCGTCCCCGCCGGCAGCGTCGCCATCGGCGCGATGCAGACGGGCATATACCCAACGGCCTCGCCCGGCGGTTGGTCGATCATCGGACGCACGCCGCTCCGCCTTTTTCGGCCGGAGAACGAAGCGCTGCCCACGCTCCTGGAAGCAGGTGACACGGTGAAGTTTCTCTCGGTCACCAAAAAACAAGCCGCGGAACTGGAGGAGGAGCCACCGGTGTTGCCCGTATCGAAAACCTCGCGACAAGCCGCTCTCTTTGAGGTGATAAAACCGGGCGTTCTCACCACGGTGCAGGACTTGGGGCGGACGGGCCATCAACACCATGGAATCCCCGTGGGCGGGCCGATGGACCGTCAGGCCGCCCGCGTGGCCAATCTGCTGCTCGGCAACGACGAAAACGCCCCGCTGCTGGAGGCCACGCTCACCGGGCCGGAGTTGAAATTCCTCCGCGACACCTGGATCGCCGTGACCGGTGCCGATATCCCGGGAGTAACCAGCTGGCGGCCCTTGCACGTTGTGGCCGGTCAGACGGTGTCGTTGGCTCCGTTGACTAACGGGGCGTGCATTTACCTCGCGGTCGCCGGCGGTCTGGACATCGCGTGCGTGCTTGGTGGCAAAGGCACGCTGCTACGCGCCGGCTTCGGCGGGTGGAACGGGCGGGCACTCCAAGCCGGGGATCGCCTCGCCGCGCATCCGAGCACGCTGGATACGACGGCCAACTGGAGCGCCTCCGCCGAGTTTAAAGCCGTCACGGGCGGCGACATCACGGTGCGCTTCCTGCGTGGTCCGCAATGGAGCTGGTTCGCACCGGGAAGCCGGCGAGATTTTTTGGCCAAGCCGTTTCGGATTTCCGCCAAGTCGGACCGCATGGGTCTGCGACTGCAGGGCCCGGCGCTTCCGCTGGCGGAGGATCGCGAGCTCGTCTCCGAAGGCGTGAGCTTTGGCTCCATCCAGGTGCCTGGCGATGGACAACCCATCGTGTTAATGGCCGACCGCCAGACCATCGGTGGGTATCCGAAAATCGGGCACGTCATCTCGGTCGATCTGCCTCGGCTCGCTCAAGCCCGGGCGGGCAATGTCGTGCGCTTCGTCGAAATCTCCCTCGCCGAAGCGCAGGCGCTCTACTTGGAACAAGAGCGTTCGCTGGCCCTGCTGGGGCTGGGCGTGCGGGCCAAGTTAAAGTTGAGGCAGAGTTAACCGGCGATGGGGCTGACGATCGACCTCAACTGCGATCTGGGCGAAGGCGCAGGCCATGACGAAGAGCTGATGCCGCTGATCAGCTCGGCCAACATCGCTTGCGGTGCCCACGCGGGCGACGCGGAGACGATGCGTGCCACCGTGCGACTGGCGATACGGCATGGCGTGGCTATCGGCGCGCATCCGGGTTTTGCCGACCGTGAACATTTCGGACGACGCGAACTAGCGCTTGCGCCCCCGGAGATCATCGCGCTCGTGCGCACGCAGATCGAGGCGTTGCGTGCGATTGCCCGCGAAGAAGGCGCCATCGTCACCCACGTGAAACCCCATGGCGCGTTGTATAATCTGGCCGCACGCGACACGACGGTGGCCGAGGCGATCGCCGACGCCATCGCGGGAGTGGATGCGGGCTTGTTCTTCTATGGCCTCGCTGGCGGTGTTTCGTTGGAAGCGGGGCGGGCGAGGGGACTGCGCGTGGTGGCGGAGGTGTTTGCGGATCGGACTTATCAAGCAGACGGTTCCCTCACGCCGCGCGGCCGGCCGGATGCATTGCTCAACGACGAGGCCGCCTCGGTGGCCCAAGTATTGCGCATGATCCGTGACGGGCGGGTGCGCGCCACCGATGGCACCGACGTCGCGATTACGGCGGAGACGGTTTGCCTGCACGGCGACGGTGCTGAAGCGGTGGCCTTTGCTCGCGCACTGCGAGCGGCCCTGCTCCACGCAGGCGTTCGCGTGGGGTCATTGACCCGATAAAAATCCGGTTCATGCCCACTTCCCGAGCCGGGCATCGGGTGGCCGCCCGATTTGTGGACTTTCGTAAAACGCACACTGGACGCGGGAACAAGCGCCCGACACAGTCACCGCAACCTACCTAACGCGTGATCCTTACTACTGCTGAACTCGCCTCCTTCATCAAAGCTCGTAACGCCTGCCCCCACGATTTTTTAGGCATGCGACCGTTTAAGAAGGGACGCAGTAAAGGTATTCTGGTTCGCGCCTTCATCCGCGACGCCAAGGCCTGCGAAGTTGTCGATCTCGCTGACAAAACCGCCCCCGCGATTGAGATGACGCTCCTCGCCCCCGAAGGTTTTTTCGAGGTGCTCATTCCCGGCCGGGAAGACGTGTTTCACTACCAGCTCCGCGCGACTCTGCACAGCGGCGAGATCCATCAGTTCTTCGACCCGTATTCGTTTCTCCCTACGCTTAGCGAGCAGGACCTCTACCTCTTTAATCAGGGCAACGAACACCGCATCTACGAAAAGCTCGGCGCGCACCTGCGCGTGATCGACGGCGTGCCCGGCGTGTCGTTTGCGGTGTGGGCTCCCAGTGCCGCGCGTGTCTCGGTCGTCGGTAACTTCAATCACTGGGATGGCCGCTATTACCCGATGCGCCCGCTTGGTTGCTCCGGCGTGTGGGAGCTGTTCATCCCCGGCATCGGCGAAGGCGAACTCTACAAATACGAGATCCTCGATCAGGAGAAAAACATCCTCATCAAGACCGACCCCTACGGTTCTTATTTCGAGGCGCCTCCCGGCAACGCCTCCATCGTGTGCAATCCGCGCAAGTATGTTTGGAAGGACGCGGCTTGGCTGGAAAAACGCGCCGCCGACGCCCACCGCATCGACCGCCCCGTTTCGATTTACGAGGTTCACCTCGGCTCTTGGAAGCGGAAGATCGAAGACGGCAACCGCCCCTTTAGCTACCGCGAAGTTGCCCCGATGCTCGCCGACTACGTGGTCGAGATGGGCTTCACCCACATCGAAGTCATGCCCCTCGCGGAGCATCCCTTCGAAGGCTCGTGGGGTTATCAAGTCACGGGCTTTTTTGCTCCCACGCAGCGCTTCGGCACTCCGGCCGATTTCGCCTTCTTCGTGGACCACATGCACCAGCGCGGCATCGGCGTCATCCTCGATTGGGTGCCGGCCCACTTCCCCCGCGACAGCTTTGCCCTCGCCGAATTCGACGGCACGCACCTCTACGAGCACGCCGATCCCCGCCAGGGCGCACACATGGATTGGGGCACGCTCATCTTCAACTTCGGGCGTAACGAAGTCCGCTGCTTCCTCGTCGCCAACGCGCTCGCCTGGATTGACCTCTACCACCTCGACGGCCTTCGCGTGGACGCGGTCGCCTCGATGCTCTACCTCGATTACTCGCGCAAAGAGGGTGAGTGGATTCCCAACAAATACGGTGGTCGCGAAAACATCGAAGCCATCGACTTCCTGCGAAACACCAACGAACTGGTGCATTCGTATTATCCCGGCGTGCTCACGATCGCAGAGGAGTCCACGGCGTTCGCCGGCATCTCGAAGCCCGTGAAAGACGGCGGCATCGGCTTCGACTACAAGTGGAACATGGGCTGGATGCACGACACGCTGAAGTATTTCCAGAAGGAGCCCATTCACCGGAAATGGCACCACAACGACCTGACCTTCGGCGCGCTTTACCAGTATTCCGAAAGCTTCGTCACGGTGTTCTCGCATGACGAAGTTGTGCACGGGAAAGGCTCGCTGCTCGCCAAGATGGGCTCGTGGCACATCCCCGAAAAAGCCGCGACCCTGCGTGCGCTCTACGGCCACATGTGGGCCTGGCCGGGCAAGAAACTGCTCTTCATGGGCTGCGAGTTTGGCCAGTCACGCGAGTGGGCCTACGCCGGCAGCCTCGATTGGCACCTCCTCCAATACAAAGACCACGAAGGCGTCCGCCTGCTCGTGCGCGAGCTGAACCACCTCTACAAAAACGAGCCGGTGCTCAGCTGCCACGACCTCGATTGGCGCGGCTTCCGGTGGATCAACGCCCACGATGGTTCGGCCAGCGTGATCTCCTACCTGCGTCTGGACGAAACCGAGAAGACCATGTTCGCGGTGGTCGGTCATTTCACTCCGGTGATGCGCGGCAACTTCCGCATCGGCGTGCCCCGCGCCGGCTGGTGGAAGGAAGTGCTCAACACCAACAGCGAGTATTACGGTGGCTCCGGTGCGGGCAACGAAGGTGGCCGCATGGCCGAGGAAATCCCCTGCAACGGCTACACGCACAGCCTGAATCTGACGATCCCGCCCATGAGCACGATGATGTTCAAGTGGACCGCGGAAGGCTAAGGAGCTACGGACATCAGGGGCAGTGGATAAGTTAGCAGGTCGGGGGCAGGGATGCTCAAAGAGCCATCCCTGCTCCACCCAAAGTGTCGCCGGCGCCCCGTGATCTCCCCAAGGGGCGGAGATTTTACCGACTAATGAACCGCTGCTTATGTTGATTAACTGCTTTAGCGGTCATTTCGGGCGAGGAATGGGCCATTAACACCTGTTGATGTGTTTATTGAATGGGTAGCAAACGGCATAAATGGCGAATTATCGCCGTAAACAGCGTTAAGGCACGATCGGGATCTGCTCAAAGAGTCGCCCCAACGCTCCGTGAGCTTCCGGGAGCTCCCCCAACTGTCGCCATGAGGCTCCGCCGCCGTCTGGGCGGAGCTCCCAGCGCCGTCCGAAGGCTCCTTCCACCAGTTTGGAGGAGCTCCAGAAGTCTGCCGGAGCGATTTGGCTGGGTTTGGAGGAGCGCCCAATCCCAGCCGGAGCCTCCGCCAAGGTTTTGGCGCTCCTCCCAGTCACTCCCCAACGCTCTTCCCGACTGTTGGCGGAGTTTTTAGAAGCGTCCCTAGCGTCACGTCCTGTGCTCCGAGTAGCACAGGCTGGAGCTAACCTAGGCGCTACGGGCGTCGGCTTAGGTGCCAGTTATACGGGCTGCGGACGCCAGCTTACTTACCGACGTTAACAGGATATAAAAAGACGTGCCGGCCCGGCGGGAGGTCGTTCAGCGTTAGCGCCCCTTGATCCGGCTGGAGCGTTACGGGCTTGTCGTTCACTAAAACGCGTTGGGGCGAGATTGTGGCGGGGCCGGGCAGGACTACGCGTGCCTTCGCGCCCGGAGGCACTTCGACGGCGAGCGATTGGCCGTGCGCGTCGACGTTGAACGTCACCAGAACCGGGCCGAGGGGCGTGGGCACTTTCCCGCGCAGCGAGGTCAACGTTCCGGGTTGCGGGGCGATGAGCATGCGCGTGTAACCGGGCTCCAGCGGGCGCACGCCGAGGACGAAACGCGTGATAATATTGGCCGGTGCCGCGCCCCACGCGTGATTCCATGTGAGGTTGGGCTTCGCCTTCGCGTCCCACGCTTCGAGCGTCATGGTCGAGCCGAGTTCGATCATGTGCCACCAGCTGCGCTCGTCGTGCGAGGTCATGAGCCGGAGGGCGTCGTCGGGCCGGCCGGACTGATAGAGGGCTTCGAGCAGATACTGTGCGCCGTAAACGCTGCACGCCATGCCGCGCGACCGCACGAAATCGGCCACGGTCGATTGCCGCTCCGCCGGCACCAAGCCAAAGGCGAGCGGGAATATGTTGGCATGCAACGAGGCGTGAGCAGAGCCGACGCCATCAATGTAAACGCCGCGCGCCGGATTGAAGAAGGCCGTGTTGAACACTTGGTAAACGCGGTCGGCCTTGGCGGTGAAGTCGCGCGCGTCGTCGGCTTTGTGCAAGGCCGAGGCCAACCGGGCCATGCAGCGCAGCGCGTGATAATAGAAGGCGTTGGCCACGGTGTTCATTTCGGGGCCGACCTGCTTTTTCTCGCGAGGATCGACGATGCCATCGTTGTAGCCGTCGCGCTCGGCGGCGGGCCAGTCGACGATGGCCGAGGCGCGCAGCAGGCCGTCAGGACCGGCTTTATTCACGAGGAGCTTTTTCTTCAATGCCTCGTAATGCCCCGCGGCCATCACCGGGTCGCCAGTCGCCTCGTAATCGGCGTCGGCGATCATCGGCATGTGAAGACTCCACTCGGTGGGCCAGGTTGGATGAGCAAGCAGGTGGGTGAAGGTCGCTCGCGCCACCCGCGGATCGAGGTCGCAGGCGTAGTGGGAGAGCAGGTTGATGTAGGCGTCCCCTTCGTAGGGGATGCGCTCGCGCTCACCATCGATGTAAACGCCGAAGGCGGTGGTTGCCTTCATGGTGTGTTTGCACAGCGCCCAGACGGCGTTGAGCGTGGAGTCGGAGCACTCGAAGTCGGCCGCGTCGTCGGCGAAGGGCGCATGAACCGCGAGTTGGCGGAGGCTGGCCGCCGTGAGGGCTTCGGGAGCGTTTTCGATTTCGGCGTAACGGAACGGCATCACTTCGCCGATGGACGGCGGCGTCTTCACCGACGCGGCACCGAGGTGAAACTTTTTGGACGGAATCGTGAGCTGATAAACGAGCTGACCTTCGCGGGTGATTAGCTCGATTTCACGGATGTTCACGCTGCCGGGTGGCCGGCGGTCGATCGCACCGGTGGCGTTGAGCTTTTCACCGAGGCGCACCGTCAGTTTTCCGGCAGGAACGGGGTCGTGAAAGGTGATCTGGAGATTACCGAACGCCGCCTGGCCGAAGTCGGCGAACCAGACGTTGCCACGCGCCTCCATCCGCACGGGCGCGATGGGCGTCACTTCGAGCGGCACCGGCTCGCCGAAGCAGCGCAGCGCACCACTGAGGGCGAAAACCAAGACGAGGAAGGTGAGAAGCCGGCGATGCATGGCGGTGTTAGATGAGTTGTTTCAATGACACGAGTCGGTCGGCGCTGGAGTCGCCGCAGGGGTGGGTGGCATCATTCCAACTCCACCACGTTTGCCCGTCGCGGAGCACGCTGCATCCGGAGCCGTCAGCCTCGGCGGAGAATGTGAATACGGGTTGGTTGCCGACCTTCGGTCGGGCGCTGCCGGACACCCGGCAGGCCAGCCAGGACTCGCCGGACTCATGAGACGCACGCAGCACGGGCATGCTGGCGAGCGACGAGAGCAGGTGGCTGTTGGCACCGAGATCGACATGGCCGGGCTCGCGGCTGCCGGAGAGGTCGCGCACGTCCGAAAGGCCGATGGGCGTTTGCACGGAGCCTGGCTTGGCGCGCAGCATCGTGCGGTCGGTCCACGGGACAGAGAAGCCGGCTTCCATCGACCAGAGTTTGCGGCCGGTGCGGAGGCGGTGAATGCGCACGTGACCGGTGGCGTCGGCGAGGAGCCAGGTGCGCACCTCGACATCGGGCCACGGTTGCCAGCGTGAATAGGCGACGCCGTCGCTTACCGTCGCGTCGAGGCACAGGTCGCGGCGGCGGAAGAAGCGTCCGTCGTCGCTCAGGGACAGCTCGCTGTCGAAGCCGCCTTCGACCGGCGTTGCCACGCTGGAGGGAACTGAGAAGCCGAAGCGCGTCGCGTAGGCTGCCTTTGAATACTTGTGCGGGGCGTTGCGCGGCCAATCGAGGACGGGCTGGCCGGGAGTGATCGCGGTGACGTCGCGCGTGTCCGGATCGGTCGCGAGGATCAGGCCGGCGGCGGGCACGGTGTGGACGGCCGGGCGCGGCGGCAGCGGAGCCTCTTCTGCCTGCCAAAAGGGATGCGTCTCAGGCAGCGCGAGCGGCAGCAGCGCCTTCATCGCCCAATAGGGCGAGCCGGGCGAGTTGTAGCTCTCGGCCATGAGGAGATTCGGGTAGGTGTAGCCGATGCTGAGCAGGCCGGTTTCCGAAAAGATCGGCTGGCGCATCCACCAGCGCAGGTGGCGCAGATAAAGGCCTTTAATGACGGGCCAAGGCAACGCCTCGACATCGGCGAAAGCCAACGCGCCCCAGAACGCGCCTTGGGCAAAGCGGTAGGCGAGACTGCGCCCGAACGGCAACGCGGATCCATCGGCGGCGAAGTAGTGTTGGAAATCCTGCGCGAAGGCGGTGGCGCGTTCGGTCGTCATGGCGAGCAGAGTGGGATCGCCGGCGAGTTTGGCGTGGACCAATCCGTAGAATTGAAACGCCATCGGGATATAATAATCGCCGGTGCGCCCGTCGCGCCGATGCGGGGAGTCGGCGCCGTCGCTATACCAACCGTCGGCGAGGTGAAAGCTGTCGATCTTCGCGAGGTCGTCGGCGACTTGGGCGGACGCGGTGGGGCGTCCGCAACGGCTCAGGCCGAGGTTAACCAGCACGCGGAAAAAACGCCAGTTGCTGTCCACGAGTTTGGCGCGGTTGATACCCTCAAGCCACGCGACGAGTCGGTCGCGCACGTCGGGCGCAAGCGGCTCCCAGGCTTGCGCGGGTGCGAGGGCGAGGGCGAAACCGAAGGCCGCCATCTCGACGCTGCGTTGATCGTAATCACCGGGAACGCCCCAGTATTCGGGGTGCGTGGGATCGGTGCCGGCGGCGATACCTTGCTGCCACAGTTCCCAGTGATCGAAAGCGCCACCGCCCGCGGCCAGCGGCACGAGGCCCCAGAGCGGACGAGCAAAACCTTCGAGCCAGCCGGCGCGTTCGCCGAAGTGGCCGATGGTGGCGCCGAGTTTCACTTGCGCCCGACCGGGCGAGAAGTGCGGTAGGATCGGGGCAACGAGATCGCGCGCGAGGCGCTGGACATCATCGCGGGTGAGCAGGGGATTGGAGGCGAAGGGCAGGATGCTCATGCGGGCGGTTTAGCGGTTGAACGCTTGGGCTTCGGCCAGATCGACCGTGATGGAGCCCGAGTTTACGACCAGGCGGAATGCGTGGCGGCCCGGTTTCAGTCCGTAAGCGCTGAACAGCGCGGTCCGGTTTTGAACCCCGGGCGAAGCGGTATCGATGGTGGCTCGCAGAACGTCGTCGATGAACACGTCGGCTTTGCCGCCCGCCTTGTTCTTCACCCCGACGAGGCTCACTTGGGGGCCGTTGAAGGAGAACTCCAAGGTAGCCCCGGCCTTCTCGGCGATGCTGTGGGTTCTCTTGAAGTCGGTCTGGCTGGCACTCACGCCGGCGGCATGTTTCCAGCCCTCCTTGGAATAGGAGAGGATCTCGCGGTCTCCGTCGTCTCCCTGCTCCACAAAGGCCGGGGTGGCGGAGTCGATGGCTTCGATGCGTAGGTTTTTAAACAGGACGTTCGGCCACGCGTTCTTGTTGGTGGTATCGGTCGCCAGCGCGATGTTTCCGGAGGCGAACGTGTCGTCGGTGACGGTTGCGAGCTTCGCGCCGTCGATCAAGCCCTCGATGGCCTTGCCGTTGACGGCGATTT
>CBRAFO010000125.1:0-9802 GCA_967755175.1 uncultured Opitutaceae bacterium | reverse complement strand
CGCGGAGATTCTCCGGGATGGCGGGATTCGCATCCACATAATGCGCCATGTTCTCCTCGTTGATGGGACGGTGGGCCGACTGCCCCGGGATGAAGAGCCGTCCCTGACTCTCGGCCGTGAGGCGCTGGCTCTCGGCCATAATCCGACGAGCGCGGGGCGAGGCGAGAAAACGGATGAGTTCCCAGGCCGCCTCGGGGTGCTGCGCGGTGGAGGGGATGGCGTAGCACCACCCGCCGACCCAGCTCTCCGGCGGACGACCGGCCGCGAGTTCCCGGGCCGGCATGGGCGGCGGGGCGACGCCGTAGTTCACCCGATCGCCGTATTGAGAAAGTTCAAGCCTCACCGCCCAGAAACCTTCGAACTTCATCGCCATCCGGTTGGCCACAAACGGATCGAGATCTCCGCGCTGCATGACCGAATCGAAGGCGAGCACGTTTTTGATGCCGCCGAGCCGCTCGTAGAACTTTGCCATCCAATCCAATGCCTCGACAAAACGCGGTTCATTGAGGGTCACCGTGCGGCCATCGGCGGACAGGATCTCGCCGCCGTTTTGCCAGCCATATTGATAAAAGATTCCGGCGCCCGACAGCGGCGCGAAACCGAGCCGGGTGATGCGACCACTCTCGTCGTGCTCGGTCAACGCCACCGACATCTCGGCCAATTCTTCCCAGGTCTTAGGCGGACGGGCCTCGCCCTTCTCATCCACATAACCCGCGCGGCGCAGCCAATCCTTGTTGTAGATCAACGCGCGCGATTCGAAGGCGTCCGGAATGCCATAGAGACCGCTTTTCCCGGTGGCCGGGTGGGTGAAGACGACCTCGTTCCACGTTGCCGGATAATAATCTTCACGACGAATCACGTCGGCATGCCCCGCCGCCAAATCTCGCGCGATAAACGGATTCAGGTCGAAGAAGGCCTCCCGCGCGCTCCATTCGGCAACGGCGAACCGGTCGAAATAGATGACATCCGGCGGCATGCCTCCGGCGACACTGAGCAGGAAACGCGTCGGGTCGCCGGTCATGCCGCGCGAGGCGTTTTGTCCGCTGATCACGCGATAAATGGGACGCGAAGGATCGGCCGCATGCGCACGGCGGCTCTCCTCCTCGAAAGCACGCACCGCGTCGTCCAACGCGCCCGAGATGGGACCACCCGGCCCCATGTAGGTGATCTCCACCACGCCGGCCGGACTCGCAGTCGCCGAGCGCGTCGGCGACAACAGCCACAACAGGCTCAAGCCCGCCGCCGACAGAAGGGCGACGACGAGCAGGGGCGGCAGGGAACGCGGTTTGAGACGCATCGCGAAATGACAGGAAAACGACGGGGCGGGGATTTTCACCGGAGCGCGACTTGACAGCGCGGACCGAAATTTGATTTAACATTAAATCGAATTACCTCCCGCTGGTCGCAAGCTCAAAAAACTTCTCCCTCAAAACGATTCGGTTTCGCACCCTTTCTTCGGACGAGTCGCCTCTGCCTGTCCTTAAGCCACCCTTCCCCACAACCATGCGCCCCCGCCTCGTTACCCTTGCATCGCTCGCTCTCGCCAGCCTTCTCGCCCCGGCCCCCGCGTTCGCCGTCGCGCCCGTGACGCCCTACAGTTGGAAGAATGTCACCATCACCGGTGGTGGCTTTATCGCGGGCATCGTCCCCCACCCCGCCGAAAGGGATCTGATCTATGTGCGCACCGATGTGGGCGGAGCCTATCGGCTCGACCCGGCCACGCGCCGTTGGATTCCCCTGACCGACTGGGTCCACAACGACCAGTGGACGCTCACCGGCATCGAAAGCATCGCCTTGGACCCCACCGACCCGAAGCGCGTTTATATGGCCGCCGGTTCCTACATCAACGACTGGTCGGGCAACGGCGCCATCCTGCGCAGCGAAGACCGAGGCGCGACGTGGCAAATCACGCCCATGTCCTTCAAATTCGGCGGCAACGAACTCGGACGTTCCAACGGCGAACGCCTCGCCGTCGATCCCGCCTCCCCCAACATCCTCTACGTGGGTTCGCGCAAAGACGGCCTCTGGCGTTCGGTCGACCGCGGTGTCACCTGGTCCGCCGTCGATAGCTTCCAAACTCCCGACGACACCAAGAACGTCGGCATCACCGCCGTCGTCTTTCCCGCTCCCGATCGAAAATCCCTCACCAAAACCACCCCATCGCGCGTCATCTACGCGGCCGTCTCCAGCCCGACCGCCCCGCTCTGGCGCAGCGACGACGCCGGCGCCACGTGGAAACCCGTCACCGGTCAACCCCTGGGCCTGCGCCCGCACCATGTTAAATTCGGCCCCGATGGCTGGCTCTACCTCACCTACAGCGACGACGCCGGACCCAATGAGGTCAAAGACGGCGCGGTGTGGAAATACCAGCCCGCCACCGGCACCTGGACCGACATCACTCCCTTAAAACCCGACGGCGACGACCGCTTCGGTTACGCCGGCCTCGGCCTCGACGCCCAAAAAACCGGCACCCTCGTCGTCAGCACGCTCTGCCGCTGGGGCCGTCACGACGAACTCTTCCGCAGCACCGACGGCGGCGCCACGTGGAAACGCATTTCCCCCACCGCCACCTTTGATGAAAATGGCGTCGCCTTCCTTCGCTGGGGCAACCCCAAGGTCGATCTCGGGCACTGGATCGGCGACCTTGAGATCGACCCGTTCAACTCCGACCGCGCTCTCTACGGAACGGGCATGACCATCTGGGGCACCGACGATCTCACCGCGCTCGACCACGGCAAACCCACTCATTGGCTCGTGCGCGCCCAAGGCGTTGAAGAAACCGTCATCACCGACCTCGTCAGCCCCACCGCCGGCGCCCCGCTGCTCAGCGCCATGTGGGATATCGACGGCTTCCGCCACGAGCGCCTCGACGTCTCTCCCGAGGCCGGGTTCTTCATCCCCCAGACCGGCCGCAACAGTTCGATCGATGTCGCCGGCCTCGCGCCCGACATCGCCGCCCGCGCCCACGAGAAAGGCGGAGCCGCCTCGCGCGACAACGGCCGCACTTGGACCCCCTTCCCCACGCTCCCCGAGACCGACGCACGCGACGGCCACCTCGCCATCTCCGCCAAGGGCGACACCATCGTCTGGACCCCCGAAAACAAAGCCACCTGGCTCACCCGCGACCTGGGCGCGACGTGGCAAAAATCCACCGGTCTGCCAGAGCGGCTGTCCCCCGTGTCCGACCGCGTGAACCCGTCCTGGTTCTACGCCTACGACCCGCGCGACGGCAGCGTTTACGCCAGCTCTGACGGAGGCCTCAACTTCAAGAAAACCACCCAGGTCGGTTCCGGCGACGGACAACTGGCCACGGTCTTCGGCCTCGACGGCCATGTGTGGATTGTCAATCGAACCGGCGTGCATCGCTCCGGCGATCACGCGCACACGTTCAAGCTCGTCACCTCCGAAATCTCCGGAGCCCGCATCGCGTTCGGATGCTCCGCGCCAGGCTCTCGCACACCGGTGACCTATGTCTCCGGCCTGCGAGGCGAAGAACGCGGCATTTTCCGCAGCCTCGACGGCGGCAAAGCCTGGACGCGCCTCAACCCCGACAATCTTCAGTTCAACACCATCAGCGCTCTCGCCGGAGACCCCCGCGTCTTTGGTCGCGTTTACGTCGGCAGTCGCGGCCGAGGCATCTTCTACGGCGAACCCGCCACCGGCAGCGCACGCTGATCCTGCGGCGCCCACCACCCGATACTTATCTACCGCCATTCGTCCCCGCCCCCTTTTTCTCCCTCAATCCATGCCCACCAACTCCCGCTCCTTCCCTCCCCGCTTCGTGTGGGGCGTAGCCGCCGCCGCCCCGCAGATCGAGGGCGCCATCTCCGTCGCCGGCAAAGGCGAGTCCATCTGGGACCGCCTCGCCCTGCGCCCCGGTGCCATCCACGGCGGCGACAACCTCGCGCCCGCCTGCGACCACTACCGTCTTTTCAAAAAAGACTTCGCGCTCATGCGCTCGCTCGGCGTCAAAAACTACCGCCTCTCCCTCGCCTGGCCGCGCATCTATCCGCAAGGCGACGGCCCGCTCAATCGCAAGGGCCTCGATTTCTATCACCGCCTCTTCGATTCCATGGGCGAAAACGGCATCACCCCCTGGGTGACGATGTTCCACTGGGATCTCCCGCAATCTCTCGAAGACCGCGGAGGCTGGACCGACCGCGTCACCGTGGACGCCTTCGCGCGCTACGCGGACACCATCGTATCGGAGTTTTCAGGACAGGTTAAAAACTGGATCACGCTCAACGAAATCCGCTGCTTCACCCAGCTCGCCTACGGCCCCAATGGACGCAAGGCCCCCGCCCGCGCCGTCTCCCCGCAGCTCCTCAATCAAACCTACCACCACGCCATTCTCGCCCACGGCCACGGTGTGCGCGCCGTCCGTGAACACGGCGGCAAGGGCGCCCGCGTCGGCCTCACCGACAACAGCGACATCTGCACCCCCCTCTTCGAAAACGCCGCCGACATCGCCGCCGCCCGCCAATGGTTCCGCCGGCGCAACGAGCACATCCTCGGCGCCATCGCGGACGGACGCTACTCCGCCGCCTACCTCCGCCGCTGCGGTGCCGACCGCCCCGTCGTCGCCAAGGGCGATTTCGACGTCATCTCGCTGCCCACCGATTTCCTCGGCCTCAACATCTACGCCGGCACCTTCGTCCGCGCCGGTCGCGACGGTTCACCCGAAGAGGTGGCGATCAACGCCACGTATCCGAAGGCCGACAGCCCCTGGCTCCACTGGCACCCGCAATGCCTCTACTGGGGTCCCAAACTCGCCGCCGAGATCTACGGCCACAAGGCGCTCTACATCACCGAAAACGGCTGCGGCTACAACGACGACGCCCCCAACGCCAACGGCGAGGTCCTCGACCTCCACCGTCGCGAGTTCACCCGCGCCTACCTGCGCGAACTCCACCGCGGCATCGGCGACGGCGTGCCCGTGAAGGGCTACTTCCACTGGTCCTTCATGGACAACTTCGAGTGGGAGGATGGCTACACCCGCCGCTTCGGACTCACCCACGTCGATTACCAGACGCAGAAACGCACGCCCAAGCTTTCGGCCCACTACTACTCCGAAATCATCCGAGCCAATCGCATCTTCTAAGGTGTGACTGGTAAATAGACCGGGCCAGCGTGAGGGAGAAAAGGTGCTCGGCCAAGGCGACCGAGGCGGAGGCGGGCCAGCAGGCCCGTGCCGCCGAGGGTAACGCCGGCCCAGCGCCTTTTCTCGCTTCACTCGCAGAGCGCCAGCGATGGTCTGGTTATTTACCCGACAGTTCGCCGCGTCCGCCCCGCCCGCACCTCCACGTTCCCTTCCCCCGCCCCGCCCCATGGCCAACGTCACCATCACCAACCTCGAAAAGGTTTACCCCGAAAAGAACGGCCCCGGTGTCAAAGTCGTCCACGGCATCAACCTCGAAATCAAGGACCGCGAATTCATGGTCCTGGTCGGCCCCTCCGGCTGTGGCAAATCCACCACCCTGCGCATGATCGCCGGCCTCGAGGAAATCTCCGGCGGCACCATCGCCATCGACAACAAAGAGGTGAACAACGTCCTCCCCAAGGACCGCGACATCGCGATGGTTTTCCAAAACTACGCGCTCTACCCGCACATGTCCGTCTACGAGAACATGGCCTTCGGCCTGAAGCTGCGGAAATTCCCCAAGGCCGAGATCGACCAACGCGTGCGCGACGCCTCCGCCATGCTCGGCCTCGACCCCTACCTCGACCGCAAACCCAAGGCCCTCTCCGGCGGCCAACGTCAACGCGTCGCCGTCGGCCGCGCCATTGTGCGCAAGCCCAAGGTCTTTCTCTTCGACGAACCGCTCTCCAACCTCGACGCCAAGATGCGCGTCTCCACGCGCACCGAGATCTCCAAGCTCCACGCCAAGCTCGGAGCGACCATGGTTTACGTCACCCACGACCAGGTCGAAGCCATGACCATGGGCGACCGCATCTGCGTCATGAAGGACGGCCGTATCATGCAGGTCGATTCCCCCCTTCAACTCTACAACCACCCCGCCAACCTCTTCGTCGCCGGTTTCATCGGCAGCCCCGCGATGAACCTCTTCAAAGGCCGCCTGCAACGCGCGGCCGACTCCGGCGACCTCTTGGAATTCGTCGAGACCAACGACCAATCCGCCTCGCGCCTGCGCCTGACGCTCGACGCCCGTCTCTCCGCCCGCGGAGCGAACCACGTCGGCAAAGAAGTCGTCTTCGGCATCCGCCCCGAAGACGTGTTGGACACCCTGACCGTCGCCCACCCCAACCCCGCGCACACCACCGAGGTTAAAGTCGAAGTGTGTGAACCCATGGGCGCGGAGACCTACCTCTATCTCACCACCGGTGCCACCAACTTCATCGCCGGGGTCTCACCCACCGACCAGTTCGACGTCGGCCAATCAGTAAAGGTCACCTTCAAAATGGAGGCCGCCCACCTCTTCGACGCCGCCACCGAGCAGGCTCTGAGCTAAACCCTCGGCCATCGTTCTATTGCATGAGCCCGGCTCCGCAGCCCTTCCTCACCGCCACGTCCCCCGTCCCGGCATTCAAGGCCCAACGCAAAGCCGACCTCGGCGACGGCACCTTCCAAAATCCCATCCTGGCCGGCGACTACGCCGACCCCTCCGTGCTCAAGGAAGGAGACGACTACTACCTGGTCCACTCCTCCTTCTTGAACACCCCCGGCCTGCTCGTCTGGCACTCCCGCGATCTGGTCAACTGGCAGCCGCTCGGCCCGGCCCTGCGCCAACCCGTCGGCTCCGTCTGGGCCCCCGATCTCTGCAAACACGAGGGCCGCTACTACATCTATTTCCCCGCGCTGGCCGGCAACCACCTCACCAACCTGGTCGTCCACGCCGAGTCTCCACGCGGACCGTGGAGCGATCCGATCGACCTTAAAATCGGCAACATTGACCCCGGCCACGCCGTGGATGAGAACGGAAAACGATACCTCTTCATGAGCGCCGGCTACCGCGTGCCGTTGAGCGCCGACGGACTCTCCGTCACCGGCCCGGAGGAAAAAGTTTACGACGGCTGGCAATACCCCGAGGAGTGGGACGTCGAAACCTTCGCCCAGGAAGGCCCCAAGATCCTGCGACGCGGCGACTATTACTACATGGTGCTCGCCGAAGGCGACACCGCCGGCCCGGCCACGAGCCACATGGTCATCATGGCCCGCTCGCGCAGCCTCGACGGCCCGTGGGAAAACTCTCCGCACAACCCCGTGGTCCGCACGACTTCCCCGAGGGAAAATGGTGGTCACGCGGCCATGCCACGGACGGCGCGATCCTCGCCTTCATCGCCGGCGACCACGATTACGAGGTGCAGGTGGAAGTTGAAAGCGATGCCGAGGCCACGGCCGGACTGCTGTCCACTACAGCGACCGCCTCTTCGCCGGACTCGGGATCTCCGACCAACAACTCCTTGAATACGGCAAAGGCGACACCACCGTGTTTCCCAAGCCCCCGCACCTCGGCCGGCGCTTTTTCCTGCGCCTGCGCAATGCCAACCACGTCGTGACGACGTGGTATAGCACCGACGGCAAAGAGTGGAAACGCCACTGGATGCAGTTCGAGGTGTCCGGCTACAACCACAACGTAGCCGGCGCGTTCCTCAGCCTGCGCCCCGCCCTGTTTGCCGCCGGCAAAGGCACGGTCAGTTTCCGCGACTTCCGCTACCACGTCTTATAAGGCACATACTTGGCTCCATCACGCGCCATTTATATCTGCTCAACGCTGCCTCTCGAGGCCAAAACCGGACGTGAAATCCGAACCGTCGAATTCTGTGAGCAACACTTCGTGGTGCTAAGAAACGGAAAATCCGAACCTTACCCGCTCTGTTGCGCAGAGGAGTTAGAGTTCGGATTTTCGCTCAAAGTGGCTGCCCGACATGGATTCGAACCATGACTAGGTGAGTCAAAGTCACCTGTGCTGCCATTACACCATCAGGCAATGAGGGAACGGCAATTTGCCCCGCGCACCCCGGGCGTCAAGACCCGATATCCGGGCATGCGTATAGTCGCACGCCCCGCTGCGTGCCCTCATCGCATTTTTCTTCGCCATCGCCCCCCTCCTATCCCCCGGTCACTCTCGACTCTCATAAAAAACGGGTGGACAACCCCGCTCCCACCGCCTCTCGTTGACCATCATGTCGCAGCAGACCGCTTCCCAATCACCCGATATCAAGCTCCAGAAACTCACGTCGCCCGTAAGTCTGGTCGTCGACGCCATTCTCGTTATCGGATTCTTCCTCTTTCTGTTTAGCCTACTCAAATCCCACGTTCCGTCGAACGACATCAAAATGGTCGTCTTGTTCGCCGGCCTCGCCGCTGGTTGCATGAGCGGCGTGTTCTGGCTCGCGATTCAGATGTTCCGCGTCGTCCTCAGCGCCCAGCTGCTGGCGAAAAAGCAATAACTGGCGTCCCCTGCCACGCGACCAGCTATATTTCCCGTGGCTGAGCAACCCACCCCCCCGCGGACATCCTCCGCGGTGGAGGATTATCTTGAGCGCATCAGTGAGCTCATAAAAACCAAGGGCTACGCGCGCGTAGTCGATATTGCAGCCGAGCTGAAAATATCACAAGCCAGCGTGACCACCATGGTGCAACGCCTCGACGGCGAAGGCTTGGTGAAATACGAGAAATACCGCGGCATGGTCCTGACGAGCGCCGGCGAAGAAGTCGCCGCCCGCATCGCTCACCGTCACGAGTTACTCACAAATTTCCTGACACTCCTCGGCTTGGAGAAACGAGTCGTCGATCATGATGTCGAAGGTATGGAACACCACGTGAGTCCCCAAACATTCGACGCATTGGAAAAGCTCAATCGCTATCTAGAAACGCATCCCGAAGTCCTATCGGCTATCAAGAAATAAGAGCGTTAAGAATTCGGGCGCGATTTTTATCCGTGAATCTGCGTGTCCGGCACAAGGCTGCTTGGATTCAGATGTCGCGGTCAACAGTCGAAGGGCTCGACTATTCAGAAACTCAACTGTCGAGATCGACATAGTTTACCATCCAAGAACGTGTGCTTTCCCTGATAAAAACAGACACGCGTTAAGCGTGATTTGAGTGTAGTTAGTTGAGGTTGGATTCGTAGTCGAGGGGACTTTGATAGCCGAGAGCCGAGTGAAGGCGGGTGCGGTTATAAAACCCCTCGATGTAATCGAAGATGACAGTGGAGGCTTGATCGCGGGTGCCCCAATTGTAGCGATAGACCAGCTCGTATTTGAGGGTGCTCCAGAACGCCTCCATGGAGGCGTTATCATAACAGTTGTCATTGCGGCTCATGGAGGCGACGCAGTCGTGATCTGCCAAGGCCTGCCGATACAGGGCGCGTGCCGGAGGGAGCCTTCGACTCCCTCCCCTGCCCCCCTTTCTATAAATTTACTCTTGGTCACAACGACCCGGAAATCATAACTAAAAACCACACCCGAACTGTCCAATCGTCGGGCCACCTCATACTGAAAACAGTCCACGTGAACATGAGCTATCTGTGGACACGATCACGCAGGGCGGTCGAAATGATCGTTGATAAGGCGAAAACTAAATAACTAATTGGAAGGCATGACTTCTGTAAGACATTGGATTTCCTCTTATTCTTTTTGTTCAGACTGCTCGTATCCTTAATCCGAAACCTTATCCCGCCGCGCCGATTAACGCGGCATTTCAGAACCGACGAAACAGGGTCAACAGGCGAATCCGGCGTTGGGGCTGAGCTACCGTCGAGTTTGGTCGACAACACCAAATTCAAGAGAAAAGCAGTTGGATGCTGAAGTGATGGACAATCCAGTCCGCCTATCGGGC
>CBRAFO010000124.1:0-10079 GCA_967755175.1 uncultured Opitutaceae bacterium | reverse complement strand
TGCTCTCCGGACTCAAGTGTTTGCTCTCCGGACTCAAGTGTTTGCTCTCCGGACTTGCGTCCGGAGAGCAGACACTTGACCGCCGTAAGCTGCTGATCGTCCAGCTGGTATCTCCTCTCAAAGTCAGTGAGCCCGCTCCCAATGTATACTTTCCGATTTTGCGTCTTTTGCGACTCGCGGCCAATCCCGTCCGGATCTCTCCGACATCCTCTATTATAGAAGGGCTTTGGCCACGACGGGAGGCAACCGCTTCGGCGCTTTGATCCGCAACTGCTTATTTATATTAAACCGGCCAAAGACCACTATTATATCATCGGCTGATACGCCGAACGCGTCGGCAAGAAACCTGACCATATGGTCAGTCGCTCTACCAGCGACCGGAGCAGCCGTGACGCTCACCCTGAGCTGAATTCCCTTCGGCTTCCCAATCGCATCCTTCTTCGCGCTAGGCGTGCCCAATATATTCAAAACGAGCGTTTCACCGTCCATGGCACAAAACGACGAGAGCTTGAGCCCCTTGCCCTTGGCTTTCGGAGAAGCGGTCGCTCGTGTCCTTTTCATTTACTCATAAATGCAAGGTCAGGTATGGACATCTAGCTTAAAATAGAAACTATCGCCATTCACATGCCTGGACCCAACCGCAGGATTCCCTGGTTCACGTTATAAGCCCCTGCCGATTCCTAAAATATTTTAGAAATGAAATCCGAAATAGAACTCTTAGGAGAGCTTCGTAATAGCCTCGATGCATACGCGGCCTCCTCCCTCCGGCTCGAACGCGTAAACGCTTCCGACTACAAGTTGGTCGATCACACGTTCTATGAACACAAGCAAAACGAACTCATCAGCCTGGGATTCAATCCAGTCGGCGACTTCAATGTCATCACCGGCCATGCGAGCGACAATAGCATGCGGTGTTTCATTCGAGCGCTCATTTCTCACGATGGATGCTATGTTGCCGCCTGCTATCACCCACGCCCTAAATTCTTACTAGGATTACTTGCTCGGATTTTTTCAGGCAAACTAGGGAAAGTAACTGAAATAGAGACGGAGTTCTCGGATGATACGATTTTGGTTAGCACTACATGCCCCAAGATGCGTTTATTCGATCCACCGCCCCTTTTGCTCAGAGGTCATTATCCGGAAAAAACCCAGACCTCGGAGCTTCTGAATATCCATAAGAACAAAGTTGCGGTCTATCTATCCAAAAACCCCGGAGTCTACATTCGTAAAGTCAGTGATACTGCCGGACTCGAAAGGCTACAGGCCCGGGACCACGATATTAAAGCGGTATACAGAAAAATGATTGGCGGCCTGAGCGCCGAAGAAATCCGCAGATTTTCTCTTTTCGGAAAAAAACGAGCGAACGAGTTAAAAGGTCAATTAGATGCTCTCGATTCGAACCCGTCCAAAATTATAAATCCAGCTTCCACCGACATGCCCAGCGAGTTCACGGCCCCAATCCCCCCGGTCCTAAACAGCCGCAAAGCCATTGTTACCGCCAATCCTTCCATAGCCAGTGCTGCACGCTGGTTCTGGTGGATCGCTGGTCTTTCGGTTATCAATAGCGTGCTCATTCATTCAGGAAGCGAGACCAGCTTTCTCGCCGGGCTGGGCTTCACCCTCGTGGCCGACGCAGTTTTCCAAGCCTATAAACCGGTGGCATTCGTTATTGATACATTGGCAGTTAGTTTCTTCTTCGTGATCGGACTTATGGCACTCCGCGGCTACCGCTGGGCCTTCCTTGTGGGCGGAATCCTCTATGCCCTCGATGCGTGTATTTATCTCGCGCTTCAAGGGTGGTTGTCCGTCGCGTTTCATGGATGGGCGCTGTTTTCAATTTGGACCGGAGGAATCCTGCTCCATCGCACGATCAAGGCTCAACTTATTCCCCCGCAGCTACCATCCACCGCGAGCATTACGCCCCCGGTTAATGCCTGATTGGCGCTCTACGGCGATGCGACCCTTCGGATTCGGAGTGTTTAACCGCTAAGGGAATCGCCCAATGGGGCGATTCGGTGGGAGCAGCCTCTCGCCAATGGCTCCGGCGATTCAGCGAAGGCGCGGCTGATGCCGCGGTTTGACCGGCGGGTTGACATCACCGGCGGCATCAGCCGCCCCTCCTCTTAACCGCGAAGGCTATTAGCCGTAGCTGCTCCCAGAGACGGAGCGCGGCAGCGCGGAGATGGTCGCACGCTCAGCGTGTGGCCCCGAAGCGAAGCGGAGCGGGTGCCTGACGTCGGGTGCCCTTTGGGCGACGGAAGAAACAATCGGCCCATTGGCCGATTCCATTAGTGGTCAAAACTCCGTGGGTTGAAGTTCCGATCCCGTGCCACGCGGACCGGCCTAGCGCCGCATAAAGAAAATGAACGCCAATACCGACAGGTGAAATCCCAGCACTGCCAGAAAGATCCACTTCGCCTTCACGATTTGCCGCCACGCCTCGGCTGGTCCCATTCGAACAAGCCTGAAGGCAAGATATAAGAGCAGCGCAATGGTTATATCCCGTGAAATATTCATTTTTATAAAATCTTACCGCCTAAAGGCCTCTCGTCGCTGCCTGCGTCCAATGTCATTCGCGTTCTTCGTAAGTAAAAAGAAGATCGTTATGACCGAGAAGAACAGTCCGAGGAAAAACCAGAGCCAGCTGCTTCTCCCGGTGTTCTGCGCCCAAAGCGCACAAAAAGCTCCGAATAAAAAAACCGAGCCCCCCATTTCTATATTATTAGGCCTCGTCTTCCTCTCCAACTCGTCGATCCGTGATTCCAGCTGAGATATCCGGGGAGTCATATCCTGAGCCGAGAGCGCCGGCACGAACCAGCCCGACAGCAAAAGCACCAGAAGCAGATAATAGGATTTCATACGCGTTTATTTTGTCGCCGACGAAACGGGGTGAACACGAGTCAGCGGCCAGCGCGACAGCTCCACCCCTCGGCGGCAAGGCGCAAGCGGGTGGCCAGCAAGAATTAGATCGAGCTGCCTAGCCGAGAAGCCGCTCCGCCAGTTGGCGGGCTTGCACGCGGATCTCGGGCGCGGCTGTGGATTCCCAGAGCACCCCTTTGAGCGGCGCCCCGATCGCATACAGCCAGCCGGAGGGGCCGGAGCGGTAGCGGTTGACCTCACCCGCAGGCGTGGCGTTGAGGCCCAGCGCGAGCGGGTCGTGGTCGATCAGGCCGCGCGCGAGCAGGTTGATATAGAGCGGGTGTTGATACTTCGAATAGTCCGTGCGCGGTCCCGTGCAGTTGATGACTTTGGCCACGTGGAGCTTCACGAGGTCTTCGGTGCCGCGTTTGCGGAAAACCGCCTCGGCTCCCGTGGGTGTTTCGCGCAACGACTGAAGGCGGCCGGCATAAAACTTCACCCGGCCTTCGCCCGCCAGGTGGTCGATCTCGGCAGCCACTTGGGGCGCGATGCGATGGCGGTGAACATCCCAGAACGGGCGCAGGTGGCGCATGAACCGGCCCCGCTCTTCCCACGAAAAGCCCTGCCAGAGCGCATGCGAGAAGGGCCGGACCGCATCGACCACCGCGCGCCAGTCGCCGCCTTGGCGCACTTGCTCACGGATGAGATGCAGGAGCTGCCGAACGGTAGTCGGCAGGGTGTCCGTGTGAAGAAAGGGCCGATGGTGCGGGAGGCCGAGGAGATGGGCACGCGGGCGCAGACCGCGCCGCGACAAGGCATGCACCGTGCCGCGGTGACCGAGGCGGTGGAGCTGCACGATGATGTCGTTCGCGGTCAGGCCTGCGCCGACGATGAGCACGTCTTGGTCTTTGCCGATGCCTTCGAGCACTTCGGGCTTCCACGGCACGTGGACGTAGCGGCGTCCGTGGAAAAAGGGCATCGAACGCCTGATCGGGTATTCGCCGGGGAGCACGCCGAGCGCGAGCACCACGCGGTCGGCATCGAGGGTGCGTCCGTCGGCGAGCGTGAGGCGCGCGTGGCCTTCGGGACGTTCTTCGATGTCGATGAGTTCACCGGTGACGTTGGCGAAGCGAACCGTGTCGGGTGCCTGCGCGCGGGCTTCGGCGAAAACGGAGGCAATGTAATCCCCGTAAATGTGACGCGGGAGAAAGTCGTCGGGTGAGACTTGGTCGGGGTAGCCGAGGCGCCCCACCCGCTCGCCGAGCCAGCGCACGAAGTGCGGCGGGTCGTCGGCGAAGGCGCTCATGCGTCCGGCCGGGACATTGAGGAGATGTTCGCCGCACTCGGTGCCGTAGGCCACGCCGCGCCCCACGGGAGGCTGACGCTCGATCAGCGTGATCTGCGTGCCGGCGGGGGCCTGGCGGAGCAGATGGACGACAACGAGCGCGCCGCTGAGTCCACCGCCGACGACGGCGAGGTGGCGCGATGAAATGGGCTCGGTAGCAGTCATGATAAAGAGTGACCTTTAAGGAGTTCTCTCACGTGGCGAAGGTTCCCCTTGGCGAGGAATTTACCCGGCCGAAAGGCAGATAAATGGGAACCGCCTTCGCCAACGGAAAAGGGATGGAGCGTTTCAAATAAAGTCGTAGCCATATTTCGAGCACACGATCACGGGTTCGTGATGTAGGGGCGTCGCTCGCGACGCCCGCGCTAGCAGGAAAGTCACCCGAACTTCAATCCGGGCTTCGCAAGCGAAGCCCCTACGTTTCAAAGCACTACGGCTATGGTTTTATTTGAAATGCTCTAGCCACGAAACGTGCGTGGTCTGACGTGGCACGGGCGTCTCGCCCGTGGGTTCGGTTCGGATCATGGGCGAGACGCCCACTTGGCCAAAAAAAGACCCGACGTGGTTCGTCGGGTCTTTGTGCTAACTTACCGAAGCCGAATCAAACGGCGGCGGGGGCGGCGATGAACTCGGCGATGTTGTCGCTCTCGACATCGACATCGGCGAACAACCACGAGGACAGGTAACGCTCCGTGGAGGACGGGACGATCACGACGATCTTCTTGCCCTTGTTCTCGGGACGCTTGGCGATTTCGAGGCCGGCGAAAATCGCGGCGCCGGAGGAGATGCCGACCGGGATGCCGTCGAGCTTGATGGTCTGCTTCGAGATCGGACCGGACTGGTCTTCCTTCACCAGGATGATCTCGTCGATGACCTTGGTGTTGAGGACGGCGGGGATGAAGCCGGCGCCGATGCCTTGGAGCTTGTGCGGGCCGGGGGCGCCGCCGGAGAGGACGGGCGAACCGGCGGGCTCGACAGCGATCATCTTGATGGAGGGCTTGCGGGCTTTGAGGACCTCGCCAACGCCGGTGAGCGTGCCACCGGTGCCGACGCCGGAGACCACGAAGTCAACCTGGCCATCGGTGTCGTTCCAGATTTCCTCGGCCGTCGTCTTGCGATGGATGGCGGGATTATCGGGGTTGGCGAACTGCTGGAGGATGACGCTGTTCGGGATCTGCTTGTTGAGTTCCTCGGCCTTGGCGATGGCGCCCTTCATGCCCTTGGGCCCTTCGGTGAGGATGAGCTTGGCGCCGAGAATCTTGAGGAGCTTGCGGCGCTCAAGGGACATGGTCTCGGGCATGGTGAGGATGAGCTTGAGACCCTTGGCGGCGGCGACGAAGGCCAGCGCGATGCCGGTGTTACCGGAGGTGGGCTCGATGAGGATGGTGTCCTGATTGATGCGGCCGGACTTGAGGGCCTCTTCGATCATGGCGTTGCCGATACGGTCTTTCACGGACGACAACGGGTTGAAGAACTCGAGTTTCAAGAGCACCTCGGCAACGGCGCCATGAGCGGCGGCGGTGCGGTTGAGGCGGACGAGCGGGGTGTTGCCGATGGTTTCGGTGATGTCGTTGTAGATACGGGCCATGGTAGTAGTGGGTTGGGTGAAAAAGTTGAGAGACGGCGGAAAGTTGAGAGTTGAGAGCTGAGAGTTGAGGGACGGACGGGGGCGCGGAAAAGTTGAGAGTTGAGGGCTGAGAGTTGAGAGACGGACGGGTGGCGGAGAGCTGGGGCGAAGTTAGGGGTTAAGGGACGGAGCGGATCGCACTCTCAACACTCAACCCTCAGCTTTCAACTCTTCTGCATCAGATCGCGTAATCCTCGGCGAAGAGGCGGCTGCGGCGGACGCGGAGGAGGACGGAGTCGTCGGGGCGCAATGCTAGTTCGTCAAGGCGGGAGCGACTGAGTTCCACGTCCACGAACTCGTTGGCACCACGACGGGTGGTGACGCGGGCCACGGAACCGGCGGCATGGATCGACTCAACGGTAGCCACTTCGCCTTCGACGCCGATACGGTAGTGCAGGATCTCCAGCTCGTGGGGGCGCACGTAGGCGATCTTGGTGTCCATGAAAGCGCTGGGGTTGTCGGAGGTGAGACCGCGCCACGGGAGCTGGAGGCGGTTCACGTTGCCGAGGAAGTTATAAACGAAGGGCGAGGCGGGATGGTCGTAAACCTCCTGCGGCGTGCCGACCTGCTCCACCTTGGCGTTGTTCATGACGACGACCTCGTCGGCGATTTCGAGGGCCTCTTCCTGGTCGTGCGTAACGAAGACGGTGGTGAGGTTGATCTCGTCGTGGAACTGGCGGAGCCAGCGGCGGAGCTCTTTGCGAACCTTGGCGTCGAGCGCACCGAACGGCTCGTCGAGGAGGAGAACCTTGGGCTCGACGGCGAGGGCGCGCGCGAGGGCGACGCGCTGGCGTTGTCCGCCGGAGAGTTGCGAGGGGAAGCGTTTGCCGAGGTTCTCGAGCTGGACGAGCTTGAGGAGCTTGTTAACGCGGTCGGCGATCTCGTCTTTGGACGGACGATCGCGGCGCTTGAGGACGTTGAGTCCGAAGGCGACGTTCTCGGCCACGGTCATGTGGCGGAAGAGCGCGTAGTGTTGGAACACGAAGCCGACGCCGCGTTTGCCGGCGGGCACTTGGGTGACGTCTTCGCCGTGAAACTGGATGTGTCCGCTGCCTTCGTCGGCGAACTCCAGGCCGGCGATGATGCGGAGGAGCGTGGTCTTGCCCGAGCCGGAGGGACCGAGCAGCGCGACGAGCTTGCCGGCGGGCACTTCGAGGTTAACGCCTTCCAGCGCAGTGTAGGCGCCGAAGGTTTTTTTGATGTTGGTCGCGGTGATGCTCATTTAGGCGAAGGGCGAGAGGCGAAGGGCAAAAGGGTCGGAGGCGGAGTCGCTGACGGGCGAAGGGCGTTGGGCGAAGGGACGGACAGGGCTTACTCGGCTTGGGCGCGGCTGTGCGCCCACTCGACGAGGGATTTGAGGATCAGGGTGACGATGGCGAGAAGGGCGAGAAGGGAGGCAACCGCGAAGGCGGCGGAGAATTGGTATTCGTTGTAGAGGATCTCCACGTGGAGCGGCATGGTGTTGGTCTCACCGCGGATGTGTCCCGAGACTACGGATACGGCGCCGAATTCGCCCATCGCGCGGGCGTTGCAGAGGATCACGCCGTAGAAGAGGCCCCACTTGATATTGGGCAAGGTGACGCGCCAGAACGTCTGCCAGCCGTTGGCCCCGAGGGTGACGGCGGCGTATTCCTCGTCGGTGCCTTGCGCCTGCATCAGCGGGATGAGTTCGCGGGCGACAAAGGGGAACGTGATGAAGATGGTCGCGAGGACGATGCCGGGCGTGGCGAAGATGATCTTAAAATCTTTGTCCACGAGCCATTGCTGGAGCCAGGGGAACCAGGGGTGTTCCGCGTTCTGGTATTGGCCGAGCCAGCCTTGGAGGCCGAAGAGGAGCACGAAAATCAAACCGGCGATGACGGGCGAAACGGCGAACGGAAGGTCGATGAGCGTGATGAGCACGCTCTTTCCGCGGAAGGCGAATTTGGTGATGCACCAGGCGGCGGCGACGCCGAACACCACGTTGGCGGGAACGGCGATGGCGGCGGTGAAAAGCGTGAGCTTGATGGCCGCGAGCGCGTCGGAATCGGTGAACGCGCTGAAGAACACGCCGAGGCCTTTGCGCAGGGCTTCGACGAAAACCGCGCCGAGGGGCAACAGCACGAAGCACGAGAGAAAGAGCAGCGCCACGCCGGTGAGCGTCCAGCGCACCCAAGCGGAGTCTTGCGTGACGGCCGACGCGTGCGCGCGACCGTGGCCGTGTTGGTGAAGATGGGAAGCGATGGAAGCCATGGCGGATCAGATCTTGTGGTAGCGGCGGCTCCACTTCTGGAGGAGGTTGATCAGCAGCAGCAGAATGAAGGAGGCGACGAGCAGGACCGTGGCGATGGCAGTGGCGCCGCGGTAGTCGTATTGCTCGAGCTTCGTGATGATGAGCAGCGGGGTGATTTCGCTGTGCATGGGCATGTTGCCCGCGATGAAGACGACCGAGCCATATTCGCCGAGGGCGCGGGCGAAGGCCATGGCGAAACCGGTGATGAGCGGCGGGAAAAGTTCGGGCAGGATGACCTTGCGAATCGTCTGCCAACGCGACGCGCCGAGTGTGGCGGACGCCTCTTCGAACTCGGGCTCCAGTTCCTCCAACACGGGCTGGAGTGTGCGCACCACGAAGGGCAGACCGACGAAGGTGAGCGCGATGAAAATACCGGGGCGGTCGAAGGCGATTTTCACGCCGAGCCACTCGGTCCAGTTGCCCCAAGGAAACCAGTGGCCGAGGGCCCCTACTCCATTTGCCCACAGCGGTTCGAGGAAACCAGCCCAGCCGTTGCGCGCATAAATCGCGGTGAGCGCGATGCCGGCGACGGCGGTGGGCAATGCGAAGGGCAGATCAACGAGCGCATCGATGACGCGTTTACAGGGGAATTTATACCGGACGAGCACCCACGCGACGATGAGCCCGAAGAACGCGTTGATCGCCGCCGCGAGAAACGAAATGCCGAAGCTCACGCGATACGACGCCAGCACGCGGGGCGAGGCGACGGCTTCGACGAAGGCGGTCCACGTCATCCCGGAGGTTTTGATGAACGCGGCCGAGAGCGGCAGGAGCACGATGAGGCTCAGGTAGGCGATCGTGAAACCGAGCGACAACCCGAAGCCGGGGAGAATGGAACGTGCGGAACGGGAGGACATCAAAGGTTGATCGAGTGCGCGAGGAAGACCCGGTATTCGTCGAGAAGGGTTTCAATCGCGACGATGGTGGCGTCGACTTGGAGTTCGAGGGGCGCGAGCGCCGGTGTTTCAAAGATAAGATCGAAAGGCTGGGGACGTTGTTGATGCGGAGCGGATAGCACGCCGTCAAAGCAGCGATGGATCAAGCCTTCGCTGGCTTCAAATCCATCGATCATCGCAGCCCGGTTGCGCGGGAGCACGCGCTCGGACGCGCGCAGGGCGGGCTTGAGCAGGGCTTCGTTGAGCAACCGGCCGTGAGCGTAGCCATAGAGCCCGTGGCTGGTGTCGTCGGAATGGAGCGTGATAATGCCGTCGAATTTCCCGACGGTCAGTTCGCGTTCGAGGATGGCGACTTCGGGCTGGGTGGAATGGCGCCAAAACTCGCGGTTCAGGTCGAAGCCGGCGTGGTTGTGGCGGGTGTTGTCCGCGAAGCCGGTGGGATTGCACACCGGATAGATCGTGAGGTCGTAGCCGGTCACGCGGGCGGGCTCGGCCACCAGTTCGGTGAACCAAGTGACAAGTGCGTGCGCGCCAGCCGGCTCGTCTCCGTGCAACGCGGCGAACAGGCCGATGCGCAACGGATCGTGTTCGGCGCGAGGACCGCGAAAGTGGAAACGCGAAAGATCGTGGGTGTTACCGCCGGAGAAAAACGTCCCCGCCGTCCCGCCGGTCAGCTCCGGGCAACGCTCCGCCAGCTTGAAAAGCGGGTCGAGGAGCGCGCGCACGTCGCGCGAAGGTGGTTCAGTGAGAACGGAGGGCATTCCGGGTTGGTGGGAAGAGTGCGAAGTAGAGGATTGATTCGTTCTCGTTCTCTTACTCGTTCTCTTTCTCGATCCCGTTCCCGTTCCCGGAGCAAAGAGGGGGCGGGCCGAGGACGGAGGAAAGAGAACGAGAAAGAGTAAGAGAACGAGAACGAGGAGAAGGCGCGGAACGGAGTCCGCGCCCTACCCTGTTGGGTGTTATTTCTTCAGATAGATTTGGTCGAAGGTGCCGCCGTCGGCGAAGTGTGTGGCCGCGGCCTTGGTCCAGCTGCCGAAGGCTTGGTCGATGGTGAAGAGCTCAACCTTGGGGAAGGTCGCG
>CBRAFO010000123.1:0-10212 GCA_967755175.1 uncultured Opitutaceae bacterium | reverse complement strand
ATCGCCTGCAAGCAGGCTCCTACATTTCAAGCCACCGAGGACGCCCCGCGCCGCGCTCACTTGATCGGCGAACGTAGCTCGACCGGGTGCGCCGCCTGGCTCTTGGAGGGCAGGCGCAAGTTCAACATTTCCACCCCTCCCGAACGCCAAATGTAGCAACAAGGAGCCTGCTCACAGGCGATGAGCACCGTGCGAGCACCTTAAGCCCGCGCACGCCCAATATCGCCTGCAAGCAGGCTCCTACATTTCGAGCCCATGAAGGATGCGCCCGCCCCGTGCTGCGCTCACTTGATCGGCGAACGTAGCTCGACGGGGTGCGCCGCCTGACTCTTCTTCCGCAGGCGCAAGTTCAACATTTCCACACCGAAGGCGAAGGCCATGGAGAAGTAGATGTAGCCCTTCGGGATGTGCTGACCGAGCGACTCACCCACGAGCGTCACGCCGATTAGGATGAGGAACGACAGCGCGAGCATTTTGAGCGTCGGGTGATGATTGACGAAATCGCCGATCGCGCCGGCAAACACGAGCATGATGCCCAGCGCAATGATCACGGCAGCAATCATGACCCAGAGGTTGCTGGCCATGCCCACGGCGGTGATGACCGAGTCGAGCGAGAAGACGATATCGAGCAGCATGATTTGCACGATCACGCCGGCGAATTGAGTGCTGCCCTTGGCGGGATTCGCGTGGCCTTCTTCGCCCTCAAGTTTCTCATGGATTTCGACGACGCTCTTGCCGATCAGGAAGAGACCACCGATCAGCAGAATCAAATCCCGTCCGGACAGACCGTGGTTGAGCAACGGCACGGTGAACAGCGGCTTGGTCAATCCCATCAACCACGTGATGCTGCAAAGGAGCAGAATGCGGGTGATGAGCGCGAGCGACAGGCCGAGCTGGCGGGCCTTGGGCTGCTGATCCCTCGGCAATTTGCCGGCAAGGATCGTGATGAAGATGATGTTGTCTATGCCAAGCACGATCTCGAGCACGGTCAACGTAAGCAGGGAAATCCAAATCTGCGGATCAAGAAGCCATTCCATAATGTGCCCGAGAAAGCCCGTCCACCGGTGCACCGTCAATCAGCAGCAGCTTACAAAGGATCAGGGATTTTCCGATACTCACACGCCGACCCAATACAGCCCGAGGCGCAGCCACAGTGGGATCAGGAAAACGCCCAGCACCGTCGTGCCGATCACGACCTGCACGGCAGTCAGCGGACGTCCACCGTAATGCTTGGCGATCACCAACGGCAAGATGCCCGCCGGCATCGCCGCCTGCACGATCATCACGCGCTTCAAGTCGTCCGGGCACGGCAGGAACTTCGCGATCAGCAAAAATAAAACCGGCAACACACCCAACCTCAGGAGACTGGAGACCAGCGTCACTCGTGCGTCGAACAATTCACGAGGACGGCCGAAATACTCCATCAACGTCGCGCCAATCAGCAGCAGCCCAAGCGGAATGGCGCAGGCCGCGCTCAGGTGAATGACGTTGAGCGCGACCGCTGGCACGAACCGCCCCAGATCCAGCGTGTTGGCCAATACAGCGGCGAGCAGCGCGAAGACCGGGGCGTTGATGAGCTTACGCCAGCCGGCGCGCAGGGAGAGTCCCGTCAGCATGAGGATGCCCACCGTCCAGATCGCCGCCTCGCAGCCGACGTTGTGCACCAGCAGCACGCCCACACTGCCGGGATTTTCCCGGCTGAACAGCGCCGCCATCAATGGCAACGCAATGTAGCCGTAATTGTAGATGCCAGTAGAGAAAGCGAACGTCCGCAGCCCCTCGCCCTGGGTAAGTCCGATCGCGCGGCCGGTGTTATAGGCGACGTAAATCCCCATCGCGATGGTTACGAAGCCGACGAGCGGTGCCAGCAGTAGATTGCCCGGTTCGCGAAGCGCGGCGTTACCGAGGACGTTCTCAAAAATCAGGCACGGATAGAGGAAATTAACGACCAGCTTGAGCAGGCTGCCATCCGCTTCGGCCGTGAGCCACTTCACCCGGCGCATCACCGCGCCGATGGCGATCAGCATGAAGACCGGAAGGATGAGCAGCAGCAGTTGCCAGTAGGAAGGCATGGAACGAAAAAGGTAGGAGTGCCAAACGTGAGAGCGAGCTTGCCCGCGATGTCCGCCCCTCGCGAGCAAGCTCGCTCCCTCGTGAGACCCTCATTCCACTCCCGCCATGGCGCGGCCCGCGAGCCAGCCGGTCGTCCATGCAGCCTGGAAATTAAAGCCGCCCGTCACGCCGTCGATGTCGAGCACTTCGCCCGCGAAATGCAGACCGGGGCACACGCGACTTTCCATCGTCTTAAAATCCACCTCGCGCAACCGCACGCCGCCACACGTCACGAACTCGTCCTTGTTGAGGCTCTTGCCTTCAACCGTGAACTCGGCCGCGGCAACTTGGCTGGCGAGCGCTTGTAGCGAGGTATTCGATACGGAGGTCCACACGGTCTCCGGGGTGATGCCGGCGGCAATGATCAGCCGCTCCCACAGGCGCGAGGGCAACGCGAAGGGATTCCACGTGGCGATCTGCTTCTTAAGGTTAACCTGGCGGGCGGCCAAGAGGGTTTCCAACGCTTGGGGAACCGTGCGTCCCTCCGCCCACGAAACGATCAGCGTAAATTTGTAGTCGCGCTGCGCGAGTTCGCGTGCGCCCCAGGCGGACAGCTTCAGGATCGCCGGGCCGCTCATGCCCCAGTGGGTAATAAGGAGGCCGCCGGAGTCCTTGAGCTTGGTGCCTTGCACCGCAGTCGCGGCGGCAGGCACGGAAAGGCCCTCGAGTCCGCGGATGCGCACGTCGTCGATGTGGAAGGTGAACAGCGAGGGCACGGGCGTCTCGATGGTGTGGCCGAGTTCTGCGGCGATGAGCTGGCCGGCGGAGCCTTTCGTGCCACCGGTGGCGATGAGCACGCGGTCGAAGTCGCCCACCGAACTATCCGTGAACTCCACTTGGAAAGCGCTTTCAAGGCGTTCCACCCGGCGAACGCCCATCGTCGTAAACACTTTCACTCCGGCTTGGTCGGCCGCACGGCGCAGGCAATCGATGATGGTGCCGGAATCGTCGGTGACAGGAAACATGCGCCCGTCGGACTCGGTCTTGAGCTCCACCCCGCGTGCAGCGAACCACGCGATGGTTTCGCGCGGGCCGAAACGGTGGAAGGCGCCGAGCAGTTCGCGTCCGCCGCGAGGATAACGCTTCACCAGTTCGCGCGGCTCGGGGCAGGCGTGGGTGGCGTTGCAGCGGCCGCCACCGGAAATGCGCACCTTGGCCAGCGGGTGAGCGGTCGCCTCATAGAGAACGACGCGGGCCGACGGGTTCGCCTCGGCGCAGGCGATGGCCGCAAAAAAGCCCGCGGCGCCGCCACCGATCACAATCACCCGCGTTGAAGTCAAAACCATGCGGCGCAGCGTGCGCGTGCGGCGCGGGTTGTCGAAAACGAAAAACCGCCGACACCCGAAGGTGCGGCGGTTCAACCAATCAAATCTCAGCAAAGAGCACGCACGGCGCGTGCTCCGGAGCTATTCAGCTGGTGGTCTCGGGCGGGCCCTTCGGACCTTTTTCACCCTTCGGGCCCTGTTTGCGCATTTCCTCGAACTTGGCCTTTTGCTCAGGGGTGAGGATGGCGGCGATTTTGGCGCGGGTGGCCTCGTGGATTTTACGCATTTCAGCCATCTTGTCTTCTTTGGTGCCTTCCTTGTCGTGAAGGGCCTTCATCTGTTCGCGCTCTTCGGCGAAGATTTTCTTGAGCTGCTCGACCTGCGCATCGGTAAGTCCGAGCTTTTCTTTCAGTTCGGCCAGACGCTCGCCCTTGGGGCCGTGCTCTTTTTTGGGAGCGGTGGCTTCTTCGGCGTGGATGGCCGGGATAGCAAAGCCGAGAGCAAGAACGCAGACGGCGAGAATATATTTACGAGTGCTTTTCATGTGGGTTGAATTTTGGGATTCAGCGGTAACATCCACAATGACGCCGGTGCCGCCTCGGTGTTACACGTTTCATTTATGACGCTCTCCCAGCTCACCGCCCTCGCCGCACCCGTGGTCGAAACCACGCAGAAAAAGCTTCCCGCCGTGCTTCGTCCGCTCGCCACTGCCATTCCCGTCCATTTCGAAGCGTTACCCGGCCAGGACCTGCTGGATGAGGGGTTCGACGACGACATCCTCGGGCTCTTCACCGGCTCCGAGCACGGATCCGAGTTGCGCGAGGACCAGCCGATGCCCCCGCAAATCATCCTGTTTCTCGAAAACATCTGGGACTTTGCCGAGGGGAACCGAGACATTTTTCGCGACGAGGTGCGCATCACCTACCTGCACGAACTCGGTCACTATTTCGGCTGGGACGAGGAAGACCTCGCTGCCCGCGAACTGGACTGATGACTCAACAACAGCATATGGGTTGTCTTAGGTGAACGCCCAAGGTCTCGACGCGGGAACACCCGTCACTCCACGCTTTCCATACCGCCGCAACTTCGGCATAGCTTCCGCACCATTCTCGTTGTTATGAAAAAATTCTTCTCGATCCTCTTTGTGCTCGCGGCCGTCGCGTCGCTCCGCGCCGATGCCTATCAGGACCGCTATCGCTTCCTCGTGCGCATGGAGTCTTGCGAAGCCATTCTCCGCGAAACCCAAGCCGATCCGGCCCGCGCCATTCCTCCAGAGATCATGCATCGCGCCAAGGCTCTCGTGATCACCAACCAAGGCAAATTCGGCGCCGGCATCGGCTTGCAGAGCGGCTACGGCGTCATCCTCGTCAAAAAAGCCAATGGATCTTGGAGCATTCCGGTCGTCATCCGCGCCGGCGAAACCAGCCTCGGCCTGCAGTTCGGCGGCTCGCGCATCGAAACCGTCTACGTGATCATGGATGAACAGACGCCCCGCCTCCTTTTTGAGGGTCGCGTGAACTTCGGTGTGGACGCTGCTGCTGTCGCCGGCCCGCACGCTTCCGAAATCGCCAAGGCCAGCAAAGACCTGCTCAAGGTGCCCGTCCAAGTTTACTCCAACAAAAAGGGCCTCTTCCTCGGTGCCACCATCAAGAGCGGCTACATCAGCCGCAGCGACGAGATCAACCGCGCCTACTACGAGGTCGATTACGACCTGCCCGAGCTGCTCTACGGCAACTTCGTCAAGCCGCCCTTCGACGTCCGCCCGCTGATGGAGTTTGTCACGCAGCTCTCGCCGTAATCATGGCGTATCAGAACCCCGTGTTGGGCGGCGGTGGCCTTCACCACGTCGCCTTGAGGACGAAGGATTGGGACGCCTCGCTGGCCTTCTACAAGGACGTCCTTGGCTTCGTCGAAAAGCTTACTTGGGCCTATCCCGACGGCAACCGCGCCGGCCTGCTCGATACGGGCGGCGGCAGTTATTTGGAGATGTTTGAAACCCGTGGCGACACGCCCGCGCCCGGCGGGGTGTTGTTTCACGCCGCCATCCGCGCGACCGACGTGGACGCGGTGGTCGCGCGAGTGCGCGCCGCCGGTTACAAGATCACGGTCGAGCCGAAGAACGTCACCATCCAGACGAACAATGGCGTCGGCCCCGTCCCGGTGCGCATCGCGTTTTTCGAAGGCCCCAACGGCGAGATCTGGGAGCTGTTTCAGAACGAGCTGACGTAATTCGGTTCAACGCAGGCGAGAGCGAAAGGGAAAGGGACTGCGAGCGCGCCTCCTATGCCCCCACTCGCTCACGCTCGCGGCCACTTGCAGCGGCTACTGCAACCACGTCAGCGCCGGTCGGTTAACCGAGGCCGCCAGCTCGCCCGGTCCAGCCCACTCGCACTCGCCGGTGTGTTCGTCGCCATCGAGATAGGCTACGAATTCCAACAGCGGCCCGCCTTCGGGTGAGATCCAGTATTTCACGATCTCCACGGCCGGCAGCGTTTTACGGCCCACGATTTCCACGAGCGGAAAATCCACCAGTCCGTTGAGCGAACGATAGACCAGCTCGGTGCACACGAGCTTGTCGGCGCTGAAGAAATCGAAGTCGAAATCGTAGGGCTTGCCCACATGGCTGAACGCCCGCGCGATCACTTCGCGCTTCTGCAACGGCGTGAGTTTCGGTCGCAGCACCGCGAGCGAATCCGCCTCGCCGATCGAGTGCTCCACCGTGGAAAACACCACGCCTTCGCTCACGGCCTCAATGATCGCATACGCATGGCCGCTCGCGTCGCGTTCTGAGAAATTCGCCAGATGCCGAAGGATGCGCGGGTCTTTATCGATCCCCTCCGCCTTCACCTGATCCGGCGTGCCCACGTAGAGTGCCGAGTGCGGCCAGTATCCGGGCAGAAACGCGTTCGACAGATACCAGTTGCGCCGCTCGACGAGGATGTCGCCGGGCTGCAGCAGTGGACGCAACCGCTCCATCAGCTCCGACGTGATCAACGGCTTTCCGTGCCGTGGCTCACGAATTTTGGTGTCGCCAATGAGCGTCGATACAGCCGCGCTCGCCCGATAATAACCGCCCTTGGTCGCGCCGGTCACGTCGGCCAGCGCCGTGCCGACCTTGTAGGAAAACAACTCGTTCGCCAGCGCCGCAGTGTTCTCGGCCGCGCGACGAATCGACGAGTGAAACGTGTCGTAGGGATCACCGGCCACCAGCCCGTCCGCCTGCCAGCGCGGCAGGGTCGCCTGATAGTGCTTCCATCCATTTTCCAGCCAGCGGCGGTGCGCTCCATTGGCGAGGTTGGCGCGGATCAAATCGTAGGTGCCCGCCGGCAGATCCCAGCGCGGCTCGGCTTCGTTCAACTTGCGGATCGCCTCCTCCTGCCCGTCAAACGCGCGCACGAAACGCGCCGAGTAATCGTAAACCACCGCGGCCGCCGTGTAATGTAACAACAGCGCGCGCAACCGCGCCGACTCCGGCTCGACGTCCTCGTTTCGTTGATACTTCCAGACGGTGCGCAGCAGCGCCGTGCGATAGCCGAGAAACGTCAGCAGCATCCGCCGAATCTCCTCGTCGTCGGCCTGCCGGTAGTAGCTGCGTTTCCCCGCCTTCAGATCGGCATCGAACGCGCGAAAGGTTTTCTCCAGCCCGTCCAAACCGTCGATCACCGCGACCAGCGCGCGTTCATCGCCCGCCATCTGTTCGTCGAGTTGAGCTGGTGCGAGCGACGCCAGCTCCGGCGAACCGGCGCGCAAAAACTCCGTCGGCCGGTCGCGCAACAACCACGCGCCCAGACCCACGACCAACGCCAGGCTCACCGCGCCCACCGTGATGTTGAGCCACACCGGTGGACGATACCAACGTGTCGTAATCAGGGCGGCGTCCACGGGCGGCGTGATGGCGTGAAACTCCGCCGCGAGTTGGCCCAGTTCGCGGACTACTGCTGTTTGCGACGCAAGCAGCTGCGCCCGTCGTTTCGGGCTGACCAGCAACCACGCCGCCGCTCGGAGTCGGGGGAACAGCATCGTCCACCGGCGCGCGCTATCCAGCGCCAGCAAGCCGCTCACCGGCATGAGCGCGAGCCAGGTCACCACGACCCAAGTGAGGAAGTAGCCGCTCAGCCACCATGCCATGAGCCCATACCACGCGCCATACACGGGCAGGCCGAGCAGCAGCCGGTTAAGCGCCAGCGTCATCCGGCCCGGCGCCGGTATCCACGTGCTCACGACACGCACCAGCAGGTAGGGCGCAAGGTGCGTGACCGCGCCGAAAAGGCCAAAGGCGGTGCCGGCCGTCAGCTTGAGGAGCGTAAGCGCCAGCGAACCAAACAACCGTCCGCCACGCAGCGACAGCTCCGACTCTTCCGCCGGCACGCCGGCCGCTCGCAACGCATCGGCATGCGCACGCACGCGCTCTGCGGCGGCCTCGGCGCGCGGCCGGTCGGTGCGATGGAAATAGTTGATCGCATCCACCGCCGCCTGCTGCCGGCGCAACCCGGTCAACGCGTCGCGCCGCTTGAAACCGGCCGCAGGCAGTAATGCCTCCAGCTGTTCGAGCAACGGCGCCCACGCCTCCTCGTCGAGGTGAAGGGCGACCGACTTCAGCCGCGTGTTGAGCTCGGCGGTGAGCGTGCGCATGGCGAGGTGTTCGTCGCCGTGATTTTGCGCCAGCCACTCCGCCGCGTCGATGGGCTCGCCGATCTTGATCCAGACGGCACTTCGGAAGCGCTCCTTCTGCTCGTAGTGCAAGCCGACGGGCACGACCTTGAGCCCGTGCGCTCCGGCGGCGAGTGCATGGAACGCGAGTCGTGCCGCGCCCGAGCGCACAAGTGAGAGTTGATGCGCGTCGTGACTCTTGCCCTCGGGGAAAATGCCCATCGCATGTCCCGCCGTGATTTGCTTCGCCGCCGCGAGAAGCGAGTCGTGGTTGCGCGCCACCTGGGCGCGATCATCGGTGCCGCGATACGCCGGCACCATACCGAGCGCGCGGAGGACTTTCCCAAAAAACGGAATCTCGAAGAGCGGCGCCTTGGCCATCAGCCGCATCGGCCTACGCGCGGCGATACCAAGCAGCACGGGATCGATGAGTGAGTTGGGGTGATTGGCCGCCAGCAAAACGGGACCGGACTGCGGAATGTTATCCGTGCCGGTGACCTCGATGCGTGGATAATAAAACTTCACCAACGCACGCACAAAGCGGCGCGCGAATGAGCCGGAGAATTCGGAGAAGGCCATGTTGGAGACAAGTTAAACTGCACTCAAATAGGCGATAAGCTCGGCGATCACGGCATCGGCCACGCATTGTTGCGCGTCGTTACGCGTCATGCCCGGACACACCACGCGGCCGGTGATAGTCAACCAGCGGCGCGCAGTTACGCGGTGGGCGATTGCCCAATACGCAAAGGGCTCGCCCACACCATGGTCGGGCGCGGGTTCAGCGTAGCCCGTGGTGGCAACCGCCACGTCGGCTCCGAAGAGCCGTGCCGCGCCCCGCGCCATCTGCGCGGCCACGTCGGCTGAAACCGCATTCACCTTGGCGGCGGGCGCGCGCTTCACGCCGAGGTGGCGGACTTTTTGGTCGAGCGTGTAGGCAGTCAGCCCGCCGAGAAAAAATCCCGACGCGCCCGATACGGCAGTGATCGCGGACTGCACCCGGCCACCCGTCATGCTCTCGGCCACGGCCAACGTGAGCGACGGCTCGCGCAGGCAGAGGGTTTTCAACGCGTGCGCGGCGGAGGCGGCCATGGCGCGACAACCTACTTTACGCGGACGGCGCGGCGAGCTTTCGCCAGCTTCTTTCGCAGCCGCCACCGGTGGCTCTTGGCGACGATGTAACCGACGCAGCGTTTCGTGCCGCAGAGACACGGATGTTCTTTCCAGTTTTCCACGTCGAAGCCGTAGTCGAACGTGAGCTCCTCGCCCTTGGCGATGTCGCGCCGCGCGGTGATCCAGATGCGACCGCGCACCTTTTCACTTTCGCAGTTTGGCTCACAGGAATGATTGATGAGCCGCGCGGTGTTCCAGGACATGTGGCCGTCGAGGTCATGGCGCTTGTTGATCTCGAAAATGTAAACGCATCCATCGCCACCTTTGGCCGCACGAGCGGCGCGCTCTTCGTCACGTCGCTCGGAGACCGCCTTGGTGATGCGCTCGCCCTCATACTCGATGATGCGCGTGCCCGAAGGGATGTCTTTGCTGGCGATGACACCACGCCCATGAATCGCCGAGCGGCGAACTTCCATCCACGGCGAGGTGGTGGGGCGACGACGCGCGGGCTTCGTCGCAGTGGCGGCTGCGGCAGCCGGAGCAGGTGCGGCTGAGACGGACGCAGACCGCGTGGCGGCAGCTTTCTTTTTGGCGGATGATTTGGACGTGCTCATGCGTGCAACTCCAGGCCCACCGGGCAATGATCGCTGCCCATCACCTCGGGCGAAATCCACGCGCGTTTAAATCGCGGCGCGAGCGCGGCGGAAGCGAGGAAGTAGTCGATGCGCCAGCCAATGTTTCGGGGCCGTGCGCCGGCGCGGTAGGTCCACCACGAGTAGTGGCCGGGGCCTTTTTCGAAGTGGCGGAAGGTGTCCACGAACCCCGCATTGAGAAACGCGCGGAAGCCATCGCGCTCCTCGTTGCTGAAGCCGGGATTGCCCACGTTTTCCTTGGGGCGAGCGAGGTCGATCTCTTCATGGGCGACGTTGAGGTCGCCGCACACGATCACGGGCTTGGTTTTTTCGAGGGTCCGCAGGTAGGCGAGAAAATCGCGGTCCCACGTCTGGCGATACGGCAGACGGGCGAGCTCGTTTTGGGCGTTGGGCACGTAAACGTTGACGAGGTAGTAGTCGGC
>CBRAFO010000122.1:0-10433 GCA_967755175.1 uncultured Opitutaceae bacterium | reverse complement strand
CGCTCCTCTACACCGAGAGCACCCCGCGCGACGAACGCGGCCACCTCGACTACAAAGACGCTCCCAACGGACACCTAGATTACAGCTATTACGCCAACGGCCAGTTGCAGGACGTCGTGTCCGCCAACTCCGACGGCGTAAACATCGGCTACCGCTACGACGGACTTAACCGCCTCGCCTACGTGGACGACGCCACCCACGGCGTGCCGGCCCGCACAACCGCCTACACCTACAACGCCAACGGCAGCCTGGAAACCGTCAGTTATGCCAACGGGGTGATCCACACCTACGGGTATGATGCGCTCAACCGCCTCCGCACCCTGAATGTAGCCCAGACCGCTGCGCTCCACGCCTATGACTACAAGCTGACCGTGTCGGGCCACCGCCACCAAGTGATCGAAGGTGCCAAGACCACCACCTACGACTACGACGAACTCTATCGCCTCTCTGGCGAGACGATCACCGGAGCGCCCTCCAGCCAAAATGGGGCCGTCGGCTACGGGTTGGACAAGGTGGGCAACCGCCTTAACCGCACATCCTCGATAGCGGAAATCGCTGCGCAGCTCGGCCGCACCTACAACAGTCGTGATCAGCTGGCTGGTGATGTGTATGACCTCAACGGCAATACCTCCTCTGGACGCCTTTCGCCCCTCGCCCCGGGCCTTGCGCCCGAGACGTCCGGCGCGGACGTCTATGACTTCGAAGATCGCCTGATCGTCCGCACCAAGCCGGACGGCTCGACGATCAGCCTTAGTTACGACGCCGACGGCCTGCGCACGCAAAAGACGATCCTGAACTCCGGAGCCCAACTCGTCTCCTCGACGCACTACCTGCTCGATACGAATAATCTCACCGGTTACGCGCAGGTGGTCGAGGAGCGCACGACGGACGCCAGCGGCACCACGCTCAAGACCTATACCTATGGTTCTGACCTGATCTCGGCTTCAACTACTCGCTCCTCGCTACTCACTACTCGCTACTTCTTATACGATGGCGGTGGCAGCGTCCGCGAGTTGACCGACGAAACGGGATCAATCACCGACCGCTACACCTACGACGCCTTCGGTGTGCCGATCGTCCATGTAGGCACGAGCGACAACGCCTATCTCTATCGAGGTGAGCAATGGGACGCCGACCTCGGCCTCTACTACCTCCGCTCCCGCTTCATGAACCCCGATTCCGGCAGGTTCTGGAATCAGGACAGCTACGAGGGCTCAAACGGTGATCCGGCGTCATTGCATAAATACCTCTACGCAAATGCCAACCCGGTCGGGCGTTTTGACCCAAGTGGGAACTTCTCCCTCGCCGAGGTAGCTGTGACGGTTGGAGTCGTCGGAGTCTTAGATGCGATTGCGCGGCCGGTCGTGGCAAGGGTCGTTGGGGGGGCTTTTGCGGCCCTCGGATTCGTGCCTGGGCAACACATCTCGATTTCCAGTCTGGGCGTGTATGGCGACGCAGCACTGCTGCTTTCGGATATTGGGATTATCGATGCCGATTTTTCGGAGAATTTGTTTGTTCAGGCTAGTGAGCACCTAGCAACGGATGCGATCTCCGGCACATTTGCAGCGCTCGGTGGCAAATTCCTTCTTGGCGCGTTTGCGGAGGCGAGCGCTGCCCGCAATGCCGCACAAGATTTTTCGCACGAATTAACGGAATCGCGAGGCTCTCTCGCCGGTCGCGTGGTAGGTCAGGGAGGTCAGGTTCACCACATCATTCCTTGGGAAATGAGGACCAATTCCTTCGTTCAGAAAGCGGCACGCGGTGGCTTTAGAATGAACGGTCCGATGAATGGTGCGCGTCTATCGACAGATGTGCATTATGGTTCACACCCAGAATACAGCGCGAATGTCAGGATGACGCTGGATTTGCTGGATCAAGCTTTCCCCAAAGCGACGCCGGGGGAGGCTGCCGCGCTCCTTAACCAATACATAAACGTATTGCGTTCGGATTTTCTCCAACTTGCCTTAACATCAACCAAACTGAAATGAAACTCGAATGGAAGCAGGCCAATATTAGGGAGCCCATCACATACCGTGCCGGTGTTAGCGGTGCCCCAACCCCGCAAGACTGGGAAGCTGTGGCTTCACAAATGTGGGACTTTTTTGTTCGAGAAATCACCCCGCTTAACGAGCCAGAAACTTGGCAGGTGGTGCGCTGTGAGTTTTGGATGGATAGTGGCCGCCTTATTACCTTCGTCGCAAAAGAGAACTTTGACCGCCGCATCGATAAAGGCACGTGCGAGCTAGTCATCTCTGAATTTGCCCAGCTTTGGCAGCAATTGGCTACCACTCACGCGGCCAGCGACGCCGCATTTGTTGGGGCGCTAATGAAGGCGCAGCGACGATATGCACGGATTTTTGTGCTGGCCTTGAAGCACGCTGTCGCTGCGATCCCATCACATCCGTTGAAAGGCCGTGAAGTGCAGTTCTGGAATGCTGACGCTGAACACATATTGACGGAAAAAATCTAACCGAGCGAAAGGGGGGACCGAGCGAAAGGGGACACGTCTTGACTCTTGACAAGACGCGTCGCTAGCCGGGTTCGTGAGGTCCCGAATGATCCCAAGCGGCAGAGGGGCGCGCCAGTCCTCCGCCGGGCCGGCCGGCCTGTCACGCCGTCTGTTTCTTAGTCCGCGGTGCCTCCTTGGCAGGAAAAGCGGCGGCAAGGGAGTCGTAGGTGTGATGACTATTGGTGACTTCTACGAAGCGGACAGTGGCGTAGTGGTGACCAAGTTTAGTGACTACTATGGCAGGGACTATGTCATAGGTCAGGCGACGGGAGTCCAGATCGTTGCGGTGGCTCAGCCAAGGCTCGGCTTGCGCCTTTGATTCCTGCCTCATTCGAGGCTCCCCACCACTTTACCCCGGCTTGCGCCAGCCCTTCGCCGAGTTGCGAAATAGGGCCTTCAAAATAGCCGCCGAAGTCTCGGCGTGGTCCACCGGCAGACCATACGATCTGCCTTGATTCGCTCCGCCGTTCCGGGCTGTCGCGTTGCTTTCGCCCTGCACGGCTCCGGCTCATGCTGCGTCAGCTTGTATGGACTGCCATAGCCTGTTTTCGGCGCGACGGCTTCGCGAATCCCGAGCCACTCCCTCCGCTAGGTCGCTACGTCCGTGTCTCAGGCATCGCTACGCCTCCGCGATCGCTTCCCTCGATAATTCGTAGTCGAGGGGGACTCTGGACAGACTGTCCCGCCGCCCGGGTTCGTTAGGTTCGGATAATAGAGCGAAATGTAACCCAGAAAGGCGCCGAGCAAAAGGGGACATGTCTTGACTCTTGATGGGACGCGTCGCTGGCCGGGCTCGCAAAGCCGCGCCGAGCCTCCGGCCGGTGACGAGCCCTGCTTCCTCCCTCCGTCGTTTGCGCTCCTCCGGTCCGGAGGTGTGCAAAGCCCCGCCGGGGGCGGCCAAGGCGGTGCAGTGGCTCGCCCGAAGCGGCGCTCCGCCAATCCGCGTCGCTGCTGGGTCCGGCAGGTTCCCGGTCACGCCTCAACCGCTGCGGGAACCGCGCCCGTTACGGCGGCGGGTCGGCTGTTGATGTTCTGCTCTGATATAAGGCCGCGCAAGAAAGCCCCTATATCGAAAAATCCCGCGCTACGTAAAATCGAGGAAACCTTAGCCGAGCGTGGTTCTGATTTTGGCAGGAAAATGCATCCTTTCCCGCCGTATGGCGCAGGCATCGGATGTGATAGGTAAGTGGCCCGAAAACGCATCATCGCATTGTTAAATTGATAGCTCGCCTTGAGATCATCTCGAATAAGGAAACAATCGAACTTTCGCAGCAGGATTTCGAGAGACAGCGGATTAATAGAATGAATTAATAGTCTGCCACGTAAGGGAACGGAAATTCCCAACCGAGCAGCGATATAGCGTGCTGCTGAAAAGTGGTGAGAGCCTCCGCCATTGATGAGAAATAATCGGCTGTCCCACAAGTAGCGGGCAAAGTGGTCACTGGTCTTAGCATGGTTGACGATGCGGATTTCGTCGTGAGCCAGATTTACGCGTAATTGCTCTTCCGTGACAGGAGAAATCATCTCTCTGGAATTCGTTTCGACTAGCTCATCCAGGGTAGTGAATCGGGTGAGGCTAGATTTGGATGCTGCCAGCCCAGACACGCACTGGATGTCACATCGCCAATTCTCAAAGCTCTCGCTCGATCCGAAATTCACAAGCTCCTCGTGGACTTCGCGAAAAGATCTGTAGCCATCCGCACTATACCTGAAGCCCAATAATTCGCCGGGCGGGTTATGGAATTGATGGGGGCGGTGAACGCGGCCCCATTCATGCCATTTTACGACACTTTCGGCCGCGACATCTTTTCGTGGTTCATCCAAATCTGTTCGTAAATCCGGCTGATTTTCAAGTAGCCGACGGAGCGTCAGCGGATTTCCGAGGCGCTCCCGGGCGAAATCGTAGATCAATTCAAGTCGGTTCCACATAGATTTTGAGGGCTTTCGCATTAGTGGCGAACTGCCATAGAATCCCTATCCCGACCAAGATAGCAATCCACACCGGCTGAGTTTCCCTTCCCGTCACACTTCGGCACCTCTTTGAGGCGCCTTTTCGTCGACGCGCTGTATGACCAATGGCGCTGCTGCCCACGGACTATGCGGCAGACCGGGCGTCCCAGTCCCCTTCCCGGGGCAGTCCAAGGAGGCAGTTCCTTTATGGTCAGAAAGGTTTATTGATTCCCGCCTCATTCGAGGCTCCCCACCACTTCACCCCGGCTTACGCCAGCCCTTCGCCGAGTTGCGAAATAGGGCCTTCAAAATAGCCGCCGAGGTCTCGGCGTGGTCCACCGGCAGACCATACAATCTGCCTTGATTCGCTCCGCCATTCCGGGCGGTCGCGTTGCATTCGCCCTACAAGGCTCCGGTTCATGCTGCGTCAGCTTGCATGGACTGCCATAGCCTGTTTTCGGCGCAACGGCTTCGCGAATCCTGAGCCACTCCCTCCGCTGGGTCGCTACGTCCGTGTCTCACGCATCGCTACGCCTCCGCGATAGCGGTTTCAGGCTGGCGTCTACTTTACGGCTACGGCCGGCTGGCATTCCCCGAGAAACGGGAGAGTCGCCCTCCCCGAGCCAGTCGCGCGCTGGCGTGAGCGGGGCCGGATCGTCGCGGCTACTCATTGCGGGAAGGCGGGTGATCAGATCATTGATGTATTTTACTGATCTTTGGCGTGACTCATCCACGTATATGCTAAGATCGACGCGTGGTGATTTATGTTTTCGCGGCGGATACTCCAAGGGGGAGACTCAAGGTCGCGGTTGGCGTCGCAAGTTGGGGAATCTTGTATAGGAGAAATTGTGAGCGTCGTTTTGCCTGCAATACCTGCGGTGGTGGAATCGTATGTTATTATTTTATTTTTGTATTGCTTCTCATTGATTTAGTGTGATTTGGGTGGATTAAGTGATTTATTGTAGTATGGGGGTATTCGATGAATACTCATGAATTTGATCGGTCACTTGCGTCCCAAATTGAGCATAGCTCCTCTGTGCGGTATGGAGGCTATCAAATAACAGACGCGGATTTGATGATATCGGCCATTCCTACTTGCGAATTGCGGGATGCTTGGTTCGCCGAATTGGATCGGCAATCGCTGATGGAGCACTTTGATGAACTTAAGGAGAGCTTCACGAGGGAGTGTTCTTCCAGTGAGGGCGCGATCATGGTGCTCAAAATGGAAGAAGATCTGAGAGCACCCTTTGTTTCTTGGACACGCGCTCAGAAGCGCAGGCATAGCTGTTTCATCGCAGAACAAGGGCAAGAGGCTATACAGACGCAGCGTATGTCAGTCATCGCACACCCCAAAAATATCATGCCGACGAAGCAGATACTTTTTAATGGGATATCACTCGCCCTAGAAGTTAATCGCGCTGCAAGTCCTTCGGAGGTGAAGAAATGGTTTCGATCAACAGAGTTTTCGAAATGGGTCGATGTGCATCTGCGGCTTTTGTTGAGGGATTCACATCCCACCAAAAAACTATACCCTAAAACCCGATATGATGTGTTGCTACGCAGTCTAGCGTGCTACCGCGTTAGGACGCAATTGGGATTGAGAGGGACGGAAGCCCTCGAGCACCTGACGAGGGCAGACAGCCTGTCGTTCTGTGGATATACGGCTGGTAGAATTAGCACGGAAGCCAAGCGGGCTGAGGGTGCAGTCAAGGCAGACTGGGATATTTTAAATTGTAAAAGACGTTGATTTCCAATGTTTTTGAAACGAGCTAGCGCTGCGTTTGAAAATTAGAAACAGATGGATGCGTGGTAGGATGCACGTATGTCATCAAATCTACTCTCTTCTGATCCCACTCGCTCAGACCCGCTTGTGCCATTGGCTTATACAGTAGCAGAGGCTGCTGCAATTTTGAGTGTTTCGCGGGTGACGATCTACCGGCTCATCGCGCGCGGTCATATTCGCCCAATGGCTTTTCTGCGCCATAAACGCATACCGCGCGAACAGCTACTCCGATTCGTTAACCAAGCTGAAACTCTATGATTGAGGCTGGGCATGATTACTATGGCCAAGATCCGGGACGGTTCGACGTATTTGAGAGCCCATCTCTCCGCAAACGACTATTACGCGGAGGGCGAGCGCGTGATCGGAGCGTGGATGGGGCAGGGAAGTCAATTATTGGAGATAGAGGGTAAGGAAGTTGGGCCCGGAGACCTATGCTTTGAGCGCCTTCGCCGGAATATGCACCCGTGCACGGGTGAACGATTGACCAAACGCACCGCGGCTTCGCGGACATCATTTTTTGATTTCCAAATCTCGGCGCCCAAATCGGTTTCGATACTCGCGGTGACCTTTGCGGATGAGCGCCTGCGTAGGGCGCACGAAGAGGCTGTTTGTGAGGCGTATACTCAGATGGAAAAATTTGCCGCGCGACGAGTGCGTGACGGTCAAGACGCGTGGTCTGAAAAGACACAAATCACTGGGAATTTGTGTAGCTCAATATTTCACCATGACTCGTCGCGCGCGCTGGATCCGCAATTACATGCCCATGCGGTGACAGCGAATGCGACTTTCGACTCGGATGCCGGGCAATGGTTTTCACTTACGGAGGCCGAAATCTTCAAGGCCATCCGATATGCCGGGAAGTGTTATCAAAGTGCCCTGGCGAAGCGCGTCTTGATGAGTGGCTACCGGATTGAAAATGAACGCGATGAGAGTGGACTGATTATCGGGTTTCAAATTGTGGGAGTAACTGCCGCCGACCGTGCAATTGCATCCACCCGCAGAGCACAAATTGATCAGGGGATCTCGAACTTTGAACGCGACCACGGGCGTAAGCCTACGAAACGGGAAATTAATGTGATCGTTCGGCAGACGCGAGGGGGGAAACTTCTCGAAATCACAACGGAGGAAGTTCGGCGGAGGCAGATGGAATCGCACAGTCCTGAGCGCCAGGCAGCGTTGAAGGCAGTGGTCGCGGAATCCCGAAGCCGGGGGCCTATTTTCGTCGATGGCGATGCCGGTAGAGCCCTCGGGCTGGCTCGCGATCATCTGTTCGAGCGGGACAGTGTTGTCTCGGCTCATCAGCTTTTGGCGGAGGCGCTCAATCAGTCGCTGGGAGCGATCGATACAGAAAATCTTCAGACAATCCTTTTTCGAGAGGAAGAAGGTCTCTGTCTGCTTGAGCCTGCTGAGAATCCTTTATCGGCAATATTCGGAACAAGGGCGGGACTCGAACAAGAGCTCCGGGCAATTCAGTTTGTGAATGCCGGAGCCGGTCAATGCAGGCCCGCAGGGGGCGGAGATTTTCAGCTCCCTGCCAAGTTAAGCCCTACCCAGGTGGATTGTGTCGTTTCGGTTCTTGAATCTCATGATCGGGTGATGGCGATTCGTGGTGTTGCCGGTGCAGGTAAGACCACCGTGCTCTCGGTGATCCATCACGGTATGGAAGCGGGTGGAACACGTGCATTTTTTTGTGCACCGACCACTGCGGCCGCGAAGGTCTTGCGGTCGGAAGGATTCTCGAATGCGACCACGTTGACTGATTTTCTGTTATCTGCCGAACGGCGGCATACGGGGCAGCTGGCGCATGCAGTTATATTCGTAGATGAATCAGGCCTGATCAGTAACGCGCAGGGTATCGCATTACTGGATTTGGCCCGGCGCACGGGTGCGCGCGTTTTACTGATTGGCGACACTCGGCAACACCACGGAGTGGATGCAGGAGATTTCCTCGGTCTGCTGGAGAAACACAGCGTCTTGCGATCCTCTGCGCTTACCGAGATCCGGCGACAGCTCGTGCAGAGCTATCGTGCTGCCGTGAAAAAGATGGCCTGTGGCCGAGCGAGAGAGGGACTCATCGCATTACAGGCTCAGGCTTGCCTGGTCTCTTCCGGGGAGGACTACGTTCGAAATGCCGCAGCAGACTACCTGCGCCACGTTGACGGTCAGGTTCTGGTGGTTGCTCCAACCTGGGATGAGATCCATGCCTTGACGAACGAGATCCGTAGGCTGCGTAAGGCGAAAGGGGAATTGCCCGACGAGCGGGATACTTGGGTCTTCGACCCTCAAAAATGGACCCGTCCGCACAAGGCGGATGCTTCGAGCTATGGTGTCGGTCATTTTCTGTCCGTTCACACTGCCTCCGCCAAAGCAGATTTGGCTGCCGGTAACTTATTGGAGGTGGTCGATACTGCGGGTGGTGGTCGCCTCATCGTTACCGATTTGTCCGGTAGGCGTAAAACGGTGGATCCAATGCGCGATTCATGCTGTTGGGAGGTCGGTGTTAAACGGTTCATTCGGTTGGCCATTGGTGACCGCGTGCTGATCCGGCAGAATTCAAAAGCGCACGATCTGACAAATGGGGAGGTGCTTTCGGTCCTGCGGTTTGATGAGCACGGTGGCTGGGTTGGTGCCGACGCCGACGGCCGGCCCCGAGCTGTGCCTTCAGGGTTTCGGGTTTATGCGCATGGTTATGCCACGACCTCCCACCAAGCGCAGGGGCGCACGGCGGATCACGTCATTGTCTGTGCTGCGAAGTTGGATGGAAAGGCGACTTATGTCGCGTTTTCGCGTGGCAGGTATTCGGCCCGTTGTTACTGCCCCGATAGCGAGGCCTTGATCGACGGGGTTCCTCAACAAATTGAAGGGCGGTCGTCCGCTATCGATGTGCTGAAACGGAAACGCACCGTGATGCGCAGAACGAGGGCTCTGACCTGGTCGTTGATATTCAACATGCGCTCGGTTGTTCGCCGGGTGGGCCGTATCGCGGCCAATCAAATGCGGCTGAGCCACGCTGGTGGGCGCAGCCACTGAACAAAACTTTTATGGAAAACCCAATTGATCACAACGTGCCGTCTGACGTGCCTGAATTTGAACCGGCGGCCCAAATCTACACTACGGGCCCCAATGTCGTCATCACGTTCTGTGACGGCGGCACATCGGGCTGGCCTCGTGTATTGCTCCAGCATTGGGCGTGGAGCCCGAGGCCTGACGGAGAACGGCTATTGATGAGATTCTCCGAGCAGGATCTTTTGTTAGACGGCAAGGGGCTTAAATCCTTGCTGCCACTTCTGGAGGAGGGCCGAGGAATCAACTTAATCGAGGGTGGGGCACGCTATGCGGGTGTTCTTGCGGGCGAGGGGGCATACATCCGTGCGGCGAAGGTTGAGGCGCGTGAGATCTAAGCAATGCACCTCATGAACTCGCCAAGGCATTTTGGGGAAGACGCAATATCCCTAAGCTGGCGCTTGGGTCTATTGCTCCGCCCACCGCATTCGAGCTCCGTTCGAGCTTTGCCGCTTTTTCTGCCGAAGGGACCGTATGACCTCGAATAACCTCGAACGGCTGCGTCGTGGGAACGACGCCAAGCCCTTTCAGTCGAAGCTCGTTCCTCACGCAGATTTTATCCGACAGGGCAGGGGACATGGATGGAGTTATTCACGGCTGGCGGCCGAACTGCGGGAGCAGTTCGGCATCACGGTAGCCCCTTCGAGCATTCACGCATTCGTAAAGGCTCGTTCGGGGCGACAGATCTACGCACTTCCGGAACCACTGCACGCTGTAGTAACGCCACAAAAAACGGATGCGATTGAACGACTGAAGCGGAGCACTGCCGCGGAGACTTCATCAACCGGTGGTTGGCATCTCTATGATTCAAGCCAGCCGCTCGAAAAACTTTCTACCTATGAAAAACGAAACCGATAGCTCAAAACTTATCGTCATGTCAGGCGGCGGAAAAGGGGGCGTTGGCAAGACGCTTACCATTTCCGGAATCGCTGATTTTTACCGATCAAACGGCATTCAGCCCGTCATGTTTGATTGCGACACGGAGAACAAAACACGGGGTAGCTTGAGCCATTTTTTCGGCGATGCGCCCAAACTGGATATTCGTAACGAGCGAGGCATGGATCAGTTCATCGACTCAGTGCTAACGAGTCCGTCTCGCATTGTGCTCGCCGATTTGGGCGCCGGTTC
>CBRAFO010000121.1:0-10599 GCA_967755175.1 uncultured Opitutaceae bacterium | reverse complement strand
GCGTGAGGTTGATGTGGCTGAAGGAAAACGCGCGCGGGATAAACGATTCGTCGGCCGGGTTGAACTGCCGTTCGACCCAGTAGGGCCAGACCCAGTCGAGGTTGTTCTGGATGGCCTTGGTGTTTACCAGGCCGCGCGCATGAAAGAGCATGCCGGCGCGAAGGAGCTCAATGGGTTCGGCGACTTCGGAGGGCTGGGCAAATCCACGCATCCGCGCGAGCAAGCTGATGGGATCGAGGAAACCATAAGCGCGGGCGGCACGGGTAATCAGAAAATGGACGGGCCAGGAATTGAGCAGCATGCAGGGGGGCCTTTTCCCCGATAGTGCGCAATCTGGCGTTAAAGTGCCGCCGGATCGGATCGATCGCCCTGGACGAACGAGAACGATTACGAAGAACGAGGAACGAGGGACGGACGAGGGCGGGGTAGGGGCTGGCTTACCTCTTTTATCGTTCTCGTTCTCTTACTCGTTCTCGGGTCTTTCGGAACCGGATCGGGATCGATCTCCCCTGGACGAACGAAGAACGAGAACGAAGAACGAGGAACGAGGACGGACGAAAGCGCGTCGGGCCGCTTACGGCGCGCGCATTTCGTGGTCGTGGGTGCCGGTCACCTTATTACCGGGCCCTAGCAGGACGACGCGGGGCTTGTGGCCGGCGACTTTGTCTTCGGGCAGGCGGCAGTAGGCGATGAGGATTGCGAGATCGCCCGGATTGACGAGGCGAGCGGCGGCACCGTTCACCTGGATTTCACCAGGACCGCCGTAGATCACGTAGGTCGTGAAACGCGCGCCGTTGTTGATGTCGAGGACGTCAACTTGCTCGAACTCTTGAAGCCCGGAGATCTTGCAGAGTTCGCGGTCCACCGTGACCGAGCCCTCGTATTCGGGGTCGGCGGCGGTGATGGTTGCGCGGTGCAGCTTGGTTTTGAGAAAGGTGCGATACACGGACGAAAGGGGGCGAACGTAACGGCCGAGGCGGCGTGGGCAAGACCCGGTTGAATATCCCAGTCCGTAAAGAAGGCGTCGTTTGCCCCGATGCTTGGTGTCTTTTGCAGGACTCTTGATGTGGCGGCTCGGATGAGGATGAGGGGAGGCGTGTCGGGCCATGTCGGGTCGTTGGCGGACAATGTGGCGGTCTTGGCGGACAACATAGATCGGTTGTCGCGCTACATAGATCGCTTGTTGGACAACATTGGCGGCTTGTTTGGCTACATTGGAGCCTAGTCCGGCTTCATTGCCGGCTTGTTTATCCACATTGGCGGACTGGCTAGCCCCATTTTCGCACTGTTTCCGCTCATTGTTGCCTTAGCGCGCCTCATTTTTCGGGAGGTGTCCTCATTTTTGGTTGTCCCCCAATATTGGGGACTGCTTGGCCTTGTTAGGATGCCTAATTATTGCATTGCTTTAGTTGAATTAGCCTGAGGGGGCGGTGTTTTGCTTTAGGTGTGACCGTGGAGATTACGCATCCGTGATCTCCTCTAACATCAAAAGGATACACAAAATGACAGATACCCTGACCGCTCAGCCGGCCACCCCAGTGGCCTCCCCCTCGCACCCGGCGAAACTCTCCCGAGGAGTCCTCAACAAGGACTACCTCGACGAACTGCAAGACGCACGCAAGGTCGCGGCGACGGCGCTTGATCCCGCCCATGCCGCCGGTCTTGCGGCCGTCGAGTGCGACCCCGCCTTGGCTCCCGGGATGGAGACGCTCGCCGACGAGATCGAAGCCGCGCTCGGCCAGCTCACCGGCACCCGCGCCGCCAAGAAGACGGCCGCGGTGGAGGAGGCCACGGCCCGCGAGGCGCTCCTTGCCGTGCTCCAGCCGATCCAGACTGCCGCCAAGCGCGCGTTTGCCGACGATCAGTCCACCCTGCGCGAAGCCTACGGCATCGGCCGACAGCTTTCCGGCGAGACCCTGGCCGATGTGGTCACGCTTGTGCGCGGCGTGCTCAACCGGCTCTCGCCCGGCGAAGGAGGCAAGCCGCCCGCCGACAAGCTCCCCGGCATCACGGCGGGAGATGGAATCGCGAAGCTGGCCGCCGCGATCGACACTTACGGCGCGAAGGACGACGCCCAAAACGAACACAAGACTACGGCCGCTGCGACGCTGGAGCAGATCGAGGCCGACGTGGCGAAGCTGGCGGGCCTGCGCCACCAAGTGCAACTGGCCGCCGACCAAGCCTGGCCTTGGCGCACGCCGGGAGTCATCACGATCCGCAAAAGCTTCCTCCTCTCGCCCACCCACCCGCTGAACGAGTAAACGCTCCTTCGCGATGTAGCCGGACCCGCTCAAGCCTGCCGTGTGAAGCCACGGCAGGCTTTTTGTTTCGTTCGCCAGGGTTTGATAAAAGCGACAAGGCCCGGACCGGGCCCCGTGGACTCACCGTGACCTGCTGAAGATCGACTAGGCCCTGCATAAGCGCAGAAGCCAAGCGCGTGAGGTGAGAAGTGGGAATGGCAAGTAATGGCCCGACCCCATCGGCTCCACCGGAAGCTTTCCGCCAGCACACCCGCTACCCGAACGCCTGACGGATTCGTGGAATCAATAAAGCGGGAAAACTCGCCTCGACTCTTTAATCCAAGACCTAGCCAGGGGCCCTTTCCAAGCGAATGCTTAAGCCTGACATTTTCCCGGTAGCGATACGGTTAGGAAAATTTGCGGGACTGCGTTGTCCATTTAGGTGCCAAACCATAACTCTTGGATAATGCAACGAAGCGGCCAACAAGCTCGATACGACAAATAATTTTAATCCGTATGGAGCAATATGTAGTCGAAGTGATCCTATATTGCCTGAGATAACCGATTCAATATCCTGAAATAGTGAAAAAGGGGAAAAAACATCATACCCGATCAATGGGCTGTTTTTTACAAAACGCATAAAAACCTTATTCACGCGATCAATGGCAAGCGTGTATCGTGGATCATGGTGTGTTGGCCTAAAAACAACTACTCGTTGAGGCTCTAGAAACTCGAGGAAGCTCAAAGATAAATGAGGCTCATATCCCAGCCCCATAATCATCATGGTCGGCGCGTCCGGATTTGGGAAACATCCGGCGAACTCAGGTATAATAGCCGTAGGTTTTTCCACCAAGCCTACATCCGGCGGGGGCTCGCTGTATTTGGCGTGGCTGTATACAAAATTTACAACGAGTTCCCTGAATGCTCTGACTGACAGGATCTCATAGACCCAAATAGCCATTAGCTCACGCGTTAGGCTTGATATGTCTACATATACCGTCAAATCGTGATGGGCGGCGTCCTCTAATAGCCCACGAATGACCGCTCGGGGATTATCGATAGTAGATGAAAATAACGAGAATTGCCTTTCGAGATACCATGACTGATTGGATAATGCCATGGGACTTGTGTCATCACTGTAAACCCAAGCCACTGACCTTTTCCGTGCCAAAACTTTCGATGCGATAAAGGTGCAACGTGCTTCACTGCCGGACGAGCAAAAAAGGATGTCGCATTCCATCGTCTCTGATGGTGTCCACGCGGTGACCGAAAAGCTATTCATAGCGGTAAGTCTAGTTGACCACCCGCGCCTTTAACGCGTCTGGGCGGGCTTGGTTTGGGGTGAGTGTGGAGCGGAGTCGAAACGTCCTTTATTTCCGGGAATAAGCTGCTGAGGGGAAAGGAGCGTCCGATGCGAACGGGGATGCCGTAGAATGGGGACAGTAAGTATGTCATCCTAAAGCTCTTTCCGATTAGATGCTTATAGACGAATGGTTCGGAAATATCGTCAGAGGTAGATATAATCGCACCGGCATTTATGGCCGCTCCTAATGCGGAGAAAATTTTGGGGGAAGTATTCTTATCAACGATAAACCCTCCGTATGGTTCTGACTTAAAATCCCCCGTTACCACTGAATCATGAATTTTTTTTGCGATCTCACCAAGTGCATCGGCTAAGCTTTTTTCTCCCTTGCTAAAGCCATCGCAGAGCGGGTGTGTGTTTAGAATGGCCAAGAAACGGATTGCCGCTTCGGTGATTCTGTCGAATTGGGTGCCGACTGGAACTCGGCCATGCTTTCTGATTTCCGGTATGAGCTCATTCGTAATGCCAATCAACCATCTGGGATTTCCCTCGATCAGCTCAAAAAATGTATCAACGCCCCCGTAAATGTCGGCTTTTTTTCGACTTCTAAATGTGCGCTTTCCTCCTTTGGGCATCAAATGCGGATAGCTCCTGTAGGCTGTTCTGACGATCAGGGTTGGGATGATTTTCCTTATTAGGGACGCTCTTGTCGATTCAGTCAGTTCTCCGATTTTGTTTAAATCAACCTTGTTGTCCTCGCAATAAGCATGGAAGCTGGCGTCTTTATTATAGGCTTCCATCAGGAGCTTGTGATGCGATGAGCCTACGGAATATGCCCCTGCGCTATTTGGCTTGCCTCCCTTGAGAGGGGAGTAGCCCAGTATCTTATATAAATCCTTATCTGTGATCTTATTTTTCTCGAGGAGTGAGCGAAACATCCGCTCACAAAAGCTTCTGGCGTCTTTTTTGTAGCCATACCAGAGTCGAATCAGGTCGAAGTCATGTCCGGGCCGAGGTGCAAGGACATTGTCGAAAGATCTAACGGCGTAGAAGGGTGATAGGGATAATTTCAGTAAGACCCGTTGATCTATACTTCTTAATGATCGAATTAATGCGTCCAGTAGCCAGTCGGGAGCTATTTCAAGTTCATCGAATAAAAGCGCCCAGCGTTGATCTCTGACTTTGGCTGCATCATTAGTAATTTCAATTGCCCATAGAATTTCATGCAGAAAATCGAAGGCCATTTCGGTTTTCGCTGCGAAGCGGGCTGAGCGACCACTGGGGCCTAGTAGGATTTCCTGCCGCGCATATACCCAAACGTCCATAGACTTCGCTCCAAGGCTATTCTTTAAGGACTGTAGAGTTGGGGCGGCTGGCTCTAATTTCCATCGCTTGGCCATTGCGCCAACTAGCTCCCGCTCTGTATCGAAGCTTATTTGGAGTTTGGCGAATTCTCGCGCACCTTTGTTTTCCACGCAGTCGAGTAAGGTGCCCACCAGCGCATATAAAACGTGATAAGTTAGGGCTGCTCGCTCTAAAATTTCTGAATGCGATTGGTCATCAAATGAAGAGCCTAGGTTTTTAGATTGTTCTCGCCAGCTTACATCTGTCGGAATGTATACTCCGATAAACTTTACGGCTTCTCGGTATTGTGCGCCTTCGTCTCCCTTCCATGCCGCCAGCGCGGCTGGTTGTAGCATTTTGAGAAGGCATGTCTTGCCGCTGCCTCGTGGGCCCAAGATTACTGTGTGGGCTGGTTTAGAGACTGTATCAAAATCGTCGGAAGGAATGAACCCGTCTGCTAAAGCGTCGACTGTCAAGAATCTCGCGTTAAATGAACCGTAGACTGACGGAGCTGATAGTTCAGTCTTTTTCATAGCTTAATGAATCTCGGGTCTTGTCCTGGGCTAACCTCTACAATGAAATTTCCATCTTTTAGGATATGCATGAGGTGCGCCAGATCTTGCGGAATGAGATAGCGCAAATCGGGGAATTGAGAAGCCAGATCGCTCCATTCGTATTTCCCTGCAGGAAGAGATGTTTTCATGTCATTTGCCAGCCACCATAGCTCTCTATATCCAAAGCCTCCTGTATGAGGCAGGCCGTCTCCATGGCATGCGGGTTGCCATCCCTTCGTGGCGAACCATGACCACGCATTAAACTCTCCAACTAGCTTCTTTGATTTCTTTACGGCTGTTATGTCTATATCCAGAACGTAAAATTGATTTCGGGCAAAGTTCCGGATCTCGGGATAGAGGCGTGCGGAAAAGCTTCCTGCGGCAAAGACCACCGGTGACATTGAGCTGCCTTGGGCGTAGTTTAAGCGTGGGTGGTGCTTGTGTCCGTGCAAGAATAGCCACTGTCCGCTGCCGGCAGTCCCTAGATGATCTAGCAGCATCTGGCCATTTTTCAAATCATCTAGATCTCCTAAGCAGTGCTCACTGTGGCGGTGCGGGTGGTGATGACTTATGCAGATGTTAACGCACTTATGTCCATTGGAGCAGGTGTATTTTTTGATTTCTTGTAGAGCTCGATCATGCAGGCGTCCGTGCTGGTCTTCGTCTTTATAGCCATGAGCGGATGAGCTATTAATCACCAAAAATCGCACGTCGTCAGTTTCTTTAACGTAAAAGTCTCTAGCCCAATATGCGTTGAATTCACGGTCATCGCTACTTGGGAAGCCGGGCACCAATGTTTTTAGGTATTCCGTCGGGGAGCCCTTTGAGGTCAGATATTTCGAGTCAACATCGTGATTGCCGGCAGTTACCAATGCGTCGACTGCGCCAACTCGAGTTTTAACATCGTGGACGAATGCCCAAGCCTCACTGAAGCCGTCCTCGTCTGCTTTATGGACGATATCTCCACAGCAGATTACATAGTCTGCCTTTATGTTGTATTTGACTAAAGCTTCGTAGAACTCGTTTTTAATGTCGAACGATGAAAGGGGTGTTGCGCTGCCATTCTTCACCGCAAAATAAGATGGCGGCTCTTTGCCTGCCTCCATCTTAGAAAAGACATGTAGATCACTTATTACTAGCAGCTTCATCTTTTTCTGAATATGTCTTGGTTTCTCAGTAGGACTTCGAGCTCGACGCGACGTTTTTTAGGATCAGACGCGACCGTTCGGCGGGCCTTGACAAATGTTTTTACCGGACGCGGAAGCTCCTCAAGAAAGTCGTCCGCAACGGAGTAAGACAGTAGAAACTTGGCACCAATCTTATGGATTCTTTTTAAGAAGATAAAAAGTCGGGGAATGTCTTTTGGTTTAAAACTTCCATTCCCATATTCGTTCCTATCTTTTTTTGAGGCGGACGCATAAGGGGGGTCAAGATATACAAAGTCCCCTTTTTTTATAAGCTTTAGGAGACCGGAAAAATCTCCGGTCACAATCTTTGCCCTTTTTAAAGCAGCTGCAGCTTTGGTAAATTCTTTTAGGCTTGGAAACTCTCCAAATCGGCTCCCCAGAGGGACATTGAAATCACCATTGAGGTTGGTTCGATATATTCCGTTAAAGCAATGCCGATTCAGATACAGAAATCTCGCGGCCTTCCATGTCTCGGTCCTTTTGTGGACGCTTTCTCCCCTGATTTTATAATAAGACTTCGCAGGATCACCAAAGGATTTAAATATTTGATAAACCCCCCTGGGGTTTTTTGATATGGCACGGTAGGTGGCCATGAGCTCCATATTCGAATCGCCGAGGATTGCCCTCCTTGGGTTGAGCCTAAAAAAAACGCACGCTGATCCCGTGAACGGTTCTATATAGCGTTTGAACTTAGTTGGAGCCAGTTCTGCAATTTTTTCGACCAACTGCTTCTTGCTGCCAGCCCACCGTATAAAGGGTTTGGCGGGAGTTTCGATGGGCCCGGAAGACATGTGGATGCGGGCACTTTTCACGTCTTAAGAGAAAGTTCAATCCCTATACCTATATCTTCCGCGAAATCACTTGGATTGGCACAAGGCTGCCGGTGAGCCTATCCAAAGATGGTCGTCAGCAGGAATAGGCCCGCATGGGAGTTGCTGCACTATCCCTTTCTCGCTTCACCGGGACAGAAGGTCTGGCGATACTCGGCCGGAGTCGCTTGGAGCCGCCGGATAAAGGCGCGTCGAAGGTCGCTTTGATCTGAAAAGCCACATTTGGCGGTCGCCCCTTTCAGCGAGGTGTTTCCTTCTTCCAAAATTCGCCGGGCGGCCTCGACGTGGGCTGCTTCTATATAGTCACCCGGGGGCATCTGGGTCTCGCGACAAATCGTGTTCACTCTTCCATTGGGATCGTGGTCCTCCAGGGCATATTGCCCCATTAGTGTAACCTACGTCCCCAGATAACTGGTCACCTCGGCCGTGTTTTCGAAATACACCAGCCCATCGCTGGTGCTCTGCGAGGGAATCGAGGACGGGCACTGGGCCGGCGTTGCCCTCGGCGGCACGGGCCGCTGGCGAGGGCGACGGCGGGCAGAGCGGTTACACCGTGCCGCGGCGGGCTTCGAGTTTCTGGCGGATCTCGGCCATCTTTTGCTGCGTGAGCGGAAACCGGATGAGGAACATTAAGGCGACGACGAGTCCGATGACCGGAATTGAAGCGAGCAAGATGCGGATCATGAAAATGGCATGATCGGTCTGATTGCCACCGAGGGCGGCGTCGAAACCGGTCCGTTGCAGGATTTCGCCGGAGGCCCAACTGCCCAAGGCGACGCCGACCTTCATGGTCCAGGAACCGCAGGCGGCAAAAGCGCCTTCACGGCGTTTGCCACTTTCCAACTCGTCGTAATCGATCACATCGGCGGTCATCGAGCCGTAGAGCATCCAAAAGCCCGAGCCGGTGAACGCGGTCAGACCGCAGGACACGACTTGGAGCCACTGGATGCTCGGGGTGTAGAGCCACCAGGTGGCGATGAACCCGCCGATGGCACACACCTGCACCGCGATCATGCCGAGTTTCTTGCCGAGCTTGCGCGCCAGAAAGGAGTAAACCGGAATGCCGGCCAGCCCGAGGGCCATACCGGTGAGGCCCATCCAGAAATTCCAGGTGGCTCCCGCAGCCACGTCGCCTTTGCAGACAAAGTAAACCGTGGCGTAGTAGCCGAGGGCGCTGACCATGCTGGTGCCGATGCCATACGCCAGGGCCATGAAGAGATTGACCCGGAAGGGGCTGCACGAAAGCGCCTGCCCCAGGGTGGCTTTGATAGAAATTTTTCCCTGATGCTGCTCCACGACGAGCTTGTCGTAATACCGCTCACGGGTGAGGAGAAACACGACGACCCCGGCGACCACCATGATGGAACCGAGGATGATCGTGTAAACCTGCGCTCCGAGCAGAATGTCGGGCTTCGCGCCGGTTGCTCCCTGAGTCCAGCCGAAGAGCGTCTTCGCCAACACGCCGAGACGCGGAAAATCCAAAGTGAAGAGGCCTGCCGCCAGATTGATGAACCAGTGAATGGTCTGACCGGCCAAATCGGAGAGTCGCTCGGGCACATTGGTCCAGGTGGCGCCGACCCAGACGCCAGCGGTGGTGAAGGCGGCGGCGGCAAACATCGCCACCTCGGGCACCTTCTGCATCGCACTACGCCACGCGAAAATCGTGGTGCGCTCGTTGTAGGACGGGGTCAGTTCGAAGCCGAGGCTTTGAAACGGCATGTAGAAACAACTCATGATCGGCACGAGCAGCGCCATGGAGCCGACCATGAACCAGAAATAGTGAATCTCGGACCAGTCGTGTTGCACCACGAACATCATCGGCAACATGAGGCCGGAGAGGACTGCCCCGACCAGAATGAACGGGCGTCGCCGGCCAAACCGCGTGCGGGTGTTGTCGGACCACCAGCCGAAGACAGAATCCCACACGGCTTCAAAAACCAGTTTGCAAAGCAGCGCGCGTGAAATCCACGCCGGCGAAACGTGCAGGTGAATGTTGAAAACCTGGAAGGCCAGACCCATGTAGAGCCAGTGGCCCCACATATCGTTAATGCTGCCGAGCCCGTAGCCAAATTTCTGGAGGCGCGGCACGCGATCATCACGGGGGGTCGCGCCGGCTTTGGGTGCGGAAAGGGGGGAAGGGGCGGTGGACATGGGATAGGGGAGGCTCACCACCTAGATTTAGCGATAAACCCAAGCGAAATAAAGGTGATGCCCCGCTCCGGCGGCGAGAGAAATCTAAGCGCCGCGCGATTTGCGCGCGATCGCCGCCACGCCGCTCTGAACGCACCGGCGTTGGTAGTGAATTAAACGCGTTGGTAGTGAATTAAATCGGCGGATCGGGAGGTCCGCCCTCCACCTCGAACCAAGAGCGGTTCAAATAAAACTATAGCTGTGGTGCTTCGAAACGTAGGGGCTTTGCTTGCGAAGCCCGGATGAAGTTCGGGTGACTTTTCTGCTAGCGCGGGCGTCGCAAGCGACGCCCCTACATCACGAACCCGTGATCGTGTGCTCAAAATATAGCTACGACTTTAAAAATGATCTAACAGAGTCGGACTAAGAGCAGCCGCGCAGATAATCCTCGATGATCGGCAGGTCGGCCGCCGGGAGATCGAGCGTGGCGAGTTCGACGGCGGGCACCCAGCGCAGGGCGGCGTGTTCGTGGGTTTGTGGCGCGCCGCTGGTCGGCAGCAGGCGGGTGACGAAGGGGATCAGTTGCACCGTGACCGTCGCGTAGGCGTGGGTGTGCGGGGCGAGTGCGCGGAGGATTTTTACGGTGCAGCCGAGCTCTTCTTGGAGTTCGCGGTGAAGAGCGACTTCGGGAGTTTCACCGGGCTCGACCTTGCCGCCGGGGAACTCCCATTTGCCGCCGAGGTGTTTATGCGCGGGACGTTGGGCCATGAGCACGTGTCCATCGCGTTCAATGAGGGCACAGACGACGGCGAGAGGAGTAGATGCAGGCATACGGATTTTTATGTGGAAATCAGGAAATCAGGAACGGAGCTGGCTGCGCAAACGGGGAGTGGGGATCGAGTGCTTTTCCCTGATTTCCACATTCAACCCCGAGGTGTTTGTGTGCCGGGAGTTGGGCCATGAGCACGTGTCCATCGCGTTCAATGAGGGCGCAGACGACGGCGAGAGGAG
>CBRAFO010000120.1:0-10618 GCA_967755175.1 uncultured Opitutaceae bacterium | reverse complement strand
CGGTTAAGAAAAGGCAGTGCAGGCCATGCAGCATGATGGTCCGCCCGCCGAACCAAGACTTGAGGACAAACGACGGTTCGTCGGCCACAGGATCGGCGAGCCACTGGAGTGGATGCTCGACTTTGACGGCCTTGGGGCGGATGTCGGTTGCTCGGCGCGATTTCATGCGGGGACGGTAAAAAGGACTGCCGAAAAGAGTCACAAACAAATCCCCAAAGCGAATGAACCGTCTTCAGTCCGGTTTACGATCCTTCGGAGTCGGATTGGTTAACCACTAATGGAATCGCCCAATGGGCGATTCTCTGGGAGCGGCTACGGCTAATAGCCTTCGCGGTTAAGCGGAGGGGCGGCTGATGCCGCCGAGGGATTCCTACTCCGCTGAGTTTAACCCGAGTTCCGGAATCGGTGCCGATCAAAACCGCGGCATCAGCCGCGCCTCCGATAGAAGGCCGGAGCCATTGGCGGGAGGCCACTCACAAAGAATCGGCCCATTGGCCGATTCCATTAGTGGTCAAAAACTGCGAGGCTCGAAGTATTCGGTATGCAGGGTCGCGGTTGAGTGCGATTACTTCGCCATTCCGACAGCGGCTTCGAGTTGCGGGGAGAGGTCCGTATGATGATGGACCATCTTCCACTGGCCGTTGATCAGCCGGAAAACATTCGTCGCCCGGTGGCTCACCATGACTGGCTTGCCATCCGTGCTCATGTTTTCGCCCTGCTCAATACAGACCGTGTAACCCATGTCTCCACCGACTTGGACCACCAGGTCTTTATAGCCCACGTGTCCGCCGATCTTCATAGCGGCTTCTCTTTTAAATTCCTCACCCACCTGGGTCCATCCCGTCAACCGACCGCCGAAGGGTCCCATATCGGTTATCTCCTCCTGATGCGCCCAGATCGCGTTCATCGGGGCGAGATCGCCGGTGAACATAGCATTGAGTGCGGCGTAGAATTGATCGTTGGCGGCGCGAAGACCCTTTTCCGCTTCGGTGGAGTGTTCACCCCCGGCGTGAGTGGACGATTTTTCCGATTGGGCGACACCTGAATTGACCGACAAAACGACTGCGAGGATGAGCAGGCAACGGCTGATGACATTATTCTTCATAATTCAAAAGTCCCTTTGGACATTGGGGTTAATGTGCTAACTGCGGTTCGAACAAGCCGTGTCGTCTGATAACTAGCAACCCGTTTTCCCCAAAGAGCGGTCTCGGAGTTGTGACCGCTAATAGAATCGGCCAATGGCCCGATTCTTTGGGAGTGGCCTCTAGCCAATGGCTCCGGCGATTGAGTGGAGGCGCGGCTGATGCCGCGGGTGCGATCTGCCGGCGGTCTAGGTTCTACCGGCCGGAGGTTGGCAGCCAGCAGGCCGAGACGGAAAATAGGAAGCCTAGCAATAGCAGCGAAAACAGAAGCCAATACTGCCCCGGCTTCTGCGCCCTGGAAATACAGCCGTCCTGATTGGTCACGATGCTCCGAGAGATAGCGGTATCGCAGATAACATAGCCAAAACCACCGCTTAAAATGGCGCTTAATAGAATAATGAATCCCGGTCGTCCGAAATAGAGCGCACTGCCTGAGTTGATGAGGACGATAAATATAAGATAGCGGTATGCAGCCTTCATCGTGCGTTGAGGTGGGCGAGATGAGGGGACGAGCAAGAGACGCTTAAACCCGGAGCGAGCCGCGGAATGCCCGGCCGCTATAGTAGGACTGTGCACCGTTGTGATACACGAAGACATGGCCGTAGCGGCGATCACCAAAAAGGGCGCCACCGAGTTTTCTGATATCGGCCGGTGCCTTCACCCAGCTCGACGACTTGGTGTCGAATTCTCCCAAGGTCTGAAGCTCCCGGTATTGGTCTTCCGTCAAAAGCTCAATGCCCATGGCCGCAGCCATATCTAGGGCGTTGTTTTTGGGTTTATGCTCTTTCCTCGATTCCAGCCCTTCGCGATCGTAGCAAACGCTAGTGCGGCCTTTGGGGCTCTCCGATGAACAATCAAAGAAGATGTATTCGCCCGTCTTTTTATCCTGGCCCACCACGTCCGGTTCCCCGCCGGTTCGTTCCATTTCATGGAGTGACCACAGCTTTTCGGGATTGGCGTCTAACCGTGCTTTTACCTTGGCCCAGTCGATGCCTTTGTGGCGGCCCGGGTTTTTATCAAAGCGGGATTTCAATACATTGAGTAGTTCGTCCCGTTGTGTGGGTGATAATTCTCTGGGTTCAGCGTTTTTCATATAGGCTATTCCGGACACCGTTGGATCGTTCCCCATCAGATGTCGGCCGCCGCGCGAAGCGGCAATCCCGATGGGCCGGACACGTGTTACGGGTTCGTATTGGGGAGTTCGGAAGGGTCCAGACTTTGCTGGGCGAGGCCGAGCTGGCGGAGCAGCCAGACGGCGCGCTCGAAGAGCGACGTGAGGTAGAAAAGGTGGGATTTCTGCTGATGATCGAGCGGCTGGGGGCCGGCGAGGACGTTGCGGCGCAGGCGTTCCATGATGTCGCCGCGGTCCGACGTTATGCGAAGAAGCAGCGCGACCTCGTCGGGGTCGTTGGCGCGCGCCGCATCCATGGCGGAGAGGATCAGCGTGTTGAGGCTTTCGGCGAGGTTGCCAACAAACGAGCCCTCCAGCGTGGGACCGCTGCGAAGGCGGGTAAATGTTTCGACGAAGGAGTGAACCGTGTCGTTGAGCGAGAGGATGAGCACGATCCGGCGCTCGAAATCGAGCACCCGGCGGGAGGTCGCGTGGTCCACCTCGCGCTCGGCGAGTTCGCGAATGAACCCCTGCACCTCCGTGCCGACCGCTGCGGCGCCACGGTGAATCACTCCGGCCGGGACTTTGGAGGTGGCGGCGGTCTCTTCCAGGATAGTGGCCAGTTGCGAGACCAGGTGGCCGAGGAGGTGCTGTTGCTCCTTGTCCACGAGATCGAGGGCGGATTCGGGATCGTTGAGGGCGTCCTCGGAAAGGAAACGCGGGCGCGACAGATCCTGCTCGTCGGTCGGCGGAGAGAACTTTTCCAGCCAACGCACGGCCGAGCGGGAGAAGATCAAGGCGGCGCTGACGGCCGTGGATTGCAGGATAAGAAACGCAAAGGCGAGGCGCAGGCTGGCGTCACCCGCAAGCCGCTCGGTGAGCCCAAGCGCGAGCGGGAAACCGGTGAGTTTTTCGATATAATAAAGCGCGCCCAACGTCATGCCGGCGGAGCTGTTGATGAGCGCCTGATAGAGCGCGAGCTGGCGCGGGATGCCGCGCAGGTTGGACGAAAGCAGGAAAACCGAGAGGCCTACGCCGACACCGGTGCCATACATCATCATGGCGGCCTGTTCGCTGGAAAAAAGGCCGCCGTGCGCGAGGGCGATCGCGATCACCGCGATGGCGGACGATGACTGGACGAGCAGGCGCAAGAGCGCACCCACGGCGAAGGTGGCGAACGCGGAGCCTTGGAGAAACGTGGCGACCTCGCCGAACCACGCGAAGCCCGGCAATGGTGCAAAGGCGTCCTTCATCATTTGCAGCCCGAAGAAAAGCAGACCGACGGAAAAAAGCGCGGCGACGACCGGGCGATGCCGCACCGCGCCCACGTTGAACGCGAGCGCGAGCCCTGCGACTCCGAGCACGTAGAGGAACGCGAGGTGAAGATTAAACGAGACGAAGAAAACGAGGACGGCGGTGCCGAGATTGGCCCACGCGATGATCGGCAGCGCACGGGCGGTGGTCATGAGACCGTTCGACACCAGCCCAGTGAGAATGAAGGCGACGGCGGTGGAGCTCTGCGTGATGGCTCCGAACAGAAAACCCCAGATGCCGGCGAGCACGGGGTGGCGCGCCCAACGGGAGAGTTGCTGGCGCAAGCGACGACTGCCGAGGCCGTTCAAGTGCGTCCGGATACCCGCGACGCCGTAGAAAAACAGCGCAAGCCCGGCGAGAAAAAGCGCAACGAGTTCGGTCATGGGCGCAACACGCGAGGAGGCGGCGAAGGGATCAAACGCGGGCCGCGCGGTTGGCGACGAAGACGAGCCACAGCGCGGCGAGCACGGCGACCGTGGCGATGATGAAAACCGCCTTGCGCAGCGCCGCGTAAAGAGAGGCGGACTGCTCGGCCGCGACCTGCAATTCGCGGGCGGCGACGTTGGCGGCCTTGGTGGCGAGCGTATCGATATCCTCGCCCAACTGGCGGTCGCGACCACGCACGGCTGCATCGACCGCGAAGGCGTCGGCGGGATCGTCGCGTCGCCAACTGGCCAGCGCGGCGCGGTAATCAGCACCGAGCGCACGGTGCAGAGCCGTTAGCGAATCAATGTCCGTGCCAGTGAAGTTGAGCACAGCAAGCTGCGGCTTCATCGACGCGAGCCCAGCCTGAACGGCGGCTTCGCGTTGCTCGAAACTCGCGACGTAGCGGGCGTAATCCTCGGGCTTGTATCCACGCAACAGGACGTTTTTCCACTCCTGCACCTGGGTTTTGAAGTTCACCTGAGTTTCCAACGCCGTGGTGCGGACCTCATCGAGACGCGTCTGCCGTTCAAGCGCGGCGGCGGCACGGGAATGGGTCAGACTGAGGGTGAAAAGCCCGGCCGCACCCAGCAGCAAGACCAGCAAGGAAACAACGGCGGCAGCCGGCAACAAGTTGGTGCGTGCGGGAGTGGACATAGCGAGTGTTGGCGTGAGCTGATTTGCCACAGCTCACGACTGTCGGGTCAACGAGATAAGCCCACGGATAAGCAACGACCTTGAGTCGGGGCGCTGTGAACGCCGCTCACCCCCAAGGCTCCGACGGCGAGAACGGCTACCGGCGAAGGGGCCGACTTTGGCCAAGGCGTGCCGTCAATGGAGGTGACCAGATCGTGGCCGAAGCGAGGCAGGCGGGTTAGCCGCCATTCTCGTCGGCTTCGAGCACCTCGAACACCGTCGTGAGGCCCCGTCCAGCCAAGTGCGAGTAAGTCGTGGCGAGTGCGATGGGGAGGCGCTCGGCCATGGGGAAGCCGGGACGGCCCAGGTTCACCGCGATGCCATTCCATTCTTCGATCCGCCCTTTTCTCCCCAGCGACGACAGAAACCAGTCCGCGATCCCTTCATCGCTGCGCCCACACACGGCCAGCAACTCTTCCTTGGTGACGTTGAAAAACGAGATGAACTGCCCGTCCACGCCTGAAGCGTGACAGAACCGGGCAACATAGTCGTCGGGTAGCGTCCCCGCTGACAGCAGTCGCGCTTTGGCGATGATGCGCGGCAGCCACACGCAACCGGCAAGCTGATCGATGGGACGCGGGAGGTTCATGTGCAGGGTCTTCTACTTGGTTGAAAGGGGCCTCAAAAGGTGAAGGTCGCAAAGACAGCGGCGTTTTTTTTGCGATTTTTGTGCTTCTTGTGGCCATCCTTCCGGGGAGCTACGCATTTATCAGAAAAATAGATAATCCGGCGGAGCGATTGGCCACAAGAGGCACAAAATGCGCAAAAGCAGGCCTCCGATCTGGAGTGCGGCGAGTTCTCGCCGCTTTCGACGGCGGGACTTGTCACGCCGCCCTGCCAGCGGTGGTTATATATAACGAAAACGCCGGCGGCCCGCGGAGCCGTCGGCGTCGAAAGACGATTGATGCGTTTTAACTGTGGCCGGGGCCAAGTGGCATGGGCGTCTCGCCCATGTTCCGATCTCACGGGCGGGACGCCCGGGCCACGTCGGACTGGCTTACGTGGTGGCCGCCGGCGTGGTCGCGGCAGGGGCTTGGTGCGAATACTTACGGTCATCGGGACGGGTGCCGCCGGCTTTTTCGTATTCAGTGCTGTTCTTGCCATACTTCACGCCGACGCCAGCCAGCATACGGGACGACAGATCGTCCAGCTTGGCCTCCGTCGTATCGAAATCGCTGGAGAGCCCATCGACTCTCGATAGCTCGGTGTTGTAAGCCGACAGCTGGTCATTGGCGCTCGCGATCGCTGCCTTATAGGCAGCCAGCGTGATATTATTGCCGAGATCGAGGGTCGAATCGATTGATTCGATCGAAGCCGCACGGGTTTCGGCATTATTGATGGATGCGGAGGAACGTTTTCTACGAGACATATTTTGCTGCGAATGCCTCCTTTGAGGCGGTTAGGGGCAAATCCCTGGCGCACCAAGCCGGTCTATCCGGCTTCAACGGTCATGGCTTTACCTTGATCGGCAGGCTGGGGCCCCATTCGCCGGCTGCGAGTTAATGCAACCGGGTTAACTAATTGCTTAACTCTTTGAATAGACGCGTTCAATTTTGCTTATGGCCACTTGAGTGCCCTTTTGAGTCACTTCAGCAACTATTCAAGGCAGTCGTGGATGGGTAGTTCGGACTTCAGTCCGAGCTCTCCGGGCTCGAGTCCCGAGAGCAAACACTCGAGTCCGGGGAGCAAGCGCTCGATTGCAGAGCGCAGCGTTCGAGTGCGAAGCGCAGCGCTCGAGTGCGGAGAGCAAACCTTAGAGTGCGGATAACGAGCGCTTGAGTCTAGAGAGCAGCGCTCGAGTCGAGAGAGCAACCGTTAGAGTGCAGATAACGAGCGCTTGAGTCCAGAGAGCAGCGCTCGAGTCGGGAGAGCAGCCGTTAGAGTCCGGGGAGCAAGCGCTCAAGTTTCGGGAGCAACTACTCAAGTTTCCTGAGCAAACACTTGAGGTCCGGGAGCAAGCACTTGAGCCCGGAAAACAAATACTTGAGTCCGAGCTCTCCGGACTTGAGTCAGAACGCCCCGGATTTCAGTCCGGACGGGGGGAATCTTATTTCTGGTGAGGAGAGCCAAGTGGGGACGCTAAATGTTAGTATGTTTCGGCCTGACCATCGGATCGTTAGCCGGTCGGAGAGGTTGGAATACAACAATACTCGGCCTTGTATCTTGGACTCGACCCGCGGCAGGGAAATATCCGGGTGTTTTGAATGCGTGTGCGGCGGAGCGGGAAGCTGGTCCTTCCTATTTACCCGACACACCCGGATCGGGGATGGGCAGCGTGAGGGTGGCGGCTTTTTGCGTGCGGATGATACCGAGCGTGATCGTCGCTCCGGGCTTGAAGAGCGCGGAGAGGCTGAGCAGATCAGCGAGCGTCTCGACAGGTTGATCGCCGAGGGAAAGGATGACGTCGTCTTTGCGGAGACCGGCGCGGGCAAGGGCGGAGTCGGCGGGCACCACGAGCACGAGCACGCCAGTCTCGCCCGGGGTGCCGAAGGCGGACATTTCGCTTTCGCCGACGATATTGCGGACCTTGGCGGAAAACCAGTTGCGCGCGGAGGCGTCGCGTCCGGCGACTTTGGCGGTTTGTTCGCCGATGAGCGGGGTGCGGGCGATGGCTTTGAGCGCGGGCTTTTGAACGCCGAAATTGTCTTGGGGGAAGTTTTGGAAACCGAGCGCAAGGGCGGGCGAGCTCTCCTTCACGCGAAAGTCGCCGGCGGTGGGTTGGATGAACTGCGCGTCGGCGATGATCGAGTGTTCATCGCGACGGCTCTGGCGTTGCAGGCCGGTCGCCGGGGTGGGCGTGGTGCGGCCGGGTTGGTGGACGAGGTTGTGGTCCATTTCGGCGCCCCACGGTTTGTTCTTAAACATGCGGGCCTCGCTGTAGTTGCCCCGGAAGACAATATTGCGGCGGAAGATGTCGCCGCCGGCGTCATACCAGACGTGGGGAGAGAGTCCGTTGTCCACCATGATGTTGTTTTCAACGACGCGGTTGAAGCCCTCGCGCAGCTTGAGGCCGCCGTGGAGCAGGAGGTTGTTGTAGATCCGGTAATTCGAGGAGCCGTCGTCTAGGTCGATGTCCCAGCCGTGATCGCAGCGCCAGCGATTGTTGCGGAGGGTGATGGGCTTTACGACGTCGAGCAGGGCGAGCTGCGGGACTTTGTCGATCCACTGGTTGGTCTCTTTGATGTCGGGACGCCAAAAGCGATCGCGGCCCCAGGAGTTGAAGGAGCCATGGTCGCCCGTTTCTCGGACCGTATCGAAAACGTCGCAGCCTTCGATGATGTGTCCGCCCCAGCAGCCGCTGCCGATGTTGATGCCGGCGCGGGGCACGTCGTAGATCGAGCAATGGCGCACGGTGATGCTTTGTGACATTTCGATCTGAATGGGCGCGGTTTGTTTCTCGACCTCACTGGTCCGGGTGATGAGGCAATTTTCGACGAGGCAGTCGGCGGGGTAGTTGTTGGTCTTGGGGCCGGGCGTCAGGTCGATGGCTTCGAGTTTTTGGACCTGGTTGTATTCAAAGAGCGGGCTGCGCGCGGCGGCGGGGTCGCCGGTGAACGTGAAGCCGCCGGCGCCGATTTCACGGATAAGCGTGCCGCGGATGGCGACGCGGCGGTTGTAGTTGTTCACGTAAACGCCGTTGCCGCCGAGGCGTTCGAGCGTGGCGTCTTCCAGGGCGCAATCCTCGGCGCCATTGAAGAAGATCGCTCCGCCACGATAGGTGGTCCAGTCGGAGCGCAGGAGCGGTTCCTTATTGTCCATGAAGGTGCGGGCGGCGTGGTTGAAAGCGAAGCCGCGCAACGTGACGAAACGCACGGGGGCTTTCTCGGTGCCGTTGAACTCGACGAGGTGACGCAGGCGCACGCCTTCGATTTTGGCGGTGTCAAGATTCAGGCCGGCGGGTGGGTAGAAATAGAGCGTGCTGGTCTTGACGTTGAGGAACCACTCACCGGGCGAGTCGAGTTCCTCAAAGATGTTTTCCACGAAGCGATAGGTTTTGTGCATGCCCATCTGGCGGTTGTTTTGCCAGCCGCCGACGTAGGTGACTTCACCCGACGCGTCTTTGCCGGTGATGAGGTAGTGGTAATCACCCCAAAGATGCGTGTGCATCGCGTGAATGAAACCGCCGGCGGGACCGGTCCAGCGAGAGGCGCGCTCTTTGCTAAATGCGTCGGTCGAGTAGCCGTCGAAAATATGCACCGCCGGGTCGAAGTTAGGATAGCGGGCCATGAGCTGAAGCCGGCCGTTTACAAAGAGCTGGTCGGTCGTGAAGCCGGCGGGCAGGGATGATTGCATGATGCCGTCGCGGTAGGGCTTCCACGCGAGGTTTCGCAGCTCAAGACCGCCGCTGATGACGGCCTTGCCCTCGTTGAGGGCGCGATAAAGGACCGGAGCCTTGGCTGTGCCCGAGTCGGCGTCGGTGAAGGTGACTGTTTCCGGCAGGTAGTAGATGCCGTCGGCAAAGATGACCGTGACCGGCTCGCGACCGGCGAGCTTGCGTGCGGCTTGCTGGGCGGCGGAGAAACTTTTGAAAGGCGCGGTGCGAGTGCGGCCGGGGTTGCTGTCGCGACCGTCGGGCGAGACGTAGAAGTCTGCGGCGGGGAGGCAGGTCGCGGCAATGGTCAGCATGAGCGGGATGCGCAGGACGTGGGGTATGGGCATGTTTCCAGATTAGCCGATCCGTGGGCCTTCGGACATGGACAAAACAGCTGTTGGCGTGCACGTATTTAACATCCTGAAAAATGAAAGCCTCGCGCGGAAAATCTCCGAAACCGCAGATTGAGACCAGGGTGGACCTCTTTCAGGCGTCCGAGTCGCAGTTGGCGCTTTGGAACCGGCTGAACATCCGGTTGCATGGCTTCTATCGTAGTCGGGTCGGTCAGGATTGGAGCAGTCGGGGAGGGGAGGAATCCGATTGGCTGCATCACATCAACTTCGTGGCGGCGGGAGGCGCCACGGTGATTCACCGCGGAAAACGCCTGCGAATGAAACGCGGCCACGCTTACCTTGCGCCGGGCAACACTCCGATGCGCCGTTTGGCCCCGCGGTTCATGGAAACGTTCTTCGTCACGTTCCGTTGCGAATGGGTCGAGGGCTTGGACCCGCTGCTGGATTATCCGGATCGCCGGCCAATCGACCTTGGGGAATGGGGGGTGGACGAGCAGGTTCCTCGCTGGAGCGAGGGTCACATTTCCTTGGGCGAAGGACTCCGCCTTCGAAGCCGGATTCTTGAAGCCATAGCCACCCATTTCCCAGGGTTGGAGGACATCATCACGCGACAGAGGCGCAGCGCCGGCCGCTTCGCACACATCTTAAAAGCCATGGACGAGCAAGTGGGGGCAGACCTGCGGATTGAGAGTCTGGCCAAGTTATATGGGACATCCGTGCACGCGTTCTCGATGGCCTTCTCCCGCGAAATGGGACGGAGCCCAAAGGCGTTCATTAATCGTAAACTGCATCAAAAAGCCTGTGATCTGCTGGTAGAAACGGATCAGTCCGTAAAAGAGATCGCTCACCGGCTGCGTTTCGCCGACGAACACTATTTCAGCCGCTTTTTCAAACGCCTGAATGGGCGGGCGCCCTTGCACTATCGGAACCTGTTGGGAAAAGTCCGGATCGGCTGATAGATGCGCAGACCTGGTTTGAACGGGGTGACAAGCGGGCTGATGGGTTTGATGACGCCATTCGCGTCGAGCCGATGGGGATCACAGTTTCGGAGGCATTAGAGGCTTTCGTGGGCGGGGGTGGAGGCTGGTTCGTTCTCGTTCTCTTTTTCGGAAACGCGAGGCACTCGATCATTGAGAACGAGAACGATTACGAGAAAGAGAACGATGAGGGCGGAAAGGGCTCGCCTTGTTTCGATGATGTAGGGTCGGGGCGGGGGGGGGGCGCGGGGGTGGGGGGGGGCGGGGGGCGGAGGGCCACGGAGGGACGG
>CBRAFO010000119.1:0-10625 GCA_967755175.1 uncultured Opitutaceae bacterium | reverse complement strand
CGGGTCTGGCCGCTTTGAAACTTCGAGGCGGAACGCAGGGTATCGCTTCTGGAAATGATTTTTTGTCTCCTCTGGCGATACGGTAGCATCGCAATAACAATAATAACTACGTTTGTGCCCGAACGTTTCGACTAAAACAACGCTGCCACATCGCATACTCGGGAGATAGTCGATGACCTCGTGATCGAAGTCGGCAAGTGTATCATTGTAGTCCGGCTCCGGAAGACCGTTCGGCTTGGTTTTTTCGAGGTGCTGAACGATGGTCAAAAGTGCTGGCGGCAGATTGGCGTAGTCGATTTTCGCTGGCTTCCGCAATAGAAGCGGGAAGCCTTCATATAGCTTTTCGCCTGACAGCCACGGCTCTTGCTCGGGGGCGTGTTCTTTGGTTCCACCAAAAATCTTACGAAGAAAGTTCATTTTATATGGCGAACAGTTTTATTGAGCGGAACTCGGGCTTTATTCATCAATGGAAGCCCGGCGGAAGTAACGGTCCTGAATTGCTACACATCGCAGGGGCGAAGAAGATCAAAAATATAATGATCGCGATGACAGCGCTGACGACTTGGAATGAAACGTAGCGGTTGGCCGCCCTGCCAAGTGAATCAGTTTCACGGTAGTCACCCATCTCACGACGGGAAGGCTCTTCCTGACGGAGAAGCTTAGATTTCGCCTCCCGGAATTCGTCTTCACTGAGAGCGCCTGCGGCTTTGAGGTCAGCAAGCTTTTGTATTTCGTCTGATAGGGACATTGGGGATGGGTCTGATATTCTTGCCTAGGGTCATTAACTAGCTGCTGGTTCGGTTTTCACCCCGAGGTTTCTCGGCGGTTCGGCTCCGTGGTTTTCATTCCTTCAATCCGATCGTGATGATTTTAGCGAGCGGGACAGCCGCCATATAAAGTATGATCCCCATGCCTAAAAACGGGATAATCGGCACTAGGCCCATTCCGACTTGAAGTGCAGGTATGATCATCATAGTCGTATACGCTATAACGAGGACTCCGAGTGTCCGGAAGATGCAGATCAGGACTTTTTGATAGTGATTCATGGGTTTTATTTTACCGAACGTTCAAGATAAGTCGCGCCAGCGAAGATCGTGGCGTCAGCGCCTGGTTCGATTCCGTGGCTTTCATTTTTCTTTTCCGATTAAAGACAGTGTCCAAATCTGGAAGCCGCTGAAGACCGTAAAGGCTAAGAATATCAGTCCGAACTCTTCGGTGGGCTCTCGTAGCGTTGCACTTCCGATCACTTCGCCTTCCGCGTTTCTGACTTCAACTTTTCTAGGAACCACCGTGATCACAAAATTGGCGGCAAGTAGAAGAATGGAAAAGACGAATATGATAACCGCCGAAAAGCGGGCTAATCTAAACGAAAGCGATTTGGGCTGCATGGCAGTGTATTCTTGCCGAACAGCGCTAGGCCGACTTTGAGGGTGGAAGAGCCATGCCGGACCATGTTTTAGCAAACTTCATGCCCCGTAAAGGCGCAACTGAGTCACGTCTTTAACTTTTATCTCTGCCCGAGTGGAAGTTATAAACCCGGGACAATCTTGGGCGTCAGGCCGCGTAGGCCGAAAATAAAAACCCGTCCGACTTTTGGCCGGGCGGGTGTTTGCTAGGGCGAATCTTTACCGCAGTGCCCGATTTGCAGGGATCTTGAACTCGACGCGCACGCCGGCATTGGTGGGATGGGCCGCCGGCCAGAGGGCGTCTGCCGCGTATTGCACTTCGCGGCGCAGGAGGGCGATTTCCTTTATCTTATCGGTCAGGAAGGCCCGGGTAGTGGTCGCACCCGATTGATCGCCGGCCTGTGTCGTATGGCTGTTTATATAGGCGTCGAGCGCGACTTTCAGGGCGGCTTCGGCCTCCGTGCCCCCGGGCAACGTATCGGTCGCCATGCGCACGAGGATCGCCGTGGCGGCGGCTTCGAGGGCGCTGCGGCTGACACCGATTGACTCACCAATATAATAAGTGGCCCGTTGTGGGTCGCCGGGCGTCGTGTATTTACGCTTGGCGCGGCTCTGGATGATGCCGATCAGTTCCAGCAGCTCCTCCTTGATCGTTTCTTCGCTGCGAGTGGAGGTCTTTTGTCGGCGGTTTTTCCACCAGCGCCAGCCAGAAGCTTGTCGGCTTCGTCGATCTTGGCCTCGAGCTTGGTGACAAATTCAGCGCCGATGCCTTCATTGACCAATTTGGGGGCGTAGTCGGTTTTTTTGGCGCGGCCGAGGATCGACCTGGCAAGGGCGAGCTCGGTGGCGTGGCGCTGATTGACGCTCGAACGGGTGCGTTTGTGCGGAGTGGGTGTCGGCGTCGCAGCGGGGGCGGCGGTGGGGGCTACTGGGGTAGCGATGGTCGTGTCGGACATCTTTGGTTTGGGTTCTAGCGGTATGTAGTGAGGCTTTTCTGGCCAACGGGCGCTTCAGGCGCTGAGGAAGCCAAATAGGCGGTAGTGTTTATTTCATCTGCGTTCTCCGGCACCCGTTTAGCTACTTTCCGGCAGGCGATTGAAGCATCTGCGGCCCCCAAATAACGCATTCCGGGTGCGTTTTAGAGAGGCCCATCACCGACGCAACCAATAGGAAATAAGTATTCGGACTTACTCTAGGCCTCTTAAGTTTCCCTCATCACTTCTTAGAATCCGGGGGCTAGTTTTTAGCGCGACCGGGATGGTCTTTAGAATCAGAGGGTTGTCCCCCAGCGCTCTTGGATTATCACCCAGCGCTCTCGGGTTAGCGCATAGTGGCGCCGCGTAATCGCATAGTGGAGCCGGGCTGTCCCCTAGTTGCGCCGCGTAATCGCATAGCACCGCCCAAATTCCACATAACGCCACAGGATTAGCGCATAACAGCACCGGAATACCGCCTAACCCTCCCCGGTTATCACATAAGGTTGCCGGGTTACCGCACAACGGTGCCGGATTATCGCCTAGCGATGCCGGGTTACCGCATAGCGTCACCCGGTTATCGCATAAGACTTCCGCGATGTCGCGTAACGCTGACGGTGAACAGCTCCCCGGCTCCTCAGTTTAACACGCGCTAAGCCGCAGTATCGGCTATCATAGCCTCTGGTAGGGAGCCGCAGCCTACTAGGTCCGCCGGCGACTTTTAGGTGAACCAATACCTGACAATATGAAAGAAGACCGGCGCGGCGAAACACAGTGAGTCCACGCGGTCCATCACGCCGCCGTGCCCCTCGATCAACGATCCGTAATCTTTGACTCCCCTATCCCGCTTGATCGCAGACATCACTAGTCCACCGCAGAACCCGGCCAGCGTAATCGCCAGCGAAACACCCGCCGATTGCCATGGGGTGAACGGGGTCGCCCACCACAAGCCCGCACCGAGCGCTGAAGCGGACAACACCCCGCCCACAAAACCTTCCCACGTCTTACTCGGGCTCACCAGTGGAGCGATCTTGTGCCGGCCCAGCGTCTTGCCCCACACGTATTGAAGCACGTCGCTCATCTGCACAACGGCCACGAGATAGACGATCAGTTTGGCATTTTTCCCCGCATAACCTGCGATCTCTAATCCCATCAGGGCGGGTGCGTAACTCAGGCAGTAAACACATGCCATGAGCCCCCACTGAACTTTCGCTGCGCGCTCCAGAAAACCCGTGCAATCTCCCGCGATCGCCGAACGCAATGGCAGGAAGAGAAACGCATAAACCGGTATAAAAATCGAAAACATCCCATACCACCCGGTCATCACGAAATAATACTGCACGGGCGTAATCACAAAAAACGCCCAAAACAGCGCACGGTGGTCGCCTCGTTTGGTGGGCGTGAGCGTGATAAACTCCCGCAGAGCCAGAAACGACATCAGCCCGAACAACCCGACGACTCCGGCACGCCCCAGTGCGAGCGCCAGACCGAAGATCACCGCCATAATCCACCACGCACGCGTGCGGGCGTTCAGGTTGGCCACGGTGGCCCGTGCACTCTCGGAGGTCGCACGGATCGCCAGCACCGCCCCGATGACCGAGGCGATGACCAGCACCGCGCCCACTCCCCCGGCCAGCCAAAGTAGTTGTTGGTCCATTTTTATGAAATCACGATGAACGCAGGGCATTCAGGGCCTGACGCGCCCGCTCTAGGAAAACCTCCTTGGCTTCGTCACGGTCGAAAGCAACCGGCGCGCCCATGGTGACACTGCCCAACATCGGCACCGGCAGAAACTCCCCCTTCGGCAGCACGCGATTCACGTTGTCGATCCAGACGGGAATCAGCTCCACGGCGGAGCGATGGCTGGCCAGGTGGTAGAGCCCGCCTTTGAACGCCGCCGGTTCGTCGCCCTCCATGCGTCCGCCCTCGGGAAAAATGATCAACGAACTGCCTTCATCGAGAGCCGCGAGCATGGGAACCATTGGGTTATTCTTCACGGTGACTTTCTTCCGCTCGATCAGCACCGCTTTGAAAACATGGCTGGCCAGATAAGGACGGATCATTCCTTTCGTCCAATAATCGTGCGCCGCTACCGGTCGCGTGCGTGCGCGCAGTGCCTGTGGCAACGCGGCCCATAACACCACTGCGTCGAGGTTGCTGGTGTGGTTGGCGAAATAAATCCGTTGCCGATCAGAGGGCGCACATCCGATCCATCGCGCGCGCACTCCCGTCAGCAGCCGAACCAGACCAATGATCAAAGCGCGGATCATCGGGCTTCCAGTGTCTGGATAATGTGCCGTGTGCGCCTCGTGATGGTGAGCAACGTCCCCAAGATCACGATACCGAGCGCGACCGCCACCACCTGCACTCCCGCATTCATCAACACGCCGGCCGCCGCCAGCACGCAGGCAGCCGTCATCACCGCCATGCGATGCTGCTTGGCCATCGGCCCCAGAAAACACTGTCCCGCCCCGGCCGCCGCTCCGAGTGTCCGCACATAGGCAGTGATCACCGCCAGGACCGCAGCAGCCCACCCGAGAATCAGTCCGCCCTCAACCGACCTCACGGCATAACCGGCTCCGATCAAAATAAAAGCATCCGCGAAACGATCCGGAAGTTCGTTGAAGATCTCGCCCGATTTGGTGCGAAACCCACCCTCAACCGCCACCATGCCGTCGAATAGATTGCACAACAAACGCAGCTGAATCCCCACGGCCGCCGCGATGAACAGGATCGCCCCGCCCCCATGACCCGCGTTCACAGTTCCAGCAAGGCATCCGCCCGCACCGGCGGCAAATACCGCGCTCATCACCGAGATGGTGTTGGGTCGAACACCGGCCCGGGCGAGCGACGCCGCGATCTGGATGGCCCACCGGGTTTCACGAGCCTTGATCGGGCGCCTAGAGCCAGGAGGTAGCGTTTCGTTCATTTGGAGCGCCCACATGATCCTGCTCAGGAGCGCCACTCAAACGCAAAAGGACTTACTTGTGATCCCAAGGCAGAGCGATCTTCAGGCGGGGGTGTTCCCAGACTTTGAAGAGCGTGAACATTTTCCCGGGGTTTAGGATGCCGTTGGGGTCGAGAGCGTCTTTCACGGCTTTCATCGCCTTGATCTGCGCCGGGGAATGCTGGAGGCGCAGGAAGGGCGTTTTGGCCAAACCGATGCCGTGTTCGCCGGAGATCGCGCCACCGAGCTTCACCACGCCGGCCATGAGCTGGCCCACCGCTTTCTCGGCGCGCAGATACTCGGCGTGGTTTTCGCGGTGATACATGATGTTCACGTGCAGATTGCCGTCGGCCAGGTGTCCGAAGGTCGGGATCGGCAGGCGCGAGGACTTGCGGAGTTTTTCGAGGAAGAGCGCGAATTTCTCGTAGCTGCGCATCGGCACCACGATGTCTTCGTTGAGCTTCGAGTCGCCTAGCGCGAACATCGCGCCGGAGCATTTGCGGCGAACGTCCCAGAGTTCCTCGGCCTCGGCGCGGTCGCGGGCTTCGCGGAACGCGGTGGTGTTGTCCTTGGCCCAGGCGAGCACGGTTTCTTTGGTCTCGGCGACTTCGCTGGCCGTGCCGGCGAGTTCGAGGAGGATCACGGGGCGCCCCGCCTGGCCGGCGAACACGGTCTTGCCGGTCTTGGCCTCGGCGCATTGCACGGCGTAGCGGTCGAGGAATTCGCAGATGGCGGGTTGCACGCGTTGCGCGAAGAGCGCGCGGATGGCTTTGAACGCCGCGGCTTCGTCTTCGAAGGACGTGAGCAGCGTCCAGCGCGCCGCGGGCAACGGGATGAGTTTCAACGTGGCCTCGGTGACGACGCCGAGCATGCCTTCGCCGCCGATCCAGAGATCGCGCAGGTTGAAACCGGAGGAGAACTTTTTCGTGGCGGTGCCCCACTCCACGTATTCGCCGGTCGGCAGGAAGCCTTTGAGCGCGAGCACGAAGTCGCGGGTAACGCCGTATTTGCCGCCGTGCATGCCGCCGGCGTTGCAAGCGATGTTGCCGCCGATGGAGCAGTATTGTTTCGACGCGGGGTCGGGCGGGTAGAACCAGCCGAGCGCTTCGACGGCTTTGTGAATGTTGCCCACGATCGCGCCGGCTTGGACGTGGGCGAAGCCGGCCTCGGCATCGACGGTGATCTTGTTCCAACCGGAGAGGTCGAGCACCCAACCGCCGGCAATCGGCGAGCCGGAGCCGGTGAGTGACGAACCGGAGCCGCGCGTGGTGACGGGCACTTTGTAGCGGTTGGCGAGAGCGAGGGCGGTCGCGATGTCGGCCTTGGTCTTCGGTTTGATGACCGCTTCGGGAAGAAACGACAGTTTGCTGCCGTCGAACGACGCGGCGAAGAGCACGTCGTGGTCGGTCGATACGCGGCGGCCGAGTTTGCTTTGGAGTTTCCGAGTCGCTGGTCCGAAGGAGGGCATGGAAGTGGTTCCACCTTTCAGCGAAATCCGGACGCTTCAACCCGATAAACCCGCGCGCGATGGTAGGTGGTCTGATGTGGCCGCAGGCAAAACCGGAACGGACTGTTTTAATGTGGAAAGCTGGAAAGCGGGATCGGACCGGGAAAGGAAAAGCCGCCATTCCCCTGCTCCGTTTCCTGATTTCCTGCTTTCCACATTTAAATTCTGATCGTTCAACGCCGCCACATTCCGACTCCGCTTGCGTCCAGACAACAGTCGCCTTTGTCCTAAGCGTTCGTATCTCCGATCTGGCCTTCCAAGTTTATCGCCTTCAACTCTCAGTTCTCACCCTTTCTTCTCCCATGAGCCTTAAAATTCGTCCCGCCTCCGAATGTCACTATGCCCAGCTCTCGCTGGGTGAAGTCATGCTCCGCCTCGATCCAGGCGAGGGCCGCGTGCGCACCGCCCGCCAGTTCACCGCTTGGGAAGGCGGCGGCGAATACAACACGTCCCGCGGCCTCCGCAAGGCGTTCAACTTGAAGACCGCCGTGTGCACCGCCTTCGTGGACAACGAGGTCGGCCATCTTGTCGAAGACTTCATCATGCAGGGCGGCGTCGCCACGGACTTCATCAAGTGGCGTGAGGACGACGGTATCGGCCGCACCGTGCGCAATGGCCTCAATTTCACCGAGCGTGGTTTCGGCATTCGCGGCGCAGTCGGCGTGCCGGATCGTGGCAACACGGCTGCCAGCCAGCTCAAGCCGGGCGACTTCGATTGGGACTACATCTTCGGCAAACTCGGCGTGCGCTGGTTCCACACGGGCGGCATCTTCGCCGCGTTGTCCGAGAGCACCGCCGCGCTCACCATTGAAGCGGTCAAGGCTGCCAACAAATACGGCACCGTCGTCAGCTACGATCTTAACTACCGTCCGTCGCTGTGGAAGACCATCGGCGGCCTCAAGAAGGCGCAGGAGGTTAACCGCGAGATCGCCAAGTATGTTGATGTAATGATCGGCAACGAAGAGGACTTCACCGCCTCGCTCGGTTTCGAAGTCAAGGGAGCCGAGAACCTCACGCACATCGAGACGGACGCCTTCAAGGCGATGATCGAGACTGCGGTGAAGGAATTCCCGAATTTCAAGGTCGCCGCGACCACGCTCCGCCACGTGATCACCGCTACGGTGAACGACTGGAGCGCGATCCTCTGGCACGACGGCAAGTTCTACGAGAGCCGCAAATATCCCGGCCTCGAAATCCTCGACCGCGTGGGCGGCGGCGACAGCTTCGCCTCGGGTCTCCAGTTTGGTTTCCTTTCGAAGAATGACCCGCAGGCGGCCGTCGATTACGGAGCCGCTCATGGCGCTTTTGCGAGCACCACCCCCGGCGACACCTCGATGGCGACGCAGAAGGAAGTGGAAAAGCTCATGAAGGGCGGCGGCGCCCGCGTGGTGCGTTAAAAAGCAGTATCTTTTTCCTCGGGACCCGGGCTTATCACGACTCGGGTTCCCAGAAGAGGGACTTCTCAATTAACCCCTTCTTTTTAGAAGGTTTACTTTTCCCCTAAAAAATCGGACATCACTCCGGCGTTAATGCAGTTACCTGCTTCAATCAGCGAGCGCTAAACATCTGCACGCCGCCATGCGTCCAATCACACGTCACACCTACACCACGCCTATTCCCATGAAAGCCAAACTCATCCTCCTCGCTACGCTGCTCGCGCCGCTCTCCGCGCTGGCCGTCGTCCCTTCGGTTACCCCGGGTGCCTCCGCTAACGTTACCCTCACGCTCACCTCGACTCATACTCAAGAAGATCCCAACAATACCGAAACCAACTATGTGACCAAGCAGGTGGTATCGCGTTATTCGAACAAGGAACTGCTGGCCGATCTACTCGCGGAAGGCGTCTTGCCGGACACCGTTACGACCGGTTGGAAACTGGTGGTGGTCGATCAGACTCCCCTGCTCACCGACGATGGTAATACGCTGGTGTTTTATGCAGTCAAAACCGGTCAGACGCCGGTGGTCATTCCCTCAGCTCGTTTCGGTATGAACACGGACACGAACGTATCGGCCGAAGCCCAAAAGCACACCTACAGTGGGGACACTCTCACCTCGACCAAGGACACGTTCAAATCCGTCATCGGTGTATCCGGCACTCAGGTGCTGGAAGGTGACAATGGTTACAACGAGAGCTTTGAGCTCACGGCTATCGCGGTCGGCGGCACTGCCTCCAGCACGCGCAGCATCAAAAAGAACGACGCTACCTATAGTTTTACCTTTAACCTGCTCGGCGCCGTCAAGCTGAGCCCGATCGTCGGTATGTTGACCGACCACAGTAACGACGACGAGCAAAGCCCCATCGAAGGCTCCATCTCGTTCTCTGCGTTCGTGCCTCTCGACATCAGCAGCTATCCTGTCGAGCTGTCCTTGTAATCAGCCCTTCTGAAGCCTTAAATCTCACAGCTCTCACTTCCCGCCGATCCGCCCCACGGATCGGCGTTTTTATGTCTATGCGTCGTATCCTAATCTCCACGGTCCTGATCCTCGTTGTTTTGGCATGCGTCTATGTCGTGAGGTCGTCGCGTTCGACTTTACCAGATGCAACCCGTGAAGCGGCGACTCGCCCGATTTCAGATGGGCAAACCCCCGTTACTCCGACCGCCGTGGGAGCGACTAAACCGCCCATCGTATCCGCTTCCGCCCCGCTGAAAACAGGCGCCGCCGCACTGTCGTTCATCGACGACGCTTCGACCGCGTATGACGTGAAGTCCATCCCGCTGATTGCCCCGTATCTCGACGATCCCGATCCTGAAATCCGGAAGGCGGCAATCGATGGTTTTCTACGCCTCGGCGAACGTGATGCCGCTCCCCTTCTGCGAGAGGCCGCGAAGCGTCGCGAGTCCTCCAAAGAGATCATGGCGTTGCTGCAAGCCGCCGAATATCTTGAGCTTCCCTCCTTCACCGACGTGCGTAAGGCCCGGCACACCCCGTCGGCTAAAGCGCCTCAGCATCCGCAGTCGTAGCATCGCTTCATTATAATAACAGAATCTTTTCATTCTGCGCACCTTCCCTGTCCTCGCTTGTCCGCTCCGTCTGAGACTTCATAACCGGTTTTCTTTTCATTCTATGTCCACCTGGTCCCGTTTCAAAACCCACTACTACCAGAACTCTGAGCTCGGCCTCGCGCTCGATATCAGCCGCATCCCCTTCCCGGAGGGATTCCTCGCTTCGAAGGAAGCCGCGCTGCAATCCGCCTACGTCGACATGGCCGCTCTCGAAAAAGGCGCCATCGCCAATCCCGATGAGAATCGCATGGTCGGTCACTACTGGCTCCGCGCTCCCCAGCTCGCCCCCACGGCCGAGCTCGCGAAGGAAATCAGCGACACTCTCGCCGCGATCAAGGCCTTCGCCGCTGACGTTCATAGCGGTAAGATTGTTGGCTCCACGGGCAAGAAGTTCACCCAGCTCCTCGTGATCGGCATCGGCGGTTCCGCCCTTGGCCCGCAATTCGTCAATCACGCTCTCGGCCAGCCCGCCGCCGACAAGCTCGCCGTCTCCTTCTTCGACAACACCGATCCCGACGGCATCGATTACGTCCTCGCCAGCCTCGCCGGCAAACTCTCCGAGACCATCGCGGTGGTTATCTCCAAGTCCGGCGGCACCGCCGAGACGCGCAATGGCCAGCTCGAAGCCGCCGCCGCCTTCAAGGCCGCCGGTCTCGATTTCACCAAGCACTACGTCGCCGTCACGGGCGCCGGCTCCAAGCTGGAGAAAACCGCCATCGACCAGAAGTGGCTCGCCCGTTTCCCGATGTGGGACTGGGTCGGCGGCCGCACCAGCGAACTCTCCGC
>CBRAFO010000118.1:0-10789 GCA_967755175.1 uncultured Opitutaceae bacterium | reverse complement strand
CTGCCTGTCACGCAGAAGGTCGCGGGTTCGAGTCCCGTTCATCCCGCCAGTTTTTGCCCTCAACTTTAACGAGTTGAGGGCTTTTTATTTCCCAACGGAGAGAGCCTCGTGGAGAGCGGGGAATCTGGCACCGCCAATGCTCTCAGAACCCCATGAAACGCGGCCGGCAAAGGTTCACCTTGCTACGGGTTATCGTGATGATGATCGGATTGCCGTCGAGCCGCAGTCCGCCGGACGAGGACTGATCGCACGCACACCGGGAGCGGCCTCCGTGCCTCACCTTCCCGTGCTCTGCCCGCACCGCCTGACACCATCAGGCCAACAATGCTCATATCATGTCGTTTCTTTCATCTCATCGTCTCCACTGGGGCGTCCACCACGAGCTCACCGACAATTTCTGGGTCCAACTCGGCCAAATGGTCCGCGACACCACCACGGTATCCTTCCCTCAGCCTGATCGCCGCGCCTCGCTATCCCCGGATACCTTTATCGGGCCCCGCCAACCCACAATGACCCATCATCAGGAGCCCGAGGCACTCGGCCCCTGACGGCTAGACACTGAACCGGAGTGCGGCAACTGGGCCGCACTCCTTGATCTCGGGGACGAGTTACTCGGCCACCGTCGGTGCCACGCGCTGCACTTTCACGCGACGCACGCGCTCGGCATGAACATCCACCACGGTGACGTGATAATCACCCACCGTGATCACTTCGCCGCGCTTGGGCAGGCGTCCGAAATGGCGCTGCGTCCACACCGCGACGGTTTCCTTCGGATTCCATTCAAAGGTCCAGCCAGTCTCCGCCTGTAATTCGCGCATCGTCAGCGCGCCGCTGACGACGATGAACTGTTCGTTCAGCTCAAAAATCGGCCCGTGCTCGATGTCGAATTCGTCGCGAATATCGCCGACGATCTCTTCCAGCACGTCCTCAAAACTTACGATGCCCGCCGTGTTGCCCGCATCGTCAAGCACCAGCGCGAGGTGATTCCGCGACGAGCGGAACAACTCGAGCATCGCGTGAATGGGAGTCTTCAGGGTGAAGGTGAGCACCGGGCGCATCAGCGGCTCGAACGGCGACTGCGGGCCGAGCGCATGGATCTGCCACAGCCATTCGCGCACCAGCAGCACGCCCTCAACCTGATCGAACGAGCCGCCACGGCACACCGGAAAGCGGCTATGCCCGCTCATCTGAGCGATGCGCAGATTTTCCTCGATCGGCTTGTCGAGCCAGAGCGCCACGATCTGCTCGCGCGGACGCATGATCTGGTGGGCGCGGATTTCGCGCAGGCGCAGTGAGCGGATCATGAGCTTGTTGATCAACGAATCCCCGGGGTGCGAATGCCGTGCGTGGCTCAGCACATACTCCAGTTCCTCGGAACTGAAGCCGTGCTCGCCCTCGCCCGCTGGATCGAGTCCCGCCCATTTCAGGAAGAGATTCGCCGTGCCGTTCAGCAGCCAGATGAAAGGGAACAAGCAGTAGTAAAACCCGATCAACGGTGCCGACGTGAATAACGCCACCGCTTTGGGGCGCTGAATCGCGAGAGACTTCGGCGCGAGCTCGCCAAAAATAATGTGCAAAAAGGTAATGACCGCAAAAGCCACCGCGAACGACACCGAGGATACCGTGGTCGGATCGGTGACGCTGAATTTCGCCAGCAGAGGCGCGATACGATGCGCGATAAATGGCTCACCGACCCAACCGAGGCCAAGACTGGCCAAGGTAATGCCGAGCTGAGTGGCCGATAGCGCGGCATCGAGTCGATTGGTTGCCGCCAGCGCGAGCTTCACCCGCCAGCCGCCTGTCTTGACCATCGGCTGGAGCTGACTGGCACGCACCTTAACCAGAGCAAATTCCGCCGCCACGAAGAAGCCGTTGGCCGCCACCAGGAACAGGACAATAAATATTTCCAGCGCGATACCGAAGAATGCGTGCATTAGTTGAACAAGATTGTCGGCCAAACCAACGAGCCGTCGAGCGCCAACATGCAAGCGTCGGGCCACGACACCCCAGTCACGTGACTTGATGGAACTTTCTCTTGGCGGCACAGCCCTTCGCGTCCCAACATGCGCGTTTATGTCCACACCCTCGCGCAAACCCGAGATCCACGGCCTGCGCGGCTGGCGCCGGGTCGCGCTCTGGCCGCTCGGCCTGCTCATGCGCGTATGGGGACGCTCCCTACACCTGGAAACCTCGCCCGAGACGCTGCGTAACCTGCGCAAGATCGACGAGCCGGTCGCGTTTACACTTTGGCATAATCGCCTCTTTATCACTGCGGAGATCTTCCATCGCTACCGCCAGGGGCGACCGATCTACGCGTTGGTCAGCCCGAGCAAAGATGGCGCGTGGCTGGAGGCGTTTTTTTCACTGATCGGTATCCGCGCAGTGCGTGGTTCGAGTCACAAACTGGGACGCGAAGCCGTCACGGCACTCGTCGAGGTCATGCGGACCGGTCACGACATCGGCATCACGCCCGACGGACCACGCGGACCGATTTATGAATTCAAGGCGGGCGGGCTCATCGTCGCGCGCCGAGTGGATGCGCCGTTGCTACTGGTCGGCTGCGCCTACGAATCGTCGTGGCAGTTGCGGAGCTGGGATCGCTTTCACCTCCCGAAACCCTTTTCGCGCGTGCGCGTCTACTGCGAAGATGTGCCAAGCGCCACGCTCGGTGACCGCGAGGCGAGCGCGGTGGCACTGCAAGCACGCCTGCTAACGATGAACCCCGACTCCGCCAGCAAGCCGGCGGTCATCATTTAAAGTTACTCGGAGGGACAATGGGACTCCGTGAGTGCCGTCCGCCCGAAATCGAAATTCGCGATGAACGCGCCCGAAAGGCGCATTCATCGCGAAACTCGTTAGAACGTCGGCTCGACCGTGGCCTTGGCTCCCGATTCCGTCACATAGTCGGGACCACCCGACCAGTTAATGTCGTTGATGAGGAATTTGTAGACGACCGCCGAACCCGTGCCCGGAAGGGCGATACGCCACTGTGAATCAGCGGCGCAATCCAAAGGAACGCCCACGTCCCAGCTCAGGCCCGGACCTTCGCCGCGCAGGTAAAGCGTGTTGCCAAAACCGACATCGATCAGCGCGACGATTTCGGTGACGGGGAGCTGGGACGGCGAAGCTTTGATCGCAGGGGCCTTGACGGCGGGCGTTTTGGTCGCGGGAGCCTTCACGGCGGGGGCTTTCACCGCGGGAGCTTTGGGAGCGGCCACTTTTTTGGTTACGGCAACGGTGCGTTTGACCGCAGGAGCCGCCTCCTTCGTGACGGGTTTGGCGAGAGTCTTTTTGGCGGGAACAGCTGGCTTAGTGGTCTTGACCGTGGATTTCTTCATAAAAATCAATTTGTCGATTATACGTGATAAGAGATGGCGATTACCTTTGGCCGTCGCTTTTGAGCTTCAATAGCAAATTCAGGACCAAGCCTGATGCAGGCGATAAATTCACCCGACTGTAGCACGTGATTAGGCAGGCATGATGAAATTGGTGTTTACTCGCGCGAATCGCCTCACCAAAACATCCCTTCCCTGCATGGGGCAGTAGCTCAGTTGATAGAGCGCTTCGTTCGCAATGAAGAGGTCGTGGGTTTGATTCCCATCTGCTCCACCATTTTGGCCGCATGAGTTGGATCCGCGGTTTTCGAATTAAAAACCAGAGCCGTCGTAGTATCGTCGGAAAAAAGCGCTACGCCGTTCGCAGTCAGGCGGCGACCAATCGGGCAAACACCATCTTGCCGGCGGAGGACGGCAAAACGCTCACGATCTCCACGGTTACGACGTGACCGATGTGGCCACGACCGCCATTGACCACCACCAACGAATTGTCGTCCAGATAGCCGATCGCCTGAGCTTCTTCTTTGCCCGGCTTCACCAGCTCGACCTCGAGCACTTCCCCAGTGACCAGTTCAGGCCGAAGCGCTTTGCCAAGGCTGTTGAAGTTCAGGCAAACGACGCCGTGAAACTCCGCCAGTTTGGCCAGATTGTAATTTGTCGTGAGCAACTTTGCGCGCATCGACTGGGCCAAAAATACGAGCTTGGCCTCGATGTCGGTGCGCTTGCTCACGTCGCTCTCATGAATGCGGAGATCGAGATTTTTCGTTTTCCGCAATTCGCTCAATGTATCCAAACCTCGGCGACCGCGAGCCTGGAGATGCGGGTCAGCCGAGTCGGCGATCGATTGGAGATCGTTCAGCACAAACTGCGGGATAACCAAGGCCGTGCCCAAGAATCCGGTTTTAGCAACGCGGGCGACACGACCATCGATAAGTGCACTCGTGTCCACGACGACCAATGGGACATCCACGTCGTGCGGGACAAATCGCACGTAAGGAATAACCAAGTTAAACTCATCCTTCCCGCGCAGAGCGATCACCGTGGCGAGGTAAGGACAGATCACAAAAAGCGCCAGACGCACCAAAAACACGATCTGAGGATCGCCCTGCTCCAGCAGCGGCGAAATATGTAGCAGGTAGGCGATCATCATGCCCACCGCCAAACCAAAGGTGATGGCTGAAAGACCGCGCAGGGAAAAGCCCTTCAGCATGATGTCGACCAGCACCACGAGGCACCCGATCGCCAGTCCGATGATGACCGCCTGTCCCCGATGTGCGTCCCAATCGCGCACGGAGTAACACACCAGCCAGCCCGCCGCCGCACACAGCGTGATGAAAAGCAGGCGAATGGGGAAAAGTGTTTTATTCATGACGGACGGCACTGACAGCCGAAGGCAAACCACCTCCGATAGCCGGCGCAACCTCGATACCAATCGACCAACGACGGCAGGGTTTTATCTTTCCAAGATTACTCGGCTCCATGTAGTTGGACTGCATCTTTCGCGCGCACGCATGACAACCCAATACTGGTTAGTGAAATCCGAACCTGAGGCCTACGCATGGAACGATCTCGTCCGAGATGGCCACACCGACTGGACCGGCGTCCGCAACTACCAAGCGCGTAATCACCTGAAAGCCATGCAGCCCGGCGATCGCGTGTTTTTCTATGCCAGCGTCACCACCAAGGCCGTCTTGGGCCTCGCCGAGGTCACGCGTGCTTTTTTCCCCGATACCACGGCAGACGAAGACGGCTGGGTGGCCGTCGAACTCAAGCCAGTGCAGGCGCTACCCAAACCCGTGACGCTCGACCAAATCAAGGCCGAGCCCACGCTCAAAGACACCGCGTTCCTGCGTCAGGGCCGACTGTCCGTGATGCCGCTCACCGCGTCCGAATTCAAAAAAATTGCCAAGCTCGGTGGGCTATAGATCCGGCGATCCGAGCCTCCTCACTCACAACTCGACCACGATACGCAGCCCCACGTGCCGAGCGCGGTCGTTCTTAACGAGAAGCTCCGTCGGCACCTTCACTAAGGTCTCCGGCGTGTCCAGATAGCTGCCGCCCACCACTCGCGCCCTGTCCGTATCCGCAGGGGCGGCGGACCACTCGGCGAGATTACCAAGAAGATCGCTGAAACCCACCGTGTTCGGCTTTTGACGTCCGACCTCATGACTATGCCCTTCGCTATTGGTGCGGCTCCACATCTCACCGCCGCCATCGCTACCCAGCGCAACGCGAAACTCATCGGCTGTCGGCAGATGAACGCTCGCGCCTAGCAACCAAGAGAGCCGTGCGCAAAACTCCTGTGCATCGGTCCAGCTCACCGAATCTACCGGCACGTTGCGTCCGGGATTGCGGCTGGGGTTTGTATTCATCACCAGCAGATAAAGCGACTGAGGCACCTCGGTTTTCATCATCAACCGGTCCTCCACACCCGGCAGTGGCAACAACCGGTCGTAAACCTGATCCTGCATCACCCGTATGTCGGCCCGGCGCAACGAAAGGTAAGCGAGCTTGATGCGTAAGTTGCCATTGAGTCGCCGACTCTTGGGATATTCCGCGAACAACTTGTCCACGAGTTGTCCCGCCTCACCAAGCTTTTGCTCTGCGGTAACGACTTCTCGCCGACTCAAGTGCCTGCTGATGGTCCGATCCATTTCTTCCAACGAATCAGCCAGCCCCGCCGAGAGCGCGGTCTGACGTTTGACCTCCAAATCCTCGATGCGCTGCGAGGAAACGAACCGACTGCGAGGGTAATTCTGATTCACGTCCAGTTGGAGCGTCTCCGCTTGGCTGAAGAACTCCGCCGCCTCCGCCGAAAGCTTCCGCGCCATCGCGTCGTCGCCCGCCTTTTGCTTGGCCTCGATGTCCTGCGCGATCCCGGCTGCGTTGAGTGATTCGATTTCGGCGCTGAGACGATCCACGCCGGCCAGATCCGCATAACGCGTCCGGCCATACTCGCGGTTGATGCGCACCTGGGCATCACGCGCCGCCGTGTAAGCAGTGAGCGCATCGGCCCAGCGCTGGGTTGCGGTGGCCTGACGAGCCATCTCCAACGCGTCCGTCATCTCCTTATGCAACGGCGCGGCGTCGACGGCGGCCACCGCCTGCCTCAACGACGTTTCACGCACGTAGTTTTTATAACGAGAGCTGGCGGAACTGGTGTTGATCTCGCGCTGTAACTTCAACCCCTCGCGCAGCTTTTCGCCGGCCTCCTCAATCTTGCCGGTGGTCAACAGTTCTTCGCCATCCTTCTCCAACCGCTCCACTAAAAGGGCCTTTTCACGGGAGCGAACCGAGTCGAGTTCGGTCTCCAGCCGCACCAGCCGAGCGGACTGATCCTGACCTGCCCCGACAAAAGTGCGCAGCAACTGCTTCTGTTTCTCGACCGCCTGAGCCAAAGCCTCAGTCGATTCTGCCGTGACCATCTGCGCATCCGCCGTCTCGCGGTATTGCTTTTCCAATGCGCTGACCTCGTCGGAAAGACGAGCGACCACCGGGTCGTCCGGCGTAGTAATCTTGGTCGCAGCACCACCCACGCGCCGAGGGCCAACGGTGGCGAGAAAGTAGTAAAGCGAAGCGAGCACAACGAGACCGAGTCCGCAAAGAACCCAAACCTTCAAGGCTCGAAAAAACGCGGCGATGTGGTGTTTGATCCGGGAGACCGACATACGTAAGGGGTAAAGCGGTGAGCAAAGATCCCACGTTGGGAAAATGCAACGTGTTCCCCCGCCACCCGCGATAAACTCGACATCTTACACCCGTTGGCATTTTCACAGGGCGTGTTGGAAAATCTCGTCATTCTCGCTCCCGGCCTGCTCGGCGGTTCCGTCGCCCGAGCCGCCCACGCCCGCGGACTTGCCCGTCGCATCACCGTCTGGGCGCGTCGCCCCGAAGCACGGCTTAAACTCCGCGAGCAACCGTGGGTTCAACACGTCGCCGATACCGCTGAGGACGCCGTGCGCGACGCGTCGCTAGTCGTGCTGGCAGCCCCCGTCGAAAAAATAATCGAACTCGCCCGCCAGATCGCGCCGCACCTACCCGCCGGCGCGCTCGTCACGGATGTCGGCAGCGTCAAAGGCGACCTCTGCCGCGCCTGCCATGCCGCCATCGCTCCGCACGCCCACTTCATCGGTGCGCATCCCATGGCGGGCAGTGAAAAAACCGGCTGGGAAAACGCTACCGACACCCTCTTCGAGAAACGTGTGTGCTTTGTTACCCCGCTCGCCGGCGCCAACGAACAAGCCACCGCGGCAGTCGCGAGCTTTTGGCATGATCTCGGTGCCGAAGTGACTACTCTCCCCCCCGACCAGCACGACGAAATCACCGCTCATATCAGCCACACGCCGCAGGCGATCGCCACGTCACTCGCCACCTTTCTTGCCTCGAAAAATCCGCAGTGGCGCAACCTCTCCGGAAACGGCCTGCGCGATACCACCCGCATCGCGGCCAGCGACGCCACCATGTGGATCGAGATTTTCCAGCAGAACCGCGACGAAGTCCTGCGCGCGCTCTCCGCGTTTCAAGATGAGCTCCATGGCTTCCAAACCGCCCTCGCCAACCGCGATTGGCCGGAAGTCCGCGCCCGCCTCGAACGCGGCAAAGCCTGGCGCGACGGTTTTCGCCCGTAACTGGCGGATAATGCGCCGGCTTCGTCGGCCTGCATTCGTCCTCAAAAGCAGGCTGGAAGCCGGCGCGTCTTCTCTTAATTGTCCGCCGCTTCATGTCGCCGCCGCTTCCCGACGTCCTTCCGATCCAGCCTTTCACGCGCCCCGTGCGCGGCGAAGTCACCCTGCCCGGCTCGAAAAGCCTCACCAATCGCGCCCTCCTCCTCGCCGCACTCTGCCAGGACAAGGTCACGCTCACCGGCGCTCTCTTCAGCGAAGACACCCACCTGATGGTCGAGGCGCTCAAAGCCCTCGGATTAACCGTCACCACCTCGGCCGACGCACAGACGATTGAAGTCTCCGGCCAGGTCAACGGCTTCAAAAGCGAACAACCCGTTGATCTCTTCGTCGGCCTCGCCGGCACCGCCGCCCGTTTTCTCACCGCCCTCTGCGCCGCCGCGCCACGCGGCGTTTACCGCATCGACGGCATTCCGCAGATGCGCAAACGCCCGATGAAAGGCCTGATCGACGCACTGCGCACGCTCGGCGCCGACATCCGCTGCACCGGGGCCGAAGGTTTTTTTCCGATTGAGATTCACGCCCAAGGCCTGCGCGGAGGCGAAGTCTCCATCGACGCCAGCGAGAGCAGCCAAATGTTATCCGCGCTCTTCATGGTGGCCCCGCTCGCGAACACCCCGGTGAAGGTGAAGCTGGCCACCTCCGTCCGCGAGCCGTTCGTCCAAATGACCAAAGTCATCATGGGCCAGTTCGGCGGAGGCACCGGCTTCGATCACACGACGCAAACCTGGGACGTCGCTCGCAAGCCCTACACCTACGAAGGCGTTTACCCCATCGAACCCGACGCCACCGCGGCCAGCTACTACCTCGCGCTCCCTCTCGTCACGGGCGGCACCATACATATCGCCCAACTCGCGGAGTCTTTCCTGCAAGGCGACACCCGGTTCATCGACGTGCTCAAGCGAGTGGGCTCGACGATTTCCAGCCGTAACGGCGGAATCGACGTCTCCTTCGCCGCGCCCGCGCCCCGCGTCGGTGTCGTCGAAAACTTTAACGAGTTCTCCGACACATTCCTCACGCTCGCCGCGATCTCGCCGCTGCTCTCGGGCAAAACCACCATCACCGGCATCGCCCATTCCCGTAAACAGGAAACCGATCGCGTCGCTGGCATGGTTCGCGAGCTGCGCAAGCTCGGCCAAGACGTCCACGAACACGAGGATGGTGACGGGCTCACCGTCACTCCCCGCCCGCTCACGGCTGGCGTCGAAATCGAGACCTACGGCGACCACCGTTTCGCCATGAGCTTCGGCATTCTCGGCTGCCTCGATCTCCACGGCCACGGACGCCCCTGGCTCTCCATTAAAAACCCGGCCTGCTGCGCCAAGACCTTCCCGAACTTTTTTGAGCTGCTCGAATCGCTGCGCCAACACTCTCTTTCTTCCTGATGTCCTCCTTCCTCATCGTTGCCATCGACGGCGGCGCCGCCTCCGGCAAATCCTCCACGTCCCGCGCCCTCAGCGAGCGGTTCAACTTTCTCCACGTTGACACCGGCTCCTACTACCGCGCCATCACCGCCGAGCTGCTTCGCCGCGACCTGCGTATCGACCAAGTCGATGCCGTGAAAACCGCCCTGCCCGCGCTGCACCTCGGCACGCAAGTGGACGCTCGCGCCGCGCGCATGGAGATCGGCGGACGCGTCGTCCCGGAAGCCGAAATTCGCGGCCCAGAGGTCACCGCCGCCGTTTCCCATTTCGCCGCGATTCCTGAGGTTCGCTCCGCCCTGCTCGCCTATCAACGCGGACAGGCCGACGTCGCCCGCGCCCACGGCTTCCGCGGCATGGTCATGGAAGGCCGTGACATCGGCTCAGTCATTTTCCCCAACGCTGACCTGCGCTTTTTCCTCCATGCCGATCCCGTGGCCCGAGCCAAACGTCGCGAGCTGGAAGGCCGCGCCGACGCAGTCGCCGAGCGCGACCGCCTCGATGCCACCCGCAAGACCGCGCCCCTTGTGCTCACCGCAGGCGCGATCGATATCGACAGCACTTATCTCAATCTCGAACAGGTCGTGGACAAACTCTCCGCCCTGATCTCCGCGAAGCTCGGCTAACGCTCGCCCCATGCAACGTCGTCACAATCAGGGCGCGATGGATCTGCTGTATGGCATCTGCCATTATCTGATCACGGTCTTCTACGACATGTTTTTTCGCGGCGAAGTCGCCGGCATTGAAAACGTGCCGAAATACGGGCCGTTTCTCGTCGCCTCCAACCACGCCAGCCACATCGACCCGCCTGCGGTCGGCTGCCACATTCCGAGGCAGATGGCGTTCTTCGCCCGAAAGACGCTCTGGAACAGCAAATTCGCGAGCTGGTGGCTCGACGGTGTCGGCGCGATTCCCGTGGACCGCGACGGCGGCTCCGATGTCAGCGCGATCAAGAACGTCCTGCGCACGCTCCAGAGCGGCAAGGCACTCACCCTCTTTCCTGAAGGCACGCGTTCGCCCGACGGCACGTTGCAAGCAGCCAAGTCCGGCGTAGGTATGATCGCCTGCCGCTCGCGAGTGCCGGTCGTGCCAGCGCGTATTTTCAATTCGCACATCGCCTTTGGTCGAAGCGGAAAGCTGCGCCTCGGCACACGCGTATCCGTGGTTTACGGACGCCCGCTGCAACCGTCCGAATACGATGACCCCAAGGCGGGCAAAGAGCGTTATCAGCTCGCCTCCGAAAAGATCATGGCCGCCATCGCCGCCCTCCGCGAACCGCAGTCAGTCGTGGTTTGAGCAGCTGCATCGGCGCGACAGTCCGAATGTAGGAGCCTGCTTGCAGGCGATGGAT
>CBRAFO010000117.1:0-11055 GCA_967755175.1 uncultured Opitutaceae bacterium | reverse complement strand
AGTTTCCCTGTCCGAACGGCTGCAGCGACTCCAGTTCCTCCATCAGCGATTCACGGATTTGGTCCGGTGTGAGCCAAGCTGAGATCGTCAGGATCGGCTCAATGAGATCGCTTCCCGCAGCCGTGCGCACCGCTTCGGCGAAGCGCGTGCGAAACGCGTCGAGATGGGTCTTCACCAATGACACGCCCACCGCCATCGGATGCCCGCCCCAGCTCGTGAGCTGGTCACCGCAGGTGGCGAGCACCTCGACCAAGTTTACGCCGTTGACGCTGCGGCCGGAGCCTTTCGCGAATTCGCCTTCGTTGCCCAGCACGACGCAAGGACGGTTGTATTTGCGGGTCACTCGGCCGGCCACAATGCCGACCACACCCGGGTGCCAGTTTTCGCCAAACAGCACGATGCCGGGCCAGTTCGCGAAGTCTCTCTCGATTATGCGTTCCGCCTCCTCGGTGATCAGTCGCTCAATGTCCTGCCGCTCGCGATTGAACACATCGAGTTGCTGGGAGGTTTCGCTGCAAAATTGATCATCGTCGCTCAGCATGAGTTCGACGGACAACGCCGCATCGGCGAGGCGACCGCTCGCGTTAATGCGAGGCCCGAGACGGAAGGAAATATCCACGGGATTGATACCGTGATCAGGCTTCACCCCGGCGATCTGCATGAGCGCGCGGATGCCTGGACGTTCGCAACCTTGCAGGATGCGCAGGCCAAAGCGCGCGAGGATACGGTTCTCTCCGGTGAGCGGCACGAGATCGGCCACCGTGCCCATCGCGGCGAGATCGAGATAATCGCGCAGTTTGATGCTATGCGCCACCGCGTGATTCTCGGCCCGGAGAAGCTTGAGCAGGCCGTGCGCGAGCTTGAAGACCAGGCCAACGGTGCAGAGGTTGCGCCAAGCCTCGTCGCCCTCGCTGCCGTGGACATGCGGGTTGATGAGGAGGCCTTGGGTAAGCGGCTTCTCTTTGGAACGATGGTGGTCGATGACGATCACCTCGATGCCGCGGGAGACCAAGTAAGCCACCTCGTCGTGCGAATTGGTGCCGCAGTCGAGTGCGATGAAGAGCTGAGGTATCCCTTGCTCAAGCGCACGGTCGATGGCGCTGCGGGAAAGCCCATAGCCATCCTCCATGCGGCGCGGCACCACAAAACGCGGCTTCGAGCCGAAGCGGCGCAGAATGCTCACGAGCAGCGTGGTGCTGCTCACGCCGTCCACATCGTAGTCGCCGAGCACGACAATGTCCTCGGCGGCGTCGATGGCTTTGCGCAGGCGCGCAGCCGCCTTCTCCACGTTGGGAAGACGGAACGGATCGTTGAGTTCGGCCAGAGTTGGCCGAAGGAAGCTCGCGGCGGCGGCAGGATCGCCGAGTCCGTTGCGAAGCAACAGCTCGGCGATCACGGCGCTTACGCCCGTGTGCTTGCTCAACGCCCCGACCTCATCGGCCGGGGACGGCTTATAGGTCCAGCGCATCAGCGATGGGTGTCGCTGTTTATTGCGACGCCTTGCTCGATGCGTCCCACTCGTAAACGGGCTTGGCGTCCTGGTGCGCCTCGACCTGCTTACGATCGCCCTTGTGCCACCAGTAGAACACCGGTGCGGCGATGTAGATCGAGGAGAACGTGCCGGTGATGATGCCCACGATGAACGTGAACGCCAAATCCTTCATCACACCCGTGCCGAAGATGTAGAGCGCGAGGGCCGCCAGCAGCGTGGTGAGAGAGGTCATCAACGTGCGGGCGAACACGCGGTTGATGGACAGGTTGATCACGGTGCGGAGGTTGGTGTTCGGGTTGAGCTTCAGCTCTTCGCGGATACGGTCGAACACGACGATGGTGTCGTTAATCGAGTAACCGACGATGGAGAGCAGCGCCGCCACCATGGGCGCGGAGAACTGGTTGCCCGCGATCACGAAGACGCCGATCGTCATGAGGATGTCGTGGATCGATGCGACGACCGCGGCGATCGCGAAGCCGAACTCGAAGCGGAAGGCAATGTAGAGGAGAATGATCACCATCGAGAACAAGAACGCACGGAGGGCGTTCCACTCGATCTCGGCGCCAATCGACGGACCAATGCTATTGGTGCCAACGGAAGCCAGACCGGCTTCGGGGTGCGCTTGTTGCAGAGCGGTGAGCAAGCTGATGGACTTGTTGTAGGCGGTTTCCAGCTTGAGCAATTCGCCGGTTCCACCGACGGCGCTGACGTAGGTCGGGGTGACCTCGCCCGTGCCGGCGGAATGGGCGATCTTGCGAACTTCATCGAGTCCGAGCTTTTGCTTGAACGTCACGGTGGTCACGTCACCACCGGCGAAATCGATGCCATAGATGCGTTCACCCTTGGAGAACACGACGATCACGCCGATGAGCACGATGCTCCATGAAACGATGAACGACGGTTTGCCCCACTTAACAAAGTCGGCGTTGATCGCCTTGATCGGGTTGAACATCGGGAGCTTCTTGATGATCTCGGCTTCGATCAGCCAATCCATGAGAAGGTGGCTGGCGACGAGCACCGAGAAGAGCGTGGAAAACACACCGATTGCGAGAGTGACGCCGAAGCCCTTGATCGGGCCGGTGCCGAAGGCGATCATCACTGCACAGACGCCGAGCTGAGTAAGGTGAGCGTCGACGATCGTGGTGAACGCCTTGTCGTAACCGGCGTGGAGCGCGCCCTTGAGCGACTTCCCGATGTTAATCTCTTCGCGCATACGCTCGAAGATCAGGATGTTCGCGTCCACCGCCATGCCGATGGTCAGCACGATACCGGCGAGACCGGGCAGCGTGATGGTTGCGCCGATGGCAGCCATCACACCGAAGATCACGAGAACGTTGACGAAAAGCGACAGCACCGCGACCACGCCACCCACGGTGTAGAACGTGATCATAAACGCGGCGACCAGCACGGCGCCGATGACGGAAGCGGTCACACCACTGTCGATGGCGTCTTGGGCGAGCGACGGGCCGACTTCGTATTGCTCTTTAATCTGGAGCGGGAGGTCGAGGGGGTTGTTCAGGACGTTGGCGAGTTCGAAGGCCTCACGTTGCGAGAAGTTGCCGGAAATCTCGGCGGTGCCGTTGGGAATTTCTTTTTCAACACCAGGCGCGGAGTAGAGCTTACCATCAAGCACGATGGCGAGACGGGCGCGGGCCTTGGAGTTGCCGGTCTGCTGCTGGAGCTGTTGCGAATATTCAGCGACCTCACGGGTGACGTCGGCGAAGCGCTTGGCACCGTCAGCACTGAAACGCAGGTTGATCTTGAAGCGGCCAAATTCATCCATGACCGGGTAAGCGCCAGAGACACCGTCACCGGTCATTTCCGGCAGGCGTTTCACATACAGCTCTTCCGAGATGGTCTTGCCACGCACGTCTTGATCGATCGTGAGCAATTCGTAGCCGGCGGGCGTTTCGCTAACCGAGGCAGGCGTGCCGAACGGATACACGAGACGGAAGTCGAGACGGGCGGGCTTCTGCACGCTCGCGACGACCTCGGGGTTATCCTTGGTGCTCACACCCGGAAGCTGCACTTCGATGCGGTTTTCACCGACTGCACGAATCAGGGGCTCCGATACACCGAGACCGTTGATGCGGTCACCGATGATCTCGATGGCCTTGGAGAGCTTGGCCTTCCGCTCATCATCACGGATGTTCGGAGTGTTAGCTGTATCGGCGGCTTCGAGCGTGAAGGCGACGCCACCTTTCAGGTCGAGACCGAGTTGCAGGCTGCCTTTGGATTTCGCGAGCAGGTAATCAAGAAGGATGGCGTTACGCTTTTCGACATTACCCAGCGAGGCCTCGATCGGGAATTGCGGGAAATATTGCGTGAGGTCGACCTTGCGTTCCTTGGCGATGGTCTTGAGCGCCACGAAGACGCTGGATGACTGCTTGGCGGTGACGCGCTCGGACGATTCTTTGATGAGCGAAGCAAACTCGGAGGCCTTGGTCTTGGCCTTGTCCTTGGCGAAGTCAGCGAAGGGGCGATCTTGAATCGGAAGCAGTGACGACAAGGCCCAGAGGACTACGGCCAAGCTGAGCGTCAGCTTCCAGAAGTTGCGTTTGAACATGGTGGATTTGATTTAAAAATGAATGGGGTGAACCCGCCGAAAGCTAACGACGGTTCGCGCAGAGAAACGGGAAAACCTCCGGTGTCATAATTGACAGCGGAGGTGTGGGAAAGGGTCAGACTATCTGCCAGAAAAACACCCGGGGTGAACGGGAGGTGCTTCGCCAATGGTTACGGCGAGGTTAATTTTTTAGCCGGCTTTCTTAACGAGAGCGTGAATGAACGCCTTGCCGATTTCGACTTTGGCGCCGTCAGCGATGCGAATGACAAAACGGTCGTCTTTCTTATTGGTGATCTCGCCGTAGATACCGCCAGCGGTGATGACTTCGTCACCCGTTGAGAGGGAATCCAGCATCTTCGCGTGCTCTTTGGCCTTCTTACGCTGGGGGGCGATCATCAAGAAATACATCGCCGCGAAGATCAGGATGAACGGCAGGAACTGCTTGAACATATCGGCGGGCGCCGGAGCGGCCTGTTGAGCAAGAAAGATCGGGGCGTCTGCGAGTAGGGACATGGTTGTGATTTCGTGTTGTGGTTTTTGGAAAATGAAACAGCTACATAACCGCTTCCATCTTTCCGAACGCAAGCCATAACCCAGCCGTCTCCTCTCCCTCTTTGAAAAGCAAATCCGCTCCCTCCTGGTCAGTCGCGCAATCCGAAGAACTCTACGGCTTCAAACGCTGGGGTTCCGGCCACTTCGGCGCCGATGCCGGCGGTTTCGTCAACGTCCAGCCCCTCGCAGACGGTCGCGAGATCCGCATCATGGATGTCGTCAATGAGGCGCTCGGCATGGGACTGAAGGCCCCGTTGGTCATCCGCTTTCAAGATCTGCTCCGTCACCGCGTCACTCAGCTGAACGAGTGTTTCCGCAAGGCCATCAAGGAAGAGGCTTACAAGGGCGAATACCGCGGCGTGTTCCCCATCAAGGTTAACCAGCTCCGTGAGGTCGTCGATGAGATCGTCGCCGCCGGCAAGGACTTCGGCTACGGTCTCGAAGCCGGCTCCAAGCCCGAGTTGATGATCGCGCTCGCGATGCACGAGGGGCCCAATCGCCTCATCATCTGCAACGGTTACAAGGATCACGATTACATCCGTCTCGCGCTCCTCGGTCGCAAGATCGGCAAAAAGATCATCATCGTCGTCGAGCAACTTGCCGAAGTGGACGACATCATCGCCATTTCCGAAGAAGTAGGCGTGAAGCCGCTCATTGGCTTCCGCGCCAAGCTCCAGACTCGCGGCGAGGGCAAGTGGTCATCCTCGACCGGTGACAACGCCAAGTTCGGCCTCAACACCGCCGAAATCCTCTTCGCCACCGAAAAACTGAAGAAGGCCAAGCTCACCCAATGCGTGAAGCTCGTGCATTTCCACATCGGCTCGCAGGTGCCCAACATCATCACGATCAAGAACGCCGTGATTGAGGCCACCCGCTTCTACTGCCAGCTCGTGAAGATGGGTTTCCCGATGGGCTACCTCGATTGCGGTGGCGGCCTCGGCATCGACTACGACGGTTCACGCACCAACTTCGAGTCGTCGATGAACTACACGATGGCTGAATACGCCCGTGACGTTGTCGCCAACATCCGCGACATCTGCGTGGCCTCCAACGTCGCCGTGCCTGACATCGTCACCGAGTCCGGTCGCGCTGTCGTCGCCCCCCACTCCATGCTCGTCGTCGAAGTGTTCGAGCGCATCAACAAGCGCGAAACCCTCGGCCAGCAGCACCAGCCCAAGGAGAAACACAAGGTCGTCACCGACCTCGAACTCCTGCTCAAGAACAAGGCCAAGCTCGGCAAACTCGAACGTTTCCACGACGCCATTCAGAAAAAGGAAGAGTCCTTCAACCTCTTCAACCTCGGCTACCTCGACCTCGAAAACCGCGCCGCCGCCGAGTCGCTCTACTGGCAGGTCTGCGAACAGATCGCCAAGGAAACCCGCGATGCTGGCTACGTCCCCGAGGAACTCCACGACCTCAACGCCCTCCTCGCCGACCAATACGTCTGCAACTTCTCTGTTTTCCAGTCCCTCCTCGACCACTGGGCGCTCAAGCAGCTCTTCCCGATCACCCCGTTGCACCGCCTTACCGAAAAACCCTCGGTCAACGCGGTCTTGGTGGACATCACCTGCGACTCCGACGGCAAGATCAACACCTTCATCGACCTCCAGGATACGAAGGATCACCTCGCCCTCCATCCGCTCAACAACAAGCCCTATTACCTCGGTGTGTTCCTCACCGGCGCGTATCAGGACATCATGGGCGACCTGCACAATCTCTTCGGCCGCGTGAACGAAGTTCACGTGTTCCTTGAGCCCGACGAGCCCAACGGGTTCTACATCGAGGAAGCCCTCGCCGGCAGTCGCGTTTCCGACGTGATCGATGGCGTGCAATACCAGTGGGAAGAACTGTGCCGCAAGATGAAGGCCCAGATCGACGCCGCCACCAAGAAGGACCTCGTAAAACCCCGCGAAGGCGTGCGCCTCGTTGAATTCTACGAAGAGCAAATGCGCTCCAAGACGTATCTGAACATCGAGCGCGGCGCCCCGAAGAAGAAAGCCGCCACGCCTACCAAGGCCCGAGCCGCTGGCCGTTAATCGGTGGCGATGGCGGCCCTGATCGGAGGACAGGCCGCCACCGCGATAATTGAGATTCTTTAGCACGAACAATACTCTTGGCTGGCGCAGGAATCCATCGTTCGAGTTCTTGACAATTCCCAAGCGGACATTTCTCCTCCGACCCTTCGATTTCGCCAGAGTAGCTCAGTGGTAGAGCAGAGGACTCATAAGCCTTTGGTCGCCGGTTCAATCCCGGCCTCTGGCACCACTTTCAGCCCCAGTAACTTTAAAAAGTTCTGGGGCTTTTTCATCGAAACAGTTTCCGGTCTGCACGTGGCCCGACCTCCCGATTCGACGCGGTTTCCTGTCGGCTGAGTGCCGCGACTAGGCCTGAATGCCGGGGCCGAGCCTAGATACAATTTCCATTGCCTGAATGATCCGCGGGGGCACGGTGATGGCGTCAACATGGGCAACGCGCTCCGACTTTTCGTCTTTTGTCTGGCGCTGGCCGTCATGGGATCGACAGTGGCCCTCACTCAACTCTGGGTCCGTCATCGCGCCCAAGCACGGCAGCACACCCTGCCGACCACGACTGAAGGTTCATCGCCTAACCGCGAATTGCAGGCCTATCACGCGGATCAGCAAAAAGCCCTCGGCCTGATCGTCGCGGTGTCCTTTGCCTCCCTCGTCGCAGTCGCCCTCGCCTTCGGTTCACGACGCTCGTCCACTCAGTCCTCTGAGTCCGTCACTCGCTCCCGCGGTGACATGCATCAAGTCGAGCACCTCGCCCGCTCCGCCGTGATGCGCGAGGAAGCCCTCCGCCACGAACGCGGAGAACGTCAGCGCGCCGACGAAAACCTTCATATCCAGCACCTGCTCCTCAATCAGGCGCTCGGTGAGAAAGTCCGCCTCGGACGCGATCTCCACGACGGCGTCATCCAGTCCCTCTACGCCACCGGGCTCACGTTGGAATCCTCGCATCAAAAACGTGCCATCGATCCCGCCGCCGCCGATGTGCTCTTCGACCGGGGCATCCAAATGCTCAACGACAGCATTCGTGAAATCCGCACCTACATTAATTCACTTTCCGAATCGGAGGCCCGGATGCGCCGCGATTTTTCCAACGCCGTTACTGTCCTCATCGACAACCTGAAGAGCGATCCCTCCACCGAGTTCAGTGTGCGTATCGATGAAGGTGCCGAAGCCCGTCTCGATCCCTCGCAACTGCCCGACGTCCTTCAAATCGTGCGTGAAGCCATCAGCAACGCCCTCCGCCACGGCGCCGCCACGCACATCACCATCCGGCTCCATGAGGACGGCGAGCGCCTGGCTCTGTTGGTGGCGGACAACGGAGTCGGCTTCGACACCTTGGCCGCCCCGGCGGGAGGACACGGCCTCGTTAATTTCCGCGCCCGCGCCGCCCTGCTGCACGGCGATTTTCGCATCGAGAGCCAACCGGGTGATGGCACCCGCCTCCTGCTCACTTTCCCTGCCATCTCCACAACATGAATCCTCCCCATATCGATCCAGTGATCCGGCTGGTCATCACCGATGACAGCGAATTGGTGCGCATGGGCCTGCAAACCCTCCTGCAAGACGCACCCGGGATTCAATTGTGCGGCGTGGCCGCCAACGCCGCAGAAGCGCTGACTCTTTGCCGACAACAAAAACCCGACGTCGCGCTCCTGGACATTCGCCTGCCGGACGGCACGGGCATCGAGGTCTGCCGCCGACTCCTCGCCGACCACACCGACCTCCGCGTCCTCTTCCTTACATCCAGTGCCGAACAAGAGATCATCGATGAAGCCATCCGTGCCGGCGCCCACGGCTATTTGCTAAAGGAGATTAATAGCAAAGCCCTGATTCAGGCCATCCACGATGTCGCCGGCGGCCGTTCTATCCTCGACCCGCAGATCACCGCCCGCGTGATGGGCTTGCTCAAGAATGAGCGCACAAAGCCAGTGATCGATGCTCTGTCGCCGCAGGAAAGACGAGTCATCGCTCTCATCGCCGAGGGTCGCACCAATAAAGAGGTCGCCGTCGAAATGGGCCTCGCGGAAAAGACGGTCAAAAACTATCTGAGCACCGTCTTTGAAAAACTGCACGTTACCCGGCGCGCGCAGGCGGCCGCCTATTACACGCAGTCGCTCGGTCGAAAATAGGGCCTAACGCCCCCACTTAAGTAGGGGCTAAAAGTTTATTTGCAGCCCTAACAGGCCGGGCGCATTCAGGGGTAGGATACAGGCACGTTGTCACCCGTGCCCACTCCTCTCCCATCCTCCCGATCTCTTCTTTTGCGCCGTCAGTCCTGCATGCGTGGCAAACGGGGAGTCACCTTGGTTGAACTCGCCATTGCTTCGACCCTGCTGGCGATGGGGGTTATTGGGAGCTTCAGCTCCCTGCTTTACGCACGTAAACTCAGCGAAGGTAGCATCTATCAAAACGCCGCCCTCACTGCTGTGCAGGGATATATTGAGCAGATGAAGAACATGGAGTTCGCCGATCTGCCTTACACAACCAGTGATGGCACGGCGATCACCGGCAGCGGTGCCACGTCCACGCAAGTTCCCACGATGCTCATCTCCACCTCGGGCACTGCGACCGTGGCCGTCTCCGATCCGCTGGTCATTTCCACCGCCACGACAATTCCGGATCTATCCACGATCGGAATCACTGCCTCCACGACCCAGTCAGGGGTCACCGACAATGTGAAGCTGATTGATGTAAATAGCACCCCCGACGACACCTCTGATGACTTACGGCTCAATCTTCGCGTATGGATTCAAGACATTAGCAATTCCGGCATTAGCGCCACGCAGGTTCGCTCGATAACTATTCAATATGCCTGGAGAAACTCCGCTGGCCAGACCGGCCGTGTTTTACGCAGTTCGATCCGAACCATCCGTTCCGCGGTCCCCACCTATTGATTATGAATTCGCGTCACCTCCCGCGCCCTTCCCGCGCCCATACCTTCAATCGTGGTATGACACTCGTAGAAATCATGGTTGTGCTCGGCATCTGCATGCTCGTCGTCGGCGGTGTGCTCGCGACGTTCATCCAAGGGATCTACGTATATCATTACGATTCGGCCAAGCTTCTCGTGAACCGCGATATGCGGGCGTTCACTTCCGAGATCACTGATAACGCGACTTACGCGAATCGCTTCAATATATACCCTTCGTTCACAGATCGGAGCGTTATCATCAGCGGTGTCACCTATGATAACAAAATGGCCTCAGGCCAATCCGGCAATCTGTTGGTTCTTATATATCTGGATTCCTCCGACAGCTCCAAAGTGAACCGACTCGTCGGCTATTACCGCGACCCCAATCAAGTCAACGGAGAGGCCCCCGTGCGCAAGTTCGATATCACGATAAGCCCGAGTTCGTCCGCCGATGTATGGACCCTACTCCCTGCGACTTCGACCGCGCAGACCAATACCGAAGTTATTGAACTATCCAAGAACGTCGGAACCCAAAACCTATTCTATAACTTCTACGGCCGAAGCGTCATGGTGAAATGTGACATCATCCATCGAACCAATGCCGGGGCCAACCATTACCAACGCGCCACCAACACCTACAACTTCACCATTTCGCCCCGCGGGTGAAACTCGACCGTCATGAATTCTACATTCCATCGCACCCCCTCCCGCGGTTCGGCGCTGCTCAGCGTCGTCGTATTCACCACGCTCAGCCTCCTGCTCGTAGCCAGTCTGATCAGCTGGAGCGTCACGGAACGTCGCCTCAATTACCGCAATGCCCTGCGACTCGAATCCCGAAATGCTGCCGAAGCCCTCGCTGAATACGGCTTCTCGCAGATTCGTCAGAAACTGGAAACGCGCAGCACGGTAAACCTCAATCCGAATGGTTCCGACGCCCTCGCCTTACCTTCCTCGTCCTTCTGGAGCGGCAGCAATGTCGTTACGTCTTCCAACGAGTTGATCGGTGGCACTCTCGTGCAGGTGCCCTCGACCGGCGATTACTACTACAGTCCCAGTGATCCCAATAACGAGTCGGACCCGCTCAAAGGTAAATATGTCTATCGGCGCGATGTCCGGGTCATCGCCAAAGCCACTATTAACCCCACCGGTATTTTCGGCGGCCCCATCACCTCATACGTATCAGAACACATATCCGTGCGAGGCGCCCCGCTCTTCGCCCATGCGATTTTCTACAACATGGATCTGGAGATATTCCCCGGTCCTACCATGACGATCTCCGGCCCCGTCCACACCAACGGCAACCTCTACCTCTACCCCGGCAACGGCTCCACCCTCGCTTTCTCCGATACGGTCACCGCCACCGGCCGCGTTTACCATGCCCCCAAACCCGGCGACAACGCCGACGGCCTCACCGCCGCAGCCCGCACCGGCGACATCACGTTCATGAGTAAAACCAGCGGCGCGCTCAGCCTCTTCGTCAGCAGCGTCTGGAAGGACAGCACAC
>CBRAFO010000116.1:0-11144 GCA_967755175.1 uncultured Opitutaceae bacterium | reverse complement strand
ATTCCCCATGACCAAGATCGCCGGCCCGGGAGACTTCGAGGACGTCAATTACGCCACCAAGTTCATCAAGGGCGAGGCCAGCCTCATCGACATCGTCACGCATCACTATTACCGGGGACAGGCCGGTACTGCGGGTCAGCCCGATCGGGCGCCCCGCGCACACGCCGCGGCAATGTCGGGCCGCCCGACTGTCCGCCCCGACGTGGTGGAGGCGCGCAGCGCACTACCTTGCCCGGCGTGATACGATGGGGCGTCCAGAGGGAAGGCCCATTTCCGTAACGCACCGGTGCGCGATGTCCGCTTGGCGGCGCGGCGTTTTCCGCCCATGTCTCGTGCCATGGTAATCGATCTTGGTAGTCGGGTGTCTTGGGAAAAGCCGGTCGCCGAGATCGTGCATCGGCATCTGCCGGTGAAAGTCATCGCGGCCGTCCGGAAGATCCCGGCGGCGCGCATGTATGACGACACCATGAAGTATCTGGAAGAGGCGTTGCAGGCGGAGGGCGCGGGCCCGCTGTTCTTGGTGTTACCGAAAATGCAAGCTGCATTGTCGCGTAGTTTTTTGGCGCTTCGCGCCTATCATGCCTGCAAGCCGATATCGCTCGCATCCTATTACCAACAAGGGCTCGTGCCGCTCACTCGAAGCTGGCTTGCCAATGAGGCATTCGAGTTGTTCGCGGGGACGATTTCACGAGCCGAAATCAATCGTCGTGTCGCAAAAGCCGATTTGAGCATTCGCAAGGGCTTCGTCTGGTTCGCGACTAACCCCGACGAGCTGACAGATATATCGGCCGGGCACTATCTGATTTATGGTCCTGAATGCATGAACTGCTTGTGGCACGATGACGACGGGCGCTTCCATGAATCGCAAAGTCGGCAACGGCGGCGCGGGATTTCGACTTTGTTTGAATGCGCGGTCCCGCTCTCGCAGCTAGATCGTGAAGACAAGCGTGCTCTCACCAAACTACTCGTCACCCAATACCTCAAAAGTCTGAGTGAAACGCCCGAGGCGGAGGAGTGGGCAATCGAGTTTGGATTCAGTCTTCGGCGCTCCCTGCGCCCGGAGTATATTCTGAGGCATACCCATCCGGCCGTTATCTGCGATCAATTGAACCACGGAGCAAAGTATCATAACCCGATCACGAGTTGCGCGTGGTGCGTCGCGAAGTCGTTGGGCAAAAAATCTCGGCGATAGGATTGCTAAGAAGAAGCGCGCCGGTCGCGCCGGCGCGCTTCGCGGTCAAAGCCACTTGTGCGTCAATGGCCGACTGGTGCCGAAGAGCGCATCGCTCAAGTCGCGAACGCTGGCGTAGCCGACATCCAAACCCGCACCGGTGAATTTTACCGCGTCGTGCTCGCGGCAATATTCGCCTTGGATGGCGAGGGCCACATCCCAAGTGATGCATTTGAGCTGGCCGTCGTGGCTGTGGTAGAACTCAAGCCACCGGCAGGTGCCGAGCTTGTTCTTGCGTCGCAAGAGGACGTAGATCGTCGCTCCCGGAGTGATGACCTCGTGGAGTTTTTTGATGGAGATGTCGCGTTGAACTTTGGTGTTCATGATGGTTCGCGAGGTCGCGCGTGGTCGGGTTCCGGCACCGTGCCGGTTATCTCCCGCCTGCCCGATCTCCCGGCCCGTCAGCACGCCCAGGCAAAGGCCGTCCGCGCCGATGCGCGGTCGGCCGTGGTGGAGGCGCGCAGCGCACTACCTTGCCGGGTGTGGTAGGCTGGGGAAAAGAGGGCTGCCCCTTGTCCCCGATGGCGGTCCCGTGGTCTGCTCAAGATGAGATAATCTTATTGGCCCACGCGAAGTCTCGGGACGGGCAGAGGCGAGCGAGCCGGTAGCCGAAGCGGTGCCGACGAAGGAGGCCCGCGCAGGCGGACGGAGAAGCGAGACGAGGAACGCGCCCGAGTCTTCGCGCGTGTGCCGTATGGTGTCCGCTAAGGGCAAGCGGCTGCATCAAGCGAGGAGCGCGCGACGAGGTTGACGCAGTGGCTTGCGAATGTCGGCGGTCAGTCGTGGCCTCGTTCGGTCCTGCCCGAGCGAGCAGGGCTTGCACGTGGTGCGTTGTAATTTGAGGGCGTTATAAAAGCGGGTTTCTACCGCTTTGGTTCCGCTCTCGTATCGGGCTCTGGCTCGGGTGAACCAGAAATTTTGCGAGGGGTATTGGCGCCGGGCGGAGTATTATATGCACGGTGCAATTGAGACGATGATCGTCCGATTCGACGCCGAAAACCCGATAAATTGTTACCATGAAAACCCTCCGTCTCGCCATCATTTCCCTCGTTGCGGTCGCTTCTATTTCCGCTTCTTTCGCCGGCCCTGGTCTCCAGTATTGGAACGCGCGCCGCGCTGACCGTGACCGCGCCGCTGAAAAACCGGCAGTGGTTGCCCCGGCCAACACAAAATGCGAAAGCATGATCGTTAAGCAGGGCAAGCGCACCACCACGGTCAAATGCGACAGTGTATCGTCGGAAGCGTGCAAAGCCATGTGCGGATATTGAATACTCCGTCGGCTCAAGCCCCGGCCTGTCATAGGCCGGGGCTTTCATTTGGAAACTGTGGAGCCCTATGACCCCGCCTTATCGCATGACATCTCGACAATGAGATGCATGATTCGAAGTCTAAGCTCACTCCATGAAAGTCTTCTTCATACCCCTAGGTGTAATTGGTGCATTTCTTGCCGGTTGCACGTCACCCTTTCAGCCTTCGCAGGCCCACATTGAATTGGAGACTTTCGACTCCCCGGTGGTGATCATGGAACACATCTCGCTCGATAGGAAAGACGGGGTGGCGATTCTCACCGGGTCTGTGGTTAAGCGGACAAATACCAAGGATACGACGCAGACTCATCTCGATCTCACCTGCTATGATGCGGCCGGACAGGTGCTTCTTCTCCGCACGACGGAGCACTTTGAGCCGCGCCAGATCCCCGACCGGAATAGCTGGCCCAACTACGCGACATATCGAGTGAGCCTAAACGCGATTCCGGCAGGCACCGTCCGTATCGAGGTTCGAGCACACGAAGGTGCCCACACATCTCAATAGCCTTCGCCCAGCTTAGGAATGACGTTAGGCTGACGTTGATAAATTTCTTTAACCTAAACCCAAGGCGCGGCCGACTTGATAAACCGCGAAACAAACGAGCCACGCCGTTGCGGTGAGGTAGAATTGCTGAAACAGCGTCCAGCCCCACGAGTTCGTCTCGCGCTTCACAATCGCGGTGGTGCTGAGACACTGCATCGCCAGCACGTAATAGATCATCAGGTTAATGCAGACGAGCGGGGTAAACAACAACCGTCCGTCCGGCCACTGTGCCTTTTGAAGTGCGGCCTTCAGCGGCAGCGTATCGCCTTTGGGGTCGGTCTCTACTCCGAAGATCACACCGGTCGCACTGACGAACACTTCGCGAGCGACGAACGAACTGAGCAACCCGACGCCGACCCTCCAATCGAAGCCGAGCGGTGCAATCACGGGTTCCAACGCATGACCAACCATCCCGGCGTAACTATGTGCACGCTGCTCCACCGGAGGCGTGCCTTCCGGCATCTTGGGATAGGCCGCGAGAAACCAGAGGATGATGGAAACGCCAAGAATCACGGTGCCGGCCTTTTTCACAAAAATCCAACCGCGTTCGAGCATCCGAAGTCCGAGCGCCTTAAGCGATGGCCGCCGGTAGGGCGGTAATTCCATAATCATCAAAGGCACCTCGCCTTTGAGGAGTGTCCGCTTGAACAGCCAGGCAAACCCAAAGGCGGTGAGCGTCCCAAGCGCATACATGCCCAGCATAATCCCGACCTTGGCGAGCACGGGAACGTTCTCGGTGGGGAAAAGCGCGGCGATGAGTAGGAGATACACCGGCAAGCGCGCGGAGCAGCTCATCAGAGGCGCGATCATGATGGTGATGATGCGGTCCTTTTTATTCTCAATCGTCCGCGTGGCCATGACGCCGGGGATCGCGCAGGCGTAGGAACTGAGAAGCGGGATGAACGATTTTCCGTTAAGTCCGACGCGGCTCATGAGCCGATCCATGATGAATGCCGCGCGCGCCATGTAGCCGGAGTCTTCCAGAAGCCCGATGAAGAAATAGAGCACAAGAATCTGCGGCACGAACACGAGCACGCGCCCAGAGCCAGCGATGGCACCGTCTGTGATTAGGTCTCTTAGTTCACCGGCTGGCATCGTGTTTTTAACCCAGTCGGCTAGCGCCGACACCCAGCCGTCGAGCAAGTCCATTGGAAACTGGGCAAAAGTGAAAATGCTCAGGAAGAGCGTTCCCATTACCGTGATGAGGATCAGCCAACCCCAGACCGGATGAGTGACATAGGCGTCGATTCGGTCACTCGGGGTGGCGCCCTTCGTCCGGGCCTGCAACACGACCTCGGCAGTCAGTCTGGAGATCGCGTCATAACGCGAATTAACCAGCGTGCCCGCCCAATCGGTGCCGTCGCCATCCCAGCGTTTTTGCCAGCCCGTGAGGATCTGTTGCGTGGCCGGACTCAGTGAAGTTGATCCGGCGACCCGCACCGTGTCGTGATCCGTAAGTAAAAGGAGCGCTTCGGCACGAGCGATGAGCGGTGCCCTGTCGTCCGCGTCGATCAACGATGCCTGCAATTCCGCCACCGCCGAGGCGATGGCGGCCGGGATGTCCCACGCGTGGCGGGAGAGCGACAGCTCCGTGCGGCTCATCGCGAGTTTTAGCTCGATGAGGCCTTTGCCATTCACTGCTTCGCAGGGGATGACCGGAATCCCAAGCTCGTGTTCGAGCCGGGCCACGCGGATATCGAGGCCGGCAACGGTCGCCAGGTCCATCATGTTGAGGACGAGAATCACGGGACGCCCAAGATCCAGGATTTGGTGAACCAGATAGAGGTTTCGCTCCAGATTGGTCGCATCAACCACGCAGAGGATACGGTCAGGCTGGGGCGTGTCGTCACGGCGACCGAGCAGCACGTCGCGCGTCACTGCTTCGTCTGGTGAACGCGCGGCGAGCGAATACGTGCCCGGAAGGTCGATTACGGTCATCGGTTGTCCGTGTTGCGAGTAGGCGACTCCGACCTTTTTCTCCACGGTCACACCGGGGTAGTTGCCGACCTTTTGTTTCATGCCGGTGAGCGCGTTAAATAACGTGCTCTTCCCGCAGTTTGGATTGCCGACGACCCCGTAGGTCGGGTGGCGGTTGGAAGTCTTTGCGGCAGTCACGCCGGGCGAATTGGTGAGAGGTGTCATGTGTGCGGCTTTACGCTATCGGTTCGACGAGGATCTGTTCTCCTTCGCTCTTGCGCAGCGTGAGGTGATAACCGCGAACGAGGATTTCGAGCGGATCGCCGAGTGGCGCTGTGCGCACCAAGGTGATTTCGGTGCCCGCGAGCAGGCCCATTTCACGCAGCCGAAGCGAGGCCGCGCCTGTTTTTGAGAATTTCTGGACGACGGCTTTGGCGCCGTTCCCCAGATCGGAAAGTTTGACGAGAGAAGACATGATGATCGCAGACGGTTTGGCTCAATGCAGGGAAACGCCGGGGGGACGCACAGCGGTGAACGCCAACGGCGGACAGTCCGATCCTCTTGGGATCGTTAATCAGGCCAGTGACGGCATGCGCGGTTCCAATGCCGCACGGCGAACGAATTGCCACGTTCGCACCAGCTCAAAGCACGCATCGCTGTGGTCGAGAGAGAGGCTCCCCGTCGATTCAACCAGCGAGATTTGTCGCGCAGTTGGCAGCAACCACATCTCAAACGCCCAGAAAGCCTCTTGTGGCGCACAGATCACCAAATCGATGGGCGCGGTGGGCTCGGCGAGATTCCGCTCAAGATTCTGGCAACCATCTTTCCCGCAAGCGTCACCGGGCGGGCAAGTGCAGTCGGAGCCATCTTTGAGGGTTGGAGATGGCACCAGTCCCGCAGCTTGGAGCGCACACCACTCAGTCGCGGGTAACCAAAGGGTCACCAGCAGCAGAGCGATGAGTGAATAAGCCCGTTCCATGAGAACGAGTCTCAATTCTGGATGCGCACGCTGTCAAGCGCTCCGGGAGTATGCGAGGGACGCCGCCTCGCGATTTTGGATATCTCATTCGATGGCTTTATCTTGAGGAAGAGGTCGTGACACGGAGGAGGCGGAGTGCATTGGCGACAACCAGCAGGGTCGCACCGGTATCCGCCATGATCGCCATCCACAGGCTTGCGTGGCCCAGCAGGGTGAGGATGAGAAAGAGCGCCTTCAGTCCCAGCGCGAAGGTGATGTTAAATCGGATAATCCCCATCGTCCGTCGCCCGAGGCGCACGGTCTCCGCGATTTTGCCCAAGTCATCCTGCATGAGCGCGATGTCCGCCGTTTCGATGGCGGCATCGGTGCCGGCCGCTCCCATCGCAATGCCGACAGTCGCCGTCGCCATCGCGGGCGCATCGTTCACGCCGTCTCCCACCATGGCGACCACGCCGTGTTTTTCTCGCAACGCCTTCACCGCGGAAACCTTGTTTTCGGGGAGCAAATCACCGCGTGCCTCGTCGATGCCGACTTGGCGGGCGATGAAATCGGCCGCGCGCTGATTATCTCCGCTCAGCATGACGATCTGGGCAATGCCCACCGAGTGCAGAGCTGCAATCGCCGCCTTGGCGTCGGGGCGCAGGGTGTCGCCAATGGCGATGATTCCTAGCACCTCGCCTTTGCAGCCATCGTGCGGGCGGTGTCCGACAACGACGACAGACTGGCCCTTTCCCTCGATGGCCGCGAGACGTCGCTCAATGTCCTCCGAGCATACCCCCAGCTCATGCGTGAACCGGTGATTACCGACAAAGTAGGCGTGGCCATCCACGACTCCCTCGGCTCCGCGTCCGCTGCGAGCCTGATAATTGTCGGCGCGACCGAACGTGACATTACGCTCCTTCGCATAGATGACCACCGCCTTGGCGAGCGGATGCGCCGAGTGATCGTCAAGCGCAGCGGCGATTCGCAGCACGTCCTCGTCGGTCTGCGCGTTAATCCGCTCGAGTCCGAGCACCCTCGGTTTCCCTTCCGTAATGGTGCCGGTTTTATCCACGGCCAGCGCCTTGAGGCGTCCGATTGCTTCGAGGTGCGCGCCACCTTTCACAAGCACGCCACGCCGGGCGAGCGCAGTGAGGCCGGCCACGATGCTGACCGGCGTGGAAATGACCAACGCGCACGGACAGGCGATGATCAGAAGCACGCAAGCGCGGTAGAGCCATACGCTCCAGTCGCCGCCCATAAACAACGGCGGAGCCAGGAAAATCAGCAGCGCCATCACCGTAACCGCAGGCGTGTAATAGCGGGCAAACACATCCACGAAACGCTGGGTCGGGGCCTTTTGCTCCTGTGCTTCCTTCACCAATCGGATGATACGGGCCAGCGTCGTGTCTCCCGCCACTTTGGTGACGCGGATTTCCAGCGAACCCTCGCCATTGATGGTGCCGGCGAAGACCGTGTCGCCCTGCTTTTTTTCCACCGGAACGGATTCGCCCGTGATCGGCGCCTGATTCACCGCCGACTCTCCCAACAGCACCTCGCCGTCGAGAGGGATGCTCATGCCGGATTTTGCCGCAATGGTTTCGCCCACGCGAACGTCCTCCACCGGCACGTCGGCAAACCGGCCGTCCCGTTTTACGGTCGCGGTTTTGGGTGCGATTTCCAGCAGCACCTCGACCGCCCGTTGAGCGCGTCGGTCGGCCCAGCCCTCAAGCCATTCAGCAACGCCAAAGAGAAACACCACTGTGGCGGCCTCGGCCCATTGGCCGATGGCGGACGCACCGATTACAGCAATCACCATGAGGGAGCTGATATTGGGGCGCAGTTGCCGCACGGCAGCCCACGCACCGGGCAGAAGCATCCAGCCCCCGACAAGGATCGCGACCACGAAGACCCCGAGCGACAACGCCGGCGGACCGATTTTTAACCAGTCCAGCAGCATGCCGGCACCCACCAGCACTCCCGAGGCAACCAGGCTCCACGTGATCAGCCGAGGGTCGTTGTTACCGTGGTTGCAGCCACAGTGATCGTGACCGTGCTCTTCGTGTTCGTCGTGATCATGGTTGCAGGCGTGACACGCGTCTTCGGATTGATCGGACGTATCGTGAGAATGATCGTGGGTGGACATGGTGGTTAATTAGTTCTCGAAGAAGATGACTAGCAGCCCGAGCACGCAGAGCAGCCCGCCAAGCACCCCGCTTTCGTAACGCTCGGCCCATTTCATCTTTAATTTATCAAGGCCGATGAGGGTAAGCCAGGTGAACACCAGCATTCCGAGCACGGTTCCAATCGACAGGATCGCGGTCAGCAGTGCGAAGCCGCTCCAGCCATAGCGGACGCCCGAGACATAGACCGGGACAAAGCCCTCGCAGGGCGAGAACGTGAGCAACACGAACAGGCTGGTGATTGCCGCCCAATCCGACTTTGCAGGTGCGGGTGGCTTTACCTCCACCTCAGCGGAGTGGTCGTGTCCGTGGTCGCCATGATGATGGTCTTCGCTGAACTCGACCTTGTGTTGGTGGGAATGGCTCCCGTGTTTCAGCTCCACGAAGACGATGAACTCATGCGGCTCGGGAATGTCCTCGTTGGATTCCAGATAACCGGAGCCCGGCTTGAACGTGAAAACCTGCCGGGTCGCGTCGGGTCGCAGCGTGTTCAGGCCGATACTTACGGGTGACGGAGGTGCGGACTCCCGGCCCTTTGCATCGGTGAAATACAACCGGAAACGAGGCGGCACCCCGGTCTCGAACACGCTCAGCTCGATGCCGCCGTGTCCCGTGTCCACAACCGGACCGCCGTGCGGGCCGTGCTCGTGCCCATCGCCCTCGTTATGCGCGTGATGGTGATGCCCACCGAACATATGGCTGTGTCCGTGACCGTGCCCGGAGAACTGGCGGTAAACGTAGAACAGGCCGAACGCTATCAGCGCTCCGCCCGCGATACGGGGAAACCAGGTGCCGACCCGCTCGTTGAGGGCGAAGCCCAACCATGCCACGACGAAACCGAGCACGGCGGTGAACAGCACATGGCCCGAACCGCATATGCTGGTCACCAACAGGGTCTTCCCCCGGCTCCACTTTTGGGCCCGCCCGGTCAGCACGAAGGGCAGCCAGTGGGTCGGAATCGCCGCGTGCAGGAATGCGATGGAGAAACCGGTGACGGCGATGGTGGTAAGAACCGTGGAATCCATATAAGACCTATGCCCCCTCCCCCCATACTGGACAAGGCCGATTATCGACTCGCGCAAAGAGATGCCGGCAGATTGGATGTGAACCATGTCCAGTGCCCGCGAATCCCATCCCCCGGAGGAAACCCAAGCCCTGACCACTCGATTGCGGAAGATCACGGGCCAGCTCAACGCCGTCGAACGCATGCTGACCACCGACTACGATTGCCCAGAGGTGCTCATGCAATTGGTGTCGGCCCGGCGCGCGATCAAGGCGCTCTCGGAAAAGCTCATTCATTCGCACATGGAACACTGCATCGAACATGCCTCGTCCCCCGCCGATGCCCGTCGAAAATTGCGCGAACTGCTGGTCGTGTTGGAGCGCTACGTGGACTGAGCGGTTCATCGGCTGGAGAAAAATTGAGGCCCTTCGTCCGGCCATCGATTACAAAAATGGCCGGACGAAGGTCGCGATTCACGACGGCGCGACTTTATTCAGCAGTCAGCTCCTTGGTCGAAGGAGGTTCGGGCAGGTGCACTTCGGGTGCGGGCCGTTCGTCGCGCTCGAACACTTTGTAGAACGTTGGCAGCACGTAGAGCGTCAGCAGCGTAGAGCTGATGAGACCGCCGATCACCACCGCCGCGAGCGGCTTTTGGATTTCGCTGCCAGGGCCGGTGGCGAAAAGCATCGGGATGAGGCCTAGCGCGGCGACACTGGCGGTGATGAGCACCGGACGGAGACGTAGAACCGCGCCCTCGATCACGGCGAGCCCGACTTTCATGCCCTCGCGCCGCAGTTCGTTGAAGTAGCTGACCATCACGACGCCGTTGAGCACCGCGACACCGAACAAGGCGATGAAGCCCACGCTCGCGCTGACGCTCAGGTTAAACTCGCCCACGACAAGGGCGATAATTCCGCCGATCAACGCGAACGGCACGTTGAGGATGATGAGCGTCGCCTGTTTGACCGAGTTGAACGAGCTGAAGAGCATCAGAAAAATCGCCGCCAGCGTGATGGGCACCACGATGGCGAAGCGTTTCATCGCCCGCTGCTGATTTTCGAACTGACCGCCCCAGGCGATAAAATAGCCGGTCGGCAATTTCACCTTGGCGTCGATTTTTTGCTGCGCCTCGGCAACGAAGCCTCCGAGGTCGCGGCCGGCGACGTTGCACTCGATGACGATACGGCGCTGACCCATCTCACGGCTTATCTGCGCGGGGCCTTCGGTGACTTCGACCTTGGCGAGCTGGCCGAGAGGGATAAGCGCCCCGCCGGGCGAAGGGATCAGGATCTCGCGAATCGGCTCCACGTCGTCACGGGCCGATTCCGGGAAGCGCACGGCCAAGCCGAAGACCTTTAGTCCCTCGTAAACCTTGCTCGCTTCCTTGCCGCCAATGGCGGTTTCGATCACGGACTGGACATCGGCAACGTTGATGCCGTAGCGCGCGATTTTATCGCGGTCGATTTGGATTTCCAAATAGGCGAGGCCGCTGACCTTTTCGACGTTGATGTCGATGGCACCGTCAATCTTGCCGAGCACGCGGGCAACGGCTTCGGCCTTCAGCTTCAGCACGTCGAGATCGTCACCGAAGATTTTGATGCCGATGGCAGACTTCACGCCGCTGACCAGCTCATCAACGCGCAGGGCGATGGGTTGCGAGAAGCTGGATGCCACGCCGGGCAGGTCAGCCAGCGACAAGCGCATTTTCTCGACGAGTTCTTCCTTGGTCTTCGCCGAGGTCCACTCCTCACGGGGTTTAAGCGTCACGATCACATCGCTCAACTCCACGCCCATCGGGTCGGACGCGATGTCCGCCCGGCCGGTCTTGGAGACCACGTCGATCACCTCGGGGAACTGCTTTAGGAGCTTTTCCGCCTCGGTCTGCAATGCGAGTGACTGGGTGAGCGAAATGCTCGGGATGCGGAAGGTCTGCACCGCGATGGAGCCCTCATCCAGCGTGGGCAGGAACTCGGTGCCGATGCGCGGCACGAGCGAGAACGC
>CBRAFO010000115.1:0-11248 GCA_967755175.1 uncultured Opitutaceae bacterium | reverse complement strand
GTCTCGACATGCCCGAAATGGGCGCCGAGGCGTATCCCGACTATCAACTCACGGACCGCTCGTCCCCTCCCACCGTTTAATGGGTGGATCGACCTGATTAGATAAAGCACTCAGTAACACTATCTCGTAAACATCCGCTGGCAGACTGGCGGGTGTTTACGAATGGAGTTGCCCTCGCCTATATGTAATTGGGTCTATGCATCAAGAAGTGCGTCAAAAATACCGCACGCGATTCAATATAATCTCCAATAATTCTACATGAAACTCATTATTGCTATCATCAAGCCCTTTAAGCTAGAGGAAGTTAAAGAGTCACTTTCTTCCATCGGCATCGAAGGCATGACGGTCACCGAGGTCAAAGGCTTCGGACGTCAGAAGGGTCACACCGAAATCTATCGTGGTTCTGAATACACAGTGGATTTCCTGCCCAAGGTGAAGATCGAGATCGTTGTGACCGACGAACTCGTGGCCAAGACGGTCGATGCGATCGTCAAGTCCGCCAAGACCGGTAAGATTGGCGACGGCAAGGTGTTCGTGCTCGCCCTCGAGGAAGCGGTCCGCATCCGCACCGACGAGCGCGGCGACGCTGCAGTCTGATTCATCTCAGGCTTGGTGTTCTGTCTGGCCGGCCTCTTTATTTAGAGGCCGGCTTTTTTGCGTTAAATTTTTAGCGCGCCACTTCACTTCGGTGCACAAATAATGCGCAGGATTCCGCAAGCCAGCGCAGGAACACAAGCTTGCGCTGGCTTTGTGGATACGGCTACCTAGTGGTCGAAATCTCAAAATCTTATCCCGTATGAAACTCATCATCGCCATCATCAAGCCGTTCAAGCTTGAGGAAGTTAAGGAAGCCCTCTCTTCGATCGGTATCGAAGGTATGACAGTCACCGAGGTCAAAGGCTTCGGTCGTCAGAAAGGTCACACCGAAATCTACCGCGGTTCTGAATACACGGTGGACTTCCTGCCCAAGGTGAAGATCGAGATCGTCGTGACCGACGAGCTCGTGTCCAAGACGGTGGACGCCATCGTCAAGGCCGCCAAGACCGGTAAGATCGGTGACGGCAAAGTGTTCGTGCTCGCCCTCGAAGAAGCGGTCCGCATCCGCACCGACGAGCGTGGCGACGTCGCTGTCTAAACGTTTTCAAAACAGGTTTTCTCAATCAGCCGGCACTGTCGCGAGGCGGGGCCGGCTTTTTTTCGGGTAAAAACGAGCACGATTTGAGGCAATTGCTCAAAATGTGGCTTATCGGCCCGTGAAGTGGTCGATATTTTACAACGAGTAATGAAGCGCGCTTATTTTTAAGTAGCATTATACTAATGTTATATGATTTAAGTGAAAAAAATTCATCACAACTGGCATACTGGCCCATGGGTTGCTGCTCGGGATTTGTCCATGAAGACATTTCTTAAAACCATCCTCTGTTCGCTGGCTCTAGCCGGCGCATCGTTCCCCGTCCATGCGCAGGACGCCGCCCCGGCGCCTGCCGTCGCCGCAGCGACTCCAGCCGCAGCGCCTGCGGCTGATGCTGCGTTTACCGCCTATGTGAACAATACCGATCCTGGTGCGGCTCTACCTGGAGTCGCTGGTCCCGGTCATAATGCGTTCATGATGGTTTGCGCCGCCTTGGTGCTTTTCATGACGCTGCCCGGCCTCGCGCTTTTCTACGGCGGTCTCGTCCGTAAGAAGAACGTTCTGTCCGTCTTGGCGCAGTGTTTGGCCATCACTGGTCTCGTCAGCATCCTCTGGTGGGCGTTCGGCTATTCGTTGGTCTTCGGTAAGAACTTCAACAGCCCCTTCATTGGCGGCACCGAGTTCTTCTTCCTGCGGGGCGTCACCTCTGCGCCCAACACGGATTACGCCTACTGGATCAGCCAGAACGTATTTTCAATGTATCAGATGATGTTCGCGATCATCACCCCCGCGCTGATCGTCGGCGCCATCGCCGAGCGCATGAAGTTCTCGTCCATCATGCTCTTCGTCACGGTCTGGATGGTCGTGGTTTACTTCCCCCTCGCGCACATGGTCTGGGGTGTTTCGGGCTGGATGAACGGTGTTTGGAACGGCGACGCCGTGATCCGCGCCATCGATTTCGCCGGCGGCACGGTTGTTCACATGAGCTCCGGTTGGTCTGCTCTGGTGCTGTGCATCATCCTTGGGCCCCGTCTCGGTTTCGGTAAGGAAAAGATGACCCCGCACTCCATGGTGCTGTGTATGGTCGGCACGGGTATGCTTTATGTCGGCTGGTTCGGCTTCAATGCCGGTTCCGCCCTCGCCGCTGACGGTATCGCCGCCAACGCGTTCATGACCACGATGCTCGCCGCCGCTGTGGCCGGCTTTGTTTGGGGTCTGATGGAGTTCGTCCTTCGCGGTCACGCTTCGATCCTTGGCTTCTGCTCGGGTGTCGTCGCTGGCCTCGTCGTCATCACTCCGGCCGCGGGCTTCGTGGACTCCACCGGTGCCGTGATCATTGGTGTGATTGCCGCGGTCGTTCCTTACTTCGCCGTCACCAAGATTAAGGCGCTGCTGGGTTATGACGATGCGCTCGACACCTTCGGCGTTCACGCCGTGGGCGGCACCATCGGTGCACTGATTACCGGAGTCCTCGCCACCTCTTCGATCAACGGCAACCTCACTGAGGCCAACGCCTACGCGAAGAAAAACGGTCTCGCTTCCCTAGTTGCCCACGGCGGCCTCTGGATTGAGCAGCTCAAGGCAATCGCCGTGACGCTGGCGCTTTCGATCATCGCCACGATCGTGATCGCCTTCATCATCAAGGCCATCATCGGTCTGCGTCCGACCGTCGAGGTCGAGCGTCAGGGTCTCGATATCAATGAACACGGAGAAGAGGGTTACGTGGACTAATCCACATACCTCACCTATTTAAATCCAACCCCATGAAACTCATCATCGCCATCATCAAGCCGTTCAAGCTTGAGGAAGTTAAGGAAGCCCTCTCTTCGATCGGTATCGAAGGTATGACAGTCACCGAGGTCAAAGGCTTCGGTCGTCAGAAAGGTCACACCGAAATCTACCGCGGTTCTGAATACACGGTGGACTTCCTGCCCAAGGTGAAGATCGAGATCGTCGTGACCGACGAGCTCGTGTCCAAGACGGTGGACGCCATCGTCAAGGCCGCCAAGACCGGTAAGATCGGTGACGGCAAAGTGTTCGTGCTCGCCCTCGAAGAAGCGGTCCGCATCCGCACTGACGAGCGTGGTGACGCCGCAATCTGAACGTTCTAAACAGGTTTCTTAACAAGCCGGCCCTTGTCGCGAGACGGGGCCGGTTTTTTTGTGTTCTGCCGGCCCGTAACGGGCTTCGGCATCAGAGCTGGTTGGCCGCGTGGCGGATGGCCCGTTGGTAAGCGGTGACGCCCGGGTCATCCGCCGTATCGGCGAGCGTCGTGAGCGCCAAGCGCAGCGCCTCGGCGTGTTGACCGAGGTCGTGCAACGCCAGTGCGAGAAACACATCGAACTCGCGGTTGTCGGGAAACTGCAGCTGGCCTGAGCGCAGCACCTCGGCCGCACGTTCAGCTTTCCCCAATGTCCGCAGGGTGGACGCAAGGCCGATCAGCGCGTTCGCGTGCTCGTTGGGTGAAAGCCCGAGCGCGACGGCTTTTTCGTAAAAGGGCAGGGCGTCCGCAGGCTTGCCGGATGTCTCCAGCGTCCAGCCGAGTTGGTAATTAATCTCCGCGACGTTCGGATGGCGTGCGTCGAGCTTCCGCAGTAAATCCAGCAGATGCTCGGTGCGCCCGCCGTGACGGGCACCGACGATGGCGTCGAGTTCGGGTTTCCAGTCGGACATGGCAGCAGGATTGAAATGTAGGAGCCTGCTTGCAGGCGATTCTCAGAGCGTGGGAGCGAGCTTGCTCGCGAGGATCGAACATCGCGAGCGAGCTCGCTCCCACATCAAACCATCGCCTGCAAGCAGGCTCCTACATTCCTACATTTCGGATCAGGCCTTTTTCTCGACCTTCACCGGCAGGGCGCGGGTCTTGATCTCGTCCACCAAGCGAGCGAGGTAGTCGGCGAAGGGCAGGGTGCCTTCGTCGCCCTTGGCGCGCGAACGCACGGAGACGCTCTTCGTTTCGGCTTCCTTCGCGCCGAGGACCAGCATGTAAGGAACCTTCTCAAGTTCGGCGCGGCGCAGCTTGGCGCCGAGCTTTTCGTTGCGGTCATCGAGAGTGGCACGAACGCCCGCGTCACGGAGTTGTTTGAGCAACTCGGGACCGTAGTCGCCGATCTTGTCGTTAATCGGTGCGAGGCGCACCTGCTCGGGGGCGAGCCACACCGGGAAGTCGCCGGCGAAGTGTTCGATCAACACGCCGCAGAAACGTTCCATCGAGCCGAAGGGCGCGCGGTGGATCATCACGGGGCGGTGTTTTTCGTTATCCGCACCGATGTAGTGCAGGTCGAAACGCACGGGGAGAACGTAGTCCACTTGAACTGTGCCGAGCTGCCACTCGCGACCGATCACGTCTTTGATGACGAAGTCGATCTTCGGTCCGTAGAACGCGGCCTCGCCGGGCTCTTCAGTGAAGGGAACTCCGAGCGTGGAGGCGGCGTTGCGGCAGGCGGCTTCGGCAAGGTCCCATTGCTCGGGGTTGCCGGCGAACTTCTTGCCATCCGGATCGCGCAGGCCGACGCGCACGCGGTAGTCCGACATGCCGAGCGTGGTCAGCACGGTCTTCACGAGCGAGAGACAGCCTTGGACTTCGGCAGCAACCTGCTCCTGCGTGCAGAAGAGGTGGGCGTCGTCTTGGGTGAAGCCACGCACGCGGGTCATGCCGTTGAGTTCGCCGGACTGTTCCCAACGATAAACGGTGCCGAACTCGGCGAGGCGCACGGGCAGGTCGCGGTAGGAGTGCGGTTGCGAGGCGAAGATCTTGATGTGGTGCGGGCAGTTCATCGGCTTCAGCATGAAGCCGTCGAGGAGCTTGGTCGGGTCCATCACGCGGTCGGGCGTGACGATTTCCTTGCCGGCGCGTTCGTTGAGCGTGGCGGCAAAGGTGGCGGACACCGCTTCGAGGCGGGCGGTCATCTCGGCGCAGCCGCAGCCTTCGGAGGCGATTTGTGCGAGCTGGTCGGGCTCGGGAATCGCGGGGAATTGCGACTCTTTGTAGTAGGGGAAGTGGCCCGAGGTTTTGTAGAGGCCGAGCTTACCGATGTGCGGCGTGAAGACCTGCGAATAACCCTGCTTGCGGAGTTCGTCGGAGATGAAGTTTTGCAGCTCCTGACGCAGGATTGCGCCGTTGGGCGTCCAGAGGATGAGACCTTGGCCAACATCTTCGTCGATGTGAAAAAGCTTCAGGTCACGGCCGAGTTTGCGGTGGTCGCGGGCCTTGGCCTGCTCCATGCGCTCAAGATATTGGGCGAGTTCTTCCTTGGTGGGGAAGGCGGTGCCGTAGATGCGTTGGAGCTGCTTGTTCTTCTCGTCGCCGCGGTGATAGGCACCCGCGATGGAGAGGAGCTTGAAGGCCTTCAGTTTGGACGAGTAGCGCACGTGCGTGCCGGCGCAGAGGTCCATGAACTCGCCGTTCTGGTAGAAAGAGATTTTCTCGTCGGCAGGGATGTCGGCGAGACGGCCGAGTTTGTAGCGCTCTTGTCCGCGGGACTTGATGATTTCAATGGCTTCTTCGCGGGAGACTTCCTTGCGGTCGAAGCGCTGGTTTTCATCGGCGACCTTCTTCATCTCGGCCTCGATGGCGGGGAGGTCTTCGAGGGTGAGCTTCTTGTCGAGGTCGATGTCGTAGTAGAAACCGGTGTCGGTGGGCGGTCCGATGTCGAGCTTGGCATCGGGGTAGATGCGCAGGATGGCCGTCGCGAGGATGTGCGAGGCGGAGTGGCGGAGTTCTTCGAGGGGGGACATGGACATGGACATGGTCTTTGAAAAGTAGTGGGTAGCGAGTAGCGGGTAGTGAGTAGTCGGAGTCCGACGGTCAGCCCTTCTTAATGGGTTCGAGCGAGTAGCCGTCTTTGCGGTCGAGCATCGACCAGCCGGCGGCGGTCAGTTCCTTGCGTAATGCGTCGGCGGCGGCGAAGTCTTTCGCTTGTTTCGCGGCCCAGCGCTTTTCGGCGAGGGCGGCGATGTCGGCGGGGATGTCGGCCTTAGGAGCGACGGGTTCGGTGAGGTTGAGGCCGAGGGCGAAGAGCACTTTCTCAAAAGCCTGAACGTGTGCTGGAGTAACGTGACGATTGCGTGGAGTTGCGTTGAGAAATCCGAAGAGATGACCAAATGCAGCCGAGGTATTAAGGTCGTTTCGTAACGAGTTAAAAACATCTTCGAATCGGTGGTCGACCGCATCGAGCGCGTTAGGCGATACAAGAACTTGTTTTATCGTTTTGTAATAGCCGCGCAAAGTGGAGACCGCACTCTCTGCCGCATGCAGTGAATCGAGAGTGAAATTGAGCTGCTTACGGGGGTTGCCGGCAAGTAAGGCAAATCGCAGTGCCATTGGGCTGAAGCCCTTGGCTTTCAAGTCGTCGAGTGTGTAGAGGTTGCCGAGCGACTTACTCATCTTCTTGCCGTCAACGAGCAGGTGCTCGCTGTGATACCAGTGGCGCGAGAACGTCGTGCCGTTGCAGCACTGGCTCTGGGCGATCTCGTTTTCGTGGTGAGGGAAGAGCAGATCCACGCCGCCGGTGTGGAGATCGATGGTCGGGCCGAGGATCGCCTTGCTCATCGCACTGCACTCGATGTGCCAGCCCGGACGGCCTTCGCTCGCACCGTCGGGACCGGGCCACTTCACGTCGCCGTCTTCGAGCTTGTGGGCTTTCCAGAGTGCAAAGTCGCTTACGTCTTCCTTCTCGTCGGCATCGGCGGCTGCGGCTTTCAGCGTGGCGCCGACTTGGAGTTCGCGTTCCTTGACGCGGGATAGGGAGCCGTAGTCAGGGTAGGAGGAGACTTTGAAATACACGGAGCCATCGGCGGCGCGGTAGGCGTTCCCTTTCTCCATGAGCACCTCGATCATAGAAACCTGCTCGCGGATGTATTTCGGGTCAGCGGCGCGGGGCTCTTCGTGCGGCGGAAGGCAGTTAAGCGCGGCGCAGTCGGCGTGGAATTTATCCGTCCACTGCTTGGTCACCTCAGCGAGCGGACGGCCTTCTTCGCGGGAGCGACGGATGGTCTTGTCGTCCACGTCGGTGAGGTTGCGAACATGCTTCACCTTGTCGGCGCCGAATTCGAGTTCGAGCAGGCGGCGGACGAGGTCGTTGACCACGAACGTGCGAAAGTTGCCGATGTGCGCGGCGGCATAGACGGTCGGTCCGCAATTATAGAAGCGGAAAACACCGTCGGGTTGCGCGGGCTGGAGTTCGCGGGTCTCGCGAGTGAGCGAGTCGTGGAGCTTGATGGCCATGAAAGAGGGAAGGGGAAGGGCTAACAGGTTTTCCGAGGTGGCGGAAAGGTGTTTTTTGTGCGGCTGAAAAACGATTGGCGGTAGTCCGGCGGTAGTGTTTGGGTAGGTTCTTTAGCTATGTCGTCTTTCCAACTCGATCTTACCCACCGTCCGCGTCGTCTCCGCCGGAATGCCACCGTGCGTTCCTTGGTCGAGGAAACCGTCCTGCGTCCGGCGGATTTCATCGCGCCACTCTTTGTGGTGGACGGCAAGGGCGCCCCGGAGCCGATCGCCTCCATGCCGGGCGTGCTGCGTTACAACATCGCCGACTTGGTCAAAGAGTGCCGGGCGCTCGCCAAGCTGGGCGTGCCGGCGGTGGCGCTCTTTCCGAAACTCGACAAAAAGTTCAAAGACGACGCCGGCACCGCCGCTTTGGATTCGGATGCACTTATCTTGCGGGCGGTGCGGGCCGTGAAGAAGGCACTGCCTGAGTTGGTCGTCATGACGGATATCGCGCTCGATCCTTACACGACGCACGGCCACGACGGCGTGCTCACTGCCAATGGGCGAGACGTCGCCAACGATGCTACCGTGGAGATTCTCACGAAGATGGCGGTGCTGCATGCGCAGACCGGCGTGGATTTTGTGGCCCCCTCGGACATGATGGACGGACGCATCGGAGCCATTCGCCAGGCGCTCAATGCCGGCGGGCACACCGAGACCGCCATCATGGCGTATTCGGCTAAGTTCGCCTCGGCTTATTACGGGCCGTTCCGCGATGCCGTGGGCAGCGCCTCCGCCGCGGGCACGCACCACCTCGACAAGCGCACCTATCAACTCAACCCCGCCAACCGCCGCGAGGCGCTGGCGGAAATCGCCTTCGATGAAGCGGAGGGCGCGGACATCCTCATGGTAAAGCCGGCGGGCGCTTACTTGGACATTATCCGCGACGTGCGTGAGGCAACGCGCAAGCCCGTCGCGGCGTATCAGGTGTCGGGCGAATACGCGCAGATCCAAGCGGCCGCGCAACTCGGCTGGCTGGACCTCGCTCGCACGCGGCACGAGTCGCTGCTCGCGATCAAACGTGCGGGCGCGGACATGATCCTCACGTATTTCGCCAAGGAGATGGCGGCAGAATTGCGGTGAAGTCGTTCGGGTTAGCGGGGCGCGTGAGCGACCCGAGACTGGGGTGGGGGCGCTCATGATCCCCGCCATCCCATCATTCGCAATGGGGCCGATACCCTCACGCTCGCTTCGGTCTGTTTGAATGTAGGAGCCTGCTTGCAGGCGATGTTGGGTGCGCGACGACATCAACGCCTTCGCTCGCCGCTCATCGCCTGCAAGCAGGCTCCTACATTTCAATGATCCGGAGCTGTTTTTACTCACGAAAAAGGCGGCTCCGTTGGGAGCCGCCTTTTTATTTAGCGGGAGTGCGAAAGCTCAGCGCTTCTTCTTTTTGGGCTTGGGCTTTTCGTCCTCATCTTCGTCGTCATCGTCAGAGTCTTCTTTGTCATCGTCGTCGTCGGAGTCTTCGTCCTCGTCGTCGTCGGTGCCGGCTTTCTTCTTTTCGGCACCGTCTTCGTCTGCGTCCTTCTCCTCGTCTTCGTCCCACTTAAGGGAGTCGTCGCCTTCGAGGGACTTCTCGTCCTCTTCGTCGAGTTCGGGCAGGTCTTCGTCGTCGATGTCTTCGTCGCCCTTACCGGAGCGCTCTTCGCCCTCTTCGGTTTCCCAGCCGGCGGGAACGTAATCAAGAATGGCGCTGAGTTCGTCGAAGGTGTGGATGGCCTTTCCTTCAATAAAGCTGGTGTTCTGGTCTTCGCGGATCTCGTCCTCGACCTCATCGACAGTGAGCTTCGACTCGAAGTCGAAGATGTCGTTGAGCATCTTCACGCGGCAGCGGGTGAGGTGGTCGAGCAGGTCGGCGTAGGGTCCGTTTTCCTCGTCGAGGATGTCGGCCAACGCGAAGAGCTTCTCGTCGGACTCGAAGAACGAGTCTTTGACGCGCTTGAGGCGCACGCGTTGTTCGCCGGCTTCCTTCTCGATGCGGAACGCGATGAAGGCGGCCTCCATGACGTCCTGATCGAATCCGTAGTCGCGGAGCGGCTCGACGAGTTCGATGAGGTGGGCCATCTGGCGCGGGTCGATAATGCTCAGGCCATCGACGTCCCAGCGCACGGAGTCACTGACTTCATCGACCCACCAGTTGTGGTCTTCACCGAGACGAACGATACACCAATCAAGAGTTGCGGAGGATTTTGCCATGTCAGTTTTACAGAGGGATTGGTCGGAGCAAAGAACGCGCGCAGTGAAGGAGTCAAACCGCGAAAAAACTTTCTTTGAAAAGATTTCGGGAACGTCGGAACGCGCGAATCAGCGGGGTAATTTCGGCGCGCAGCGTGCGACGGGTCTTGTTAATAACAAGCACAAAACAAACGCCGCCACGCCGGCGGGCGCAGGCCGGGGGACACTTGATTTTTGTCACTCGGTTCCCAGTGTCGGGACCATCTATGGGTTTTATCTATGAGAAGGTTGCGCGGCCCGTGTTGTTTCGGATGGATTCCGAGCCCGCGCATGAGCTGGGCGTGAACGCGCTCGCGTTGCTCGGCAAGCTGTCGCCGGTGTGCCGCGTGCTTGAAGCGTGCAATCAATTGCCCGCATCGCGTTACAAGCCGGTGCAGGCGTTTGGCCTCACGTTCCCGAACGCCGTCGGCTTGGCGGCAGGCTTCGATAAAAACGCCCGCGCTTGGGAAGCGGCCGCCGCACTGGGCTTCGGCCATGTCGAAATCGGCACGGTCACCGCGCTCGCGCAGCCGGGTAACCCGAAGCCGCGTATGTTCCGCTATCCGGCGGAGGAAGCGGTGATCAACCGCATGGGTTTTAACAACGAGGGTTCCGAAGCGGTGGCCGCTCGCCTCGCGAAGCAACCGGCGCCGGGCAAACGCCGCATCCCGCTCGGTGTGAACCTCGGTAAGTCCAAGGTCGCTCCGCTCGACGGCGCGGTGGCGGATTACCTGCAAAGCTTCGCCCGCCTGGCGGACTTCGCCGACTATCTCGTCTTGAATGTTTCCAGTCCGAACACGCCCGGCCTGCGCACGTTGCAGGACGAGAAACCGCTGCGTGAGTTGTTGGGTGCCATCATGGCTGCGAACCGTGAGCGCGCGACGAAGCACGGCGGCGCGTTGCTGCCAGTGTTGCTCAAGATCGCCCCCGATCTCACCTGGCCGCAGATCGACGCGGCCCTGGGCGTGATCGCGGAATTTGGGCTCGCGGGTATCATCGCGACCAATACCACGCTGGCGCGTCCGGGCTTTTTCGCCGGCGTCAACGAGACGGGCGGCTTAAGCGGTCGTCCGCTTCGGGAAAAGTCCACGGAGATCGTGAAGTATATCGCGCGCACGACTGCCGGGAAGCTGCCGATCATCGCGGTGGGTGGCATTACTGACACGGAGTGCGCGGCCGAGAAACTCGATGCCGGCGCGACGCTGGTGCAGGTTTACACCGGGATGATTTATCGCGGCCCGTTTTTCGCCAAGGACCTGGCGTGGGGCGTGAGCGAGCGGCAGCGCTGCGTGTAATTGCCGCTGTTTGAAATGTAGGAGCCTGCTTGCAGGCGATGAGCGGCGTGCGAAGGCTTTAAGGTCGTCGTTTGCCCAACAATCGCCTGCAAGCAGGCTCCTACATTTCCGAACTGCCGCTTAGATCGACCAATCCCACGCTTGCAGCTCGGCGGCTTCGCGGGACTCGACCGCCTTCTCCTTCTTGCGGCGCGAGCGGATAACGAGGTTCTCGTTCTTGTAGTAGGCGATGCTGTTGGCGGGCACCTGTTCGAGAATCCACACGTTGGCGCCGATGATCGAGTGCGCGCCGATACGCGTGTCGCCGCCGAGGATGGTGGCGTGCGCGTAGATCGT
>CBRAFO010000114.1:0-11248 GCA_967755175.1 uncultured Opitutaceae bacterium | reverse complement strand
CCGAACACGCCCGCATCCTCGCCCTCGCCCAAGACGCCGAAGTCGAATCCCTCAAACGCGCCCCCAAGCCTATTTGTCACATATTAAGTGACAAACCCTCCGAACCCGCGGTCCTGCACACCTTGCCCGCGCGTCCGACCGCACCCCAGGTCGTCTATCGCCGTTCTGGCGATTCTGCGGTGCTCGTTGAATATGGCGACGCTCACCTCGACATCACGCTGCGCATGCGCGCCCACGCGCTGCAAACTTGGCTCGAACGCCACAAGATCCAAGGTCTCATCGATCTCACGCCCGGCATCCGTTCGATCCAGATCCACTTCGACTACCGCATCCTGCCCGCCGAGCGGCTCCTCGAAATCCTCCTCCGCGCCGAGTCCGAGCTGCCGCCCGTGGATGACATGGAAGTCCCCTCGCGCATCGTCCACCTCCCGCTCTCTTGGGAGGACGAGTCCACGCTGCTCGCGATCCGGAAATACATACAGATCGTCCGTAAAGATGCCCCGTGGTGCCCGAGCAACCTGGAGTTCATCCGCCGCATCAACGACCTCCCGAACCTCGAAGACGTTTACCGCATCTGCTTCGACGCGAGCTACCTCGTGCTCGCTCTTGGCGACGTCTACCTCGGCGCGCCCGTCGCCACACCGGTCGACCCGCGTCACCGCTTAGTTACTACCAAATATAACCCCGCCCGCACGTGGACTCCCGAAAACGCCGTCGGCATCGGCGGCGCCTACCTCTGCGTCTACGGCATGGAAGGCCCGGGAGGTTATCAGTTCATCGGTCGCACCTGCCAGATGTGGAATCGCTACAAGCAGACCGCCGACTTCGTGGACGGAAAACCCTGGCTCCTCCGCTTCTTCGACCAGATCAAATTCTACCCGGTCTCGAACGCCGAGCTCACCAAGTTCCGCGAGGAATTCCCGCAGGGCAAAGTGAAGCTCAAGATCGAAGAAACCACCTTCCGCCTGCGCGATTACCAAAAATTCCTCGCCGACAACGCCACCGAGATCACCGCCTTCAAAGCTCACCAACAAGCCGCCTTCGAGGCCGAACGCCAGCGTTGGGTCGAGAGCGGGCAGCTTAACTTCTCCGCGTCCGACGAATCCGCCGCCATCGTGGACGAACTCGCCATCCCGGACGGCTGCGTGGCGACGCCCTCGCACATTCCCGGTAACATCTGGAAGATCCTCGTTTCCGCCGACGACGCCGTCACCGAAGGCCAGGCCCTCGTGATCCTCGAATCCATGAAAATGGAAGTCACCGTCGTCGCCAGCCGCGCAGGTAAAGTTCGCGAAATCCGCTGCGCCGAAGGCCGCCCTGTCAACGCAGGCGAAACCCTCGTTGTTATCGAAGGCTGATTGTCTGCCAGCCGAGCGTTCAGGCACACGCCTAGCTCTCTCCGCGCATTCTCTCCGCATAACACATGTCCGCCTCTGACACCCCCTCCCCGTCGGCTCTCGTTGAAGACATATGGAAACGCTGCGACGCCTACACGCAACGCGACCCCGCCGTCTGGCTCCATCGTTTGACGCAAGCCGAACTCCGCGCCCACGTCACCGACGTCGAGTCGCGTAGCAGCCGAGGTAACGAGGCTGGGCTCCCCCTCGCCCGCCTGACCTTCGCGATCAAAGACAACATCGACCTCGCCGGTGTGCCCACGACCGCCGCCTGCCCCGGCTACGCCTACACACCCGCGGAGTCTGCTCACGTTGTCAAAAACCTCCTCGCGGCCGGCGCGATTCCCGTCGGAAAAACCAACCTCGACCAATTCGCGACCGGCCTCGTCGGCACGCGTTCGCCCTATGGCGCGCCCCGCAACGTGTTCAATCCCGACTACATCTCTGGCGGTTCCTCCAGCGGGTCCGCCGTGGCGGTCGCGGCGGGCCTCGTCGATTTCGCCCTCGGCACTGACACGGCAGGCTCCGGCCGCGTGCCTGCTGCCTTTAACCAGATCATCGGCCTCAAGCCCACGCGCGGACTCCTCTCAACACGCGGAGTCGTCCCCGCCTGCCGCAGCCTCGATTGCGTCTCGATCTTCACCCGCGACATCGCCACCGCCACCCGAGTCCTCACCGCCGCCGAAGGCTTCGACCCCCTCGACCCCTTCTCCCGCCCCCGACCTATTTGTCACTTAATAAGTGACAAATATTCAGGCCCGATCCGCCTCGGCGTGCCCCGTGCGAACCAGCTCGACTGGTTCGGCAACACCGAGTCGCCCGCGTTCTTTTCCGCCGCGCTCGACCGTCTCCGTTCGCTAGGCGCCGAGATCGTCGAAGTCGATTTCGCGCCCTTCCTCGACACCGCCCTCCTCCTCTACGAAGGCCCGTGGACCGCCGAACGTTACGCCGCCGTCGGTGAGTTTATTGAACGCCACTTAACTCCCGCTCCTGCTCCCGCCTCAGCCCCTGCCTCCAGTTCCTCCGCCACCATCACCTCCGCCTCCGCTCCCACCTCGTCTCTCGACGCCCTCCCATCCCGCAACCTCGCCGGCCTCGATCCCACCGTCTCCAAAATCATCCTCGGTGGTAAAACACCCTCCGCCGCCGATTGCTTCCGCGCCACTTACCGCCTCGCGGAACTCCGTCGCGCCGCCGACACGATCCTCGCCTCCGTGGACGCCTTGGTCGCCCCCACCACCGGCACTACCTACAGAGTCTCCGAGATCGAAGCCGACCCGATTCGCCTCAACTCGAATCTCGGTCGCTACAACAACTTCATGAACCTCCTCGACCTGTGCGGCCTCACGTTGCCCGCCGGTCGTTACACGTTCGGCCCCGGCTTCGGCATCACCTTGATCGCCCCCGCTTGGCACGACCGCTCCCTCCTCACCCTCGGCGCCCGTTACCTCGGCGAACCAGCCCCCGCCGAACCAGTTTGTAACGTATTAAGTGACAAACCTGCCGGGTCGAAATCCTTAGTTAGCCCCTCGCCCTCCGCTCTCTCTGCACCCCCGGAGCCCCGTTCACCCTCAGCGCTCCTACCGGTGTCCGCATCCTCTGCTCAAGAAGTCACCCTCGCGGTCTGCGGTGCGCACCTGCGCGGACAACCGCTTCATAACCAGCTCACCACCCTGCGTGCGCGTTTCGTTGCCGCGACGACCACCGCGCCCACTTACCGGCTCTACGCGCTCGCCAACACCACGCCGCCCAAACCCGGCCTCGCCCGCACTGCCTCCAACACTCCGGGCGCACCCATCAGCGTTGAGACCTACGCGCTCTCGCCCGAGGCCTTCGGACGCTTTGTCGCCGCCGTGCCAGCGCCCATGGTCATCGGCACGGTTGAACTGTCGGACGGCCGTTCCGTAAAAGGGTTTCTCTGCGAGCCGTGCGCGCTCACGGGTGCCAACGACATCACATCGTTCGGCGGCTGGGTCGCCTTCCTCGCCAGCCGCTAGAGGAGCCTTTTTCCGAGCTGGGGGAGCAACGGCATTCCTGCCGCCGTCCGGGGCGCATCGCTTTGCAGCAACACTGAGTCCTCCCGGGGCCGACGGCCTGCCCGCTTCACTAACGGGCCCTCGCAATGTCGTTGGTCACCGTAATGCCGAACTGAACGACCGAACGCGGGTCAAAAGCTCCGTCTGTGAACCCCACGCGCTTCGCGGCGCAACCAGACATCACCTCTTTCGTCGGCTGGTCCCCTTGGCTGAGCGCCAAGCCCAACCTCAACCCTCATCCGCTTGTCGGCGAGCATCGGGCTTTGCCTTCTCAAACGCCCGCCCCCGTCGGCAAGCCAGTGGCGAACTCGTGGTTATTGACCCGTGCAAGCTGCACGAGACCTCCAAAATCGCCGCGCAAACTGCACGGGCGAGGCATCGGTAAGCGGCCTCATGCCGTTATTTTAAAAACCTAAGCCAAACCGGCTTACAGGATAAAGACACCGTGTGGCACGTTCCAAGGTAGAGGAGTCTCGTTCGATTCAACTCCAACCTCCAACGGACCACACCATGACTCACGCGATCGCCCATTCTCCCCGTCACATCACGCCGGCCAAACCCGAATCCGCCGCCGAAGCCGCTTACGACACCACCCTCGTTGCCCGCTTCAATGCCGGCGACGAAACGGCCTTCGTCGAGATCATGCAGCGCTACCACAACCGGCTTTTCAGCCTCGCGCACAACCTTCTCCGCAACTCCGCCGATGCCGAGGAAATCGTGCAAGATGCCTTCATCCGTGCCCATCGCGGACTCGCCAACTTCCGCGGCGATTCCTCTCTCGCGACCTGGCTCTACCGGATCGCCCTCAACCTTTCGCGTAACCGTTACTGGTATTTCTTCCGTCGCCGCCGCCAGGATTCCCTCTCCCTCGAACGGCCGCTCTCCGACGAATCCGACGCCACGTTCTCCGATCTCATCGCAGCCGAAGACGCCGATCCCGCCCACGAAACCACGACTAACGAGTTCGTTTCCTTGATCGCGCTTTGCATGGATAAACTCGACGCCTCGCACCGCGAAATCCTCACGATGCGCAACGTCCTCGACCTTCCCTACGAAGACATCTCGAAGGCGCTTCGCATCAACGTTGGCACGGTGAAAAGCCGCATTGCCCGCGCTCGTGAAAACCTCCGCAAGCTCCTCGCCGAATGCGCCCCCGAGTTCGGCCCCGAGTCTGCGCCATCGGACTTCTTTGAAAACAGCCGCGACGCCCACGGTCGCCACGCCATCGCCTGCGCGTGATCGGCGCTGGCCGACCGTCCGAATGCAGGAGGCTGCAAACAGGCGATTCGGGAACGTGGGAGCGAGCTTGCTCGCGAGGATCGAAATCGCGAGCAAGCTCGCTCCCACCTCGAACCATCGCCTGCAATCAGGCTCCTACATTCAGGCCCCGCACCTTCCAAACCGCCTCAAAAAAATCCGCTTCCATCGCGAACCACTCAAGCGACCCGCAGTCCGTTTCCCGTGTGGCGCTCAACGGCAACCAAGACGAGCACCACAGCGGTTTGCCAAGCATGTTGGTTCTGTAGCTGTAGTGTGTGTTCTGTGTATGTGAATAAGGACCCGGCCGGATCACCCCTGACCCGGCCGGGTGTTTTTTTCACACAGGGACTACCAAACCCCACTGGTTGATAGTCCAATTGTTTTAATCGAGCCCGAAGGCCCGACGCAGTTCCGTGAGCGCCTCGTCCGGCATCGGCACGAGCGGCCCCAGTGGACGACTGAGCAACAGCGCCTCCGCCGTCGCCTCCAGCACTTCGAGGCGGTCGAACGCTTCGAGCAGCGTGCGACCCACGATCAAGGCACCTTCGTTTTCGATCAGCAGCACCGGGCATTTCTTCAGCGACATGCGCGCGGCCAGCGATTCGGCGTCGTTCACGATGCACGCGAAGGGAACCTTCGGCGCGTCGCCGAGCACGAGGTAACTCTCGGGAATCGTGCGGGTGCAGAAATCCGCGTCCGCCATGCAGAACGCACTGGCGTGCATCGGCTGCGCGTTGATCACCACGCCGACTTCTGGATTCGCCGCGTAGATGAGCGCGTGCAACCGAGCCGTGCGGCTCGCGCGCTTACCCGCCTCGCACGCACCGCGCGTTGCCCGCACCAAACCGGACGGCTGCAAATCGAGCCGGTCGCGGCGTCTCGGCGTGATGACAAACTGCTCCGCATCGATCCTCGCCGAAATTGAACCCGCCGTGCTGATCATCAACCGCTGCCGATACGAACGATGCGCGAACTCGCACACCTGCGTCCGCAATTCCTTCTCGCGGTTGCTCGGAGCCGCCGGCGCCAACACCGCGTAATCAGGCACTGCCTGACCCGTGAGCACACCCGCCGGCAACGTGCGCAATTCGCCGAGCGAAGACGCCTTGATCACCGTGTGCGCCACGAACTCCAGCGTCTCGAAACGCTGAAACGCCTCCGCCAAATCGCGTCCGCCGATGACCACGCCGTGGTTCTCCAGCATCACGCAATCCGCGCCGCCCGCGAACGCCTCAGCGATCTTGTCGCCCAGCTCCTGGCTGCCCGGGCAGGCGTAGGCCGCGTAAGCGATTTTCCCGCACAACGCATGGGCATGCGTTTGCACGCGGGTCTCCGGCAACCGACGCACGATGCTGAACGCCACCAACGCGCCCGGGTGGGCGTGGACAATGGCCTTAATGTCGGGCCGGCGTTTGTAGATCTCGCGGTGAAACGGAAATTCCGAAGACGGCGGATGCAAGCCCTCGCGCGTTCCATCAGCGCGCACGCGCACGACGTCGGCCGGGCGCAGCGTGCCCTTGTCGACACGCGACGGGGTGATCCAGATGCTCCCATCGGGGTCGAGAATGGACAAGTTCCCCCCCGACGTGGTGGTCATGTGGTAACGATAGATGCGGTCCATCGTTGCCACCAGTTCGTCGCGCGGATGCAGCCAAGAGGAGGTGTCCATGGGCGCATCGGACGCCCAACGAGCACCGCAAGTCAAAGCCTAGCCAACCCATGCGCAGCGTTGGCCAAGAAACGGTGCCCCGCCCCGGTTCCTCAAAGTGTAGGCGGCGCCCCCCCCCCCACCGGCCAACAGGCGACCCGCGCAAGCGCTCAACCTCCGCACAAAGACAGCCCCACACCGACAATCCTCTGGTTAACCCGGGCTAAGGCGCTATCGTCCAAGGTCACCCCCAATCGGCCCGCGTTTCTTTCCGCCATGCATGTCCACTCACTTAGCTGGTCCCCGCAAACAGGATGGAGCTCTCCACTTTCCGCCACGCTCACCGACGGAAAAATCGACCTGATCCTCTACTTCGGAGCCGCCGAACTCCTCCAGCCCGCCTCCTCCTCGCCCTCCTCCGCTTCGGCTCCCGCGCCATTGCCCGTGCCCGTGAGTGAACTGCGAGCCACCTACCCCGAAGCCGTGTGTGCCGGTTGCAGCACCGCTGGAGAAATCCACGGTGACCGCGTCTGCGATGGCACTCTCACCGCGTTGCTCATCGGCTTTGACCGGACCTCCGTGCGCGGCGCCTGCGTGCAAGTCACCCCCGCCGTCGATAGCGAAGCGGCCGGCGCGCTGCTCGGCAGTCAACTCTCCGCCCCCGATCTTCGTCACGTGTTTGTGTTGAGCGACGGCTTGCTCGTTAACGGCAGCCGGCTCACCGCGAGCCTACGCGCTCACTTGCCCGCCGGAGTCCATGCCACCGGCGGACTCGCTGGTGACGGCCCACGTTTCCAGCACACCGTCGCCGGGTTGGGTGACACACTCGGGCCGGGCCACGTGGCCGCCGTGGGTTTTTACGGCGATGCCATCCGCGTCTCCTACGGCTCGGCGGGCGGCTGGGAAGCATTCGGCCCCAAACGCCTCATCACCCGCGCGACCAACAACGTGCTTTACGAACTCGATAACCAGCCCGCGCTCGAACTCTACAAACGCTATCTCGGCGAACGCGCCGCCGGACTGCCCGCGGCCGGTCTGCTTTTCCCCCTGCAACTATTGAACGGTGCCCACACCGGTCTCGTGCGCACCATGCTGGCGAGCGACGAGGCAACGCAGTCGCTCACCTTCGCCGGCGACATGCCCGTGGGCCACTTCTGCCGCCTCATGAAAGCCGGCAGCGACACCTTGGTCGAAGGCGCCAACACCGCCGCCGGCCAAGCACTCGCAACGACCAACGGTCAGCGCGCCGTCCTGCTCGTTAGCTGTGTCGGACGCAAACTCGTGCTCGGTCAACGCGTCGAAGAAGAAGTCGAAGCCGTGCTCGCCCGCCTCGGCACCAATGTGTGCGCCGCCGGCTTTTATTCCTATGGAGAGATCAGCCCGGCCGGCCTCACCCATGGCTGTGAACTGCACAACCAGACCATGACGCTCACCGTCCTCGACGAGGTCACCTAACATGTCCTCCCTGCTCGACCGCCAGCTTCGCAAGCACCTCCCGCCGGGCATCGATCCTACCACCGAACCGTGGCGCAGTTTGTTCATGGCGATTGGCAACGCCTATGACGAACTCGAGGCCGACCGTCGCCTGCTCGAACACACCCTCGAAGTTACCTCCGACGAACTCAACGAAGCCAACGAACAGCTCCGCCGCGAAGCCGCCGACCAACTCCATTCGCTCAACCGCTATTATCAGCAAACCCTCGAATCGCAGCAGGGCATGATCCTCTGCGTGCAACGCACCGAGGCCGGCTTCATCCACGTGCTCTGCCGCGGACAACTCGCCACCCGACTCGGCTGGACACCCGAGCTCGTCGAGGGCCACCGGCTCGAAGATTTTCTCCCGCCCGCGCAAGTCGCCGCGTTGCTCCCCTCCTATGAACGCGCTTGGAGCGGACAGGAATGCACCTGCGAAAACACGTCCGTGGACGGCACGTTGACCTATCTCGCCTCGCTGCGCCCGCGTGTTGAAAACGAAACCGTGCGCGAGGTCATCGTCTCCTGCGTCGAGATTACTATTCGCAAACGCGTCGAGCGCGAACTCGTCGCCGCCAAGGAACATGCGGAGGCCGCCGACCGCGCCAAAAGCGAATTCCTCGCCGTCATGAGCCATGAGATCCGCACGCCTCTCAACGCCGTGCTCGGATTCACCAGCCTCCTGCTCGAAACCAAAATCGACGACGAACAACGCGCCTGGTTGCACACCATCGACCAGAGCGGCGGCACATTGCTCAACCTGATCAACGACATCCTCGACTTCTCCAAAATCGAGGCCGGCCACCTGCAACTTGAACGCCGCCCCTGCGACCTGTCCTCGCTGCTGGAATCGGTCACCGATCTTTTCCTTCCCCGTGCCGCCGAAAAAGGCATCACTCTCGACCTACGCCGTGCGCCCGGGTTGCCCGCGATGATCGAAACCGACACCAACCGCCTGCGCCAGATCCTCGTCAACCTCCTCTCCAACGCGGTCAAATTCACCACCCACGGCGGCATCACCGTTACCGCCGATGCAACTCCCGCCCACCTGACCATCACCGTGCGCGACACCGGAGTCGGCATCCCGGCGGAGAAACACGAGCGCCTCTTCAAACCCTTCAGCCAGGCCGATTCCTCCACTACGCGCGTTTACGGAGGAAGCGGCCTCGGGCTGGCCATTTGTCAGCGCCTTGCCCGCGCGCTCGGTGGCGGCATCTCCATCGAAAGTGCGTGCGACCAAGGCTCCGCGTTCATCCTCGTCCTTCCGATCACGCCCGATGCACCGCCTCACCCGCTCACGCCCGCACCCGCTCACGCGTTTCGCGACACCCAGCGCCCCGAAGGCACGCCGCTCCGCGTGCTGGTCGTCGACGACGACGCCACCAACCGCGTCCTGATTACCCGGATACTCGCCCGTCACGGCATCACGCCCGACACGGCGGTCAACGGACGCCTCGCCGTCAACGCCGCGCAGACCAAGCCCTACGACCTGATTTTCATGGACATCCTCATGCCCGAACTCGACGGCCTCAACGCCACCCGCGAGATCCGGGCGCTCTTGTTGCCGGGGCAACGCCAACCGCACATCGTGGCGCTGACCGCCAGTGTGATGCTCGACCAGCAGCACAGCTATTTCGATGCGGGTGTGGACGCCGTGCTGGCCAAGCCGATTAACCTAAACGAAATCGCCGAGGCCATCGCTCACTTCAAAACCACCGCTGTTAACGGCGCCATGAATGGTGTCCCGCCGTCCCCGTCGCACATCGGGTAGAACCCCGGCCCCGCCCCAACAGCCCGACCGCTCCGCGCACTCCCATCCCGATCACCCCTCCCCGGTCAGCCCTGCCCGGCCGGCCAAAAGCAGGCGGGTTGCCTCGCACCCACCCCGCAGCCGTCCCGAAAGACCTTTGTCACTTAATAAGTGACAAACCCGCTTGGCCGCTTCGCCCGTGTTGCGGCGGACCGGGTCGGTGAGGCTCCGATCTAGGGCCGGATTTTTCATGTGATTCACCGTTGAGGCGTCCCGCACGCGCCCCAATGTCGGCTTCGATTTTCCCGTGCCCGAACTGCTCAATACGCTTCACACCACCTTCGGTTATCCCGAGTTCCGTCCGCTCCAACGCGACATCATCGAGACCTCCCTCGCCGGGCGTGACGTGTTCGCCCTCCTGCCCACCGGCGGCGGCAAATCCCTTTGTTTCCAAATCCCCGCCCTTCACCGCCCCGGCCTGACCATCGTCGTCTCGCCGCTCATCGCGTTGATGAAGGACCAGGTTGATCAGCTCCAGGCCGCCGGTGTGGCCGCCACGTTTCTCAACTCCACGCTTTCTTCCGCCGAAGCCCGCTCGCGCCTCGCCGGCCTCCACCGCAACGAATGGCGGCTCCTCTACGTCGCGCCCGAGCGCCTCATGCTCGATAACTGGCAGGAAAACTTAAAGGCATGGAACGTCGCCGCCATTGCCATCGACGAAGCCCACTGCGTCTCCGAATGGGGCCACGATTTCCGCCCCGAATACCGTCAGATTTCCAAGCTCCGTGAGTTGTTGCCCGACGTGCCCGTGATGGCGTTGACCGCCACCGCCACCGAGCGTGTGCGCGCCGACATCATCAAGCACCTCAAGCTCCGCCAGCCGTCCGTCTTCGTCGCGTCGTTCAACCGCCCCAACCTCACCTACAAGGTCACGCCCAAGGAAAAGCCCACCGACCAGATTCTTGCGTGGGTGAAAAAGCGCGAGGACGAGAGCGGCATCGTTTACTGCGCCAGCCGCGCCGCCACCGAGCGCGTCGCCGAGGCCCTCGCCGGCAAAGGCTACAGCGCCCGCGCCTACCACGCCGGCCTGCCCGCCGACGAACGTGCGCGCAACCAAGAGCTGTTTCTGCGCGACGAAGTTCGCATCATGTGCGCGACCATCGCGTTCGGCATGGGCATCAACAAGCCGAACGTCCGCTGGGTCATCCACTACGACCTCCCCAAAAACATCGAGGGCTACTATCAAGAAACCGGACGCGCCGGACGCGATGGGTTGCCCGGTGATTGCCTGCTGCTGTTCTCCGCCGGCGACGCCGCGAAGCAGACGCACTTCATCGACGAGATGACCAACGAGCAGGAACAGCAGGTCGCCCGCAACCAGCTCCGCCAGATCATGCGCTACGCCGAAGGCGCCAGCTGCCGTCGCGGTGAATTACTCGCCTACTTCGGTGAAAAATTCCCCATCGATAACTGCGGCGCGTGCGACAACTGCACCGAGCCGCGCGACACCTACGACGGCACGCTCCAAGCGCAGAAATTTCTCTCCTGCGTTTACCGCATCAACGCCGCCAGCCGCTTCGGCGTCGGCATCAACCACGTCGGCGAAGTCCTCACCGGTGCCGACACCGACAAGATCCGCCGCTGGGAACACGACCGCCTCTCCACCTACGGCATCGGCAAAGAA
>CBRAFO010000113.1:0-11366 GCA_967755175.1 uncultured Opitutaceae bacterium | reverse complement strand
TTCACGACCATGACTTGGCATAACATAGAGGCAGGTCACTCGCGGGGGCGGTTAGCCACCCCACGCAGACATCCTCGTTGCCCAGCCAGTCGCGATACCTGGACTTCCCCGGTCCTGTGCGCCGCCAACACAAAGGCTATCGGCACTGCTCGGTTTTTCTCCCCACGGTCCCGGTCCGAGCACGCCCCGGTTACTTCCATCAAGTCTGATTCGACCCCAACAAAATACCCCAGTTTACCCCGCACCCCACATCAACCCCAACCAGAACTGAATTACTACCCCGCTGATAGAGAGCGCCCGCCGTCCACCGGCCTGCGGGCGTTAAGCTCTTTATGTCCCAGCTCAACGAACCCAGGCATCCGACTTCAGCGGGCAGTCGGCGCATGGAACTCCCGCCCGCCTCCATTCCCTACCGTCGTGGCCTGCACCACGGAGGCGAGGTCAGTCTCTACTACGACCTCCAACGTTCGACCGTCTGGGCCGAGCACCAGCACGAACAGGTTCAAATCATGCTGCTCTTTGCGCCCGCGACATGCCAGCTCACATGGCCCACGGCGGAAGGGGCTCAAGAGCATCGGCTCGCCGGTCCCCAGCTTTGCGTTGTCCCACCGAACCAGCCGCACACCTCTCGATGGGAACGCGAGGCAGATTTACTCGCCGTCTTTGTCGAGCCCAGCTTGCTGAGACGCGTTGGGGTTCAGGAACTATCCGGGGTGCAGGTCACGCAATCGGCTTCGAGCGCGAGCCATGATCTCGTCGTCTGGGAACTTGCCTCGACGCTGCGTTACCTGTGCCGCGAACAGGAGCAACTGGATGAGTTTTCCGTTGAAAGCATCGGGGGTGCACTGGCAATCCGCGTCGTAAAATTACTCTTCGCCGTTGCCGCCGAATCGACTGCAATTGGTCCGCGCCTGTCACCAAACCGGCTGCGTCTGGTGACCGATTACATCCAGGCCCATCTCCACTACGACATCCATGTGGCCGATCTCGCGAAACAAGTCGGCCAGTCGTCGCCCCATTTCGCGGAGGTGTTCAAGAACGCGACCGGCCAGTCTCCCTACGAATACATCACACAGTGCCGGATGCTCAAAGCCCACGAAATGCTGCTGACCGGGGAATACCGGCTGCATGAGGTCGGCGAAGCGGTCGGCTACGAGGACCAAGGACATTTCAGCGCGAAGTTCAAAGGCTTCTTCGGGTATTCCCCGAAAGTGCTTCTGGTTCGCGCGGAATTTAAAACCGGGAAGTCCCCCAAAAAAGCCTAGGAACGCCCTGAGACAACCTCGGGGGAAACCGGTCGGAGTTCTTCACCAAGGCTCTCGTATTCTTCGGAAGAATACGATGGCCGTCACCATCCCGGTTCAGACTTCCCTTATGAAAACGAAACTCAAGCCTGTTGGCACACTCGTTGGTGTGCTGCTCGGAACGCGGGAGGCGATGGCCTCGCCGCTGTATCCTCTGGCTCAAATCCCCTCGACCCTCAAAACCTCGTTTCAATACGGCCTCGGCATCATGTTCCTCGCCGGGTTCCTCTGGGGCGTCATCAAAATCTGGAACGGGGCGGACAAGATGTCGAAAGGCGATGCCGACGGGAAAATGGGCATTGTCTCCGGCATCATCATCGCGGGAGCCGGTGCGATCATGGGAGCCCTGTTCGCCATTTTCGGGATGGGTGACGGTGCCCTTACCCCGCAATTCTGATCACGCCGGACGCTTCCCCCCATGAGCGAGCTGCGCATCACCGACACGAACAGCGTGAACGACAGCAAGGGCCGCGCGTTCGGGCTGGAGGGCAACGATTTCATCTACGTGCTCCTGGCCTTCGTCTTCGCCATGGGGTTTTACCTCGTGCTAAACGCCGTGCTGCACGTGCGCATGGGCATCGCCCTGCTGTTCGCCCTCCCTATTCTGCTGGGGCCGCTCGGCTGGGTGCTGCTGCTCCGGCACAACAAGCCCGCCGGCTACGCGGAAGACTGGTTCGACCAAAACGTGAATGGCGAAGGCTGGTCGCTCACCACGGGCACGCAACCGGTGCGCCCCGGAAAGGAATCCCATGCGTAGCGCCGCTCCCAACGGATTTTTTGCCGAGGGCCTCATGATTTTCGGCCCGCCCGGTAAAGGCGGCGTCGCCAGCAAAGGCTACGTGCTGCAACCGCCCGATCTGCGCGGCGGCAGCATCGCCTATTTGAACGCCTATCAGGAAAAGATTCGCGGGCTACTCGCCAATCTGGGCGACGGGATGCGGGCGCAGTTCCAGTGGACCTGCAACTGCGACTACCGACAGGAACTCACCCGCTACTTCCGAGAGACCGAAAAGGTGACGCATCCCCACCTGCGGCGCGTGCGCACGGAGCGGTTCCAGCGGTATTGGGACCGGATGCACCGGCGTGACCTGCGGCGGGAGCAACTGGTGATGTTCATCTCGACCGAAATTGCCGCGTTGCACTCGGGCAAGGCGCTCACCCGCGAGGCGCTGCACACCTACTACGAAAAGCTGCTCGCCCAATTGCGCGGGCAGTTCGACGAGCTGACCGGCACCCTGCGCACGATCTTCGGCAGCGATACCACGGTAACGCCGATGGACGACCTCGCGCACTTCACCTACTGCTCGAAATTCCTGAACCCGTCTCTGGCGGACCGCTTCGACTTGGATTTCGCCGGACAATTCAACCCGGCCCTGTCCATTCAGGAAAATTGCTGGAACTCGGACGGGGTCGGTCTGGATCGCATCGGTTTCTACCTCGATGGCCGTTACCATACGATCTTCACCCTCAAGCGGTGGCCGAGCCGGACCTATCCGGGCATCATTTACCGGCTCACGGGCCTCCCGTTCCTCGACTACCAAATCACGGTCAACCTGGAACCGTTGCCGCCGAAACGCGAGGTGGACAAGGAAGAGAAGGCTATCGAGCGGTTGCGCGGTGAATATCAGGACAGCGAACGGCATTCGCTGCTCGTCGCCATCGGACGGAAGGAACGGAAAATCGAATCTCTCTCGACTGGGTTCATCCGACCGTTCGCCGTAACCTACATCCTCCGGGTGTGGGATGAAAACGAGGCGGCATTGAGCGCCAAATGCGGCGCGATCAAGAACGCCGTCAACAACCTTGGCGGGGCTCAGTATTACGAATGTGCGCTCCCCTCGACCGCGAAGAAACTCTTCTTCGCCTCGTGGCCAGGCTGGACCCATTCGACCTACAAACACCGCAATCTCTATGCCGAGGACGCCTACCTGGCGGACCTGCTCCCGTTTTCGGCGACGTTCACCGGTCATCTCGCTGAGGCGGAGGCGATCTACGACGGCACGCAAAATAACCTCGTCGGCCTGCGCACATTCCTCGGCACGCCGCCGACGCCGCAACACGGCGTGCTGCTCGGCGCAACCGGCGCGGGAAAGTCGCTCACGATGCGCGACCTGCTAGAACAGACCGGGCCGTATTACGCCTACACCGTCATCATTGAGGAGGGTCTTTCCTATGAGAGTTACACCAAGGCGATGGGTGAACGCCCCATCGTCCTGCACCCGGACGGCGACCTCACGATCAATTATTTTGATACCAGCGGGATGCCGCTCAACCAACTGCAACTCGCCACGGCGGTCGCGCTTGTCGCCCGCATGATCGGCGAGGCCCCGGATGCCGAGGCGCAACAAATCCGGCAGGCCATTTTAGGCCAATACATCAACCAGCTCTATCAGGACGCGTTCGAGGAATGGACGAAGCGAAACAGGGAACTCGTTCCGTCGATCCAGCGCATGTCCTGCGCGACACACCGGTGGAAACAGCGCATGGGCCTTGGCGTCACCGAACTCGAAGCCTTCGCGGAACTCCGCGACCGGCTCGCGGCCAACGATGACGAAGCGCAACAATTCCTGGCTGACCGAACCGAGGCGGAAATCACTGCGTTCCTCAAGAATCCGCAGACGGAGCGCCTGATGATGGCGGTCGCCCATGCGCATTACCGCCACGGTGATTTTCCGACGCACGCGAGCCTGGTCGAGCTGATGCAGTTCTCCCGTTTCCCGGAGCACAAAAAGGAGCAAATCGACCACCTGGCCACGCTCCTTTCCGCGTGGTGCGCCCACGGGCAGTATGGCCGGCTCTTCGACGGGGAGACGAATATTTCGCTCACGGGAAAGATCGCCCATTTCGAGCTGGGCTACATTCCGGAACAGGCGACGGAATTGAAAACGGCGGCGGGCCTGCTCATCGCCGGGTTTTCGCGCCAGCACATCATTTCACTGCCGCGTTCCCAATGGAAACGCATCCTCTACGAGGAGCTGGCCCGGTTTCTCGACGTGCCCGGTGGCGAGAAGATCGTCGCCGAATCCTACGCGCAGTTGCGTAAGTTCAACTGCTGGACGGCGTCGATTGTGCAGCAATACAGCAAGTTCAAGGGCAGCCGCATCCGCCCGGTCGTCATCGGCAACAGCAAGCAATTCTTCCTCATGCGGCAGTTTGACCGCAGCGACGTGGAGGACATCGCGCGGGACATCTCCCTGCCGGAGTCGGTCTGCGCCGCGATCCAGAATTACCCGATGCCGGAACAGCAGGCGGAGGGTCGGAAGTTTTCCAGCCTGTGCTTTTTCAGTCCCGTCACCGATCCGCCGCTCTGCGGCACGGTGCGGAATGTCCAACCCCCAAAAGAGGTGTCCCATGAAAAGAAAGCCGTATGAGCGTTTAGCTCTGGTTCTCGTGCTCGCGTTGGCGGCGCTCGCCTTCTCGGGTTGCAGCACGGCCGGCGGAGCAGCGTCCGACCTCAGTATGGCCGGAGCCGGTGGCGTCGTCGGTTATGAGTTATCGGATGGAAAAGTCGGCGGGGCGGCTGCCGGGGCCGCGCTCGGCTACGTCGGATCAAAGGTCGTCCAATACGAAGTAAAACGCGCGCTGACCGAAGCCGAAAAGCGCGGATATGACCGCGCGATGAATCAGGCCGTGAAACAACAATACTGGGTCATCCAGAACCAGCAGCGTTCACGCGAAACTACTGATGAACGCGACGCCCGGCTCGTGGCTGTCGTGATTCCCGAAACAAAAATCAACGGCGTGGTTCAGAACGCCCATGTCGAATACGTCCCCGTCCAGCCATGAAAACACTCAATCTTCTTTTCATCCTCGTCCTCCTGGCGGCCCTGCCGAAATCCGGGATGGCGCAAATCCCGGTCACCGACGTGGCAAACCTCGCCAACAACCGGATCATGCACATCGAGAACATCGCGAAGTGGGTGGAGAGCATCAACAACCTGCGGACGCAAATCGACCAGCTCAACCGGCAGATCAACATTCAGGACGACATTCGGAAATGGAGCGGCAATCCGGTCGAGGCCGGTGCGAGTCTCGCGCTGAATGCGCTCGGCGAGCAGGATCTCGTTCGCAGTTACGGCAAGACGAAGGATGCAATCCTAGGTGCAGTCCAAAGCCTCGACTCGCTCAAAAATACGGTGAGCGGAAATTACCGGGCCATTGCCGACGCCGATCTCGACGGCGGGCAATTGAAACGCGACCCGCTCACGTTCCGGCGTTACGCCGTCTTGGACGCGACTCAGGCCAACACCGACCAGGTCACGAAGGAGACAAAGACGCGCGAGCAGGAATTGCAGGAAGAGATTGCCCGCACGCTCGATGAATTGAAGGCCGCGCCCACCGATGCCGAGACGCAGAAACTGTCGGCCAAGCTGACCGCGCTCAACGGCCAACTCGCGCAGGTGGACGCGACGCGCCGGCGCGAGGTGGATGCGGTGGCGATGCAGAAAATCGCGAACGATGCGCGCCTCGAACAAGAGCGGCTCGCGGCGGCTGAACTGGCCGCGAAGGACGACTATTTAGCCAACCAGCGCGTCAGCGCCTACATGAAAACGATCCGCGTTAGAAGGAACCCTCCCGATGCAAAATAAACTCCCCCTCATCATCCTCTCGTTTGCCTTGGCTTTCGCATTCACGGGCTGTGGCCCCTCGAAGGCAGAACTGGCCGCGAAAGAGCGCCAACGTCTCGAATTGGAGGAGCAAGCCCGGCGCGATGCCGAAAAGGCCAACAAGGCGATCACGGAAATGAACAAGAAGGCGTTCGGTCGGAAGCCGCCCGCACTCGATCTCGGCTTGCCTGCGGAAAAACCCGCTGATCCCGCGCCAGAACCGACCCCCAAACCGTGAGGCTTTATGGAAATCTACCTCCCCACGCTTGAATCCAAGATGATAGCGCTCGTCGGAGCGTTTCGGATCATTGTCTTTGCCATCATGGTGGTGGGCCTCGTCGCCTACGCCGCGAGTGGTCGGGCGCAAAGTAGTGCGGGCCTGTTCGTGCCGTTAGCCAAGGCCATCGTCATCGTCGCCGCCGTCGCTTACATGGACACATGGTTCCCGAAAGTGGAATCGGTCTTCCTCGCCGTGGCGGAACAGGTTGATCCTGGTTACAACGAAAACCCAACGGCATCCTCGGATACGATCCGACAATCGACCACCACCAACCCGGAAGGAAAAGAGTGGTCGTGGCGGCATTTGAACGAGTCGATTTACCAAGCCGTCTCTCAAGCGATCGCCAATATTTTCATCTACGTCGGGACGCTCATCACGGTGCCTATGCTGATCCTGCAATACGTGCTGCGATGGCTCCTGTATTTGATCACGCCGTTCATGCTGGCTTTGCTGATGGTGCCGGGCTTTGGAGGGATCGCCGTGAGATTTTTCCAGCAGGTCCTCGCCATTATGGCGTGGCCGGTGGGATTCGCGCTGACCAATCTCGTGGCGCTCGCGGTATGGACGGACTTTCGCAATGCCGTCGGCGCGAATCCGACCACGGTTGGCGATGTGCTCTATTCGCCGCTGCTCACCTTCATGGGCGGCATTCTGGCGACGATCATGATTGTTGTCGGAATGCTTTCGACGCCGGTCGTCATGCAGGCCCTCTTCGCCCAGGGTCAGGCATTCACCGGCTCGTCGGGGAACGTAGCCCACATGGTCAACATGGGCTCACGCGCGATTTACGGGCTGAGCTATCGGATGGGAGGGCGCTCGGCGGCTGCGACTGCACCAAGCAGCCCGTCTGCTCCCTCCGGTCCGTCATCGCCCCCTCCACCGAGTGCATCCATCGGCGGTCCTTCTACCCCGCCGCCGTTGCTGCCACCGGCCGCACAGACTCCACCTCCGCCCGCCTCGCCGCCTCCCTCTTTCGGAATGGGAGCGTCCGCACCGGGCATTTGAAACCGCCATGTCCACGGCTGAAACAACATCCATGCCCGAGGTGCTGCGGGAAACGCCGGTCGATCAGACCAAGCGCATGCCGGCCAGTGCGGTGCGCGGCGCGGGCTTCTCTCCCGCCCGGCTCTTTGCGGATCACACCTTCGCCGCCCGGATATGGTTTCTGGTCGCCTGCGGGGCGCTCGCATTCTGCGTCATCCAGCCGTATCTCATCATCAACGCCTACCGGGCGCGCGACCGGGTCGTCGTGCTGGATGGCGCCGGATCATTCTCGGTCTCGCCGCTCCTCGGATTTGAGGAAGCGAAAGACCTCCATGAGGCAATGGCGCTCTGGGCGGCGCTGGCGCTGTTTCAGCGCAACCCGAAGAACTTCGACTACCCGGACATGCTGCAAAAGCTGTTCCTGACCGACGCCTACAACAAGGCGGTGGCCGACCGCGAAAAATCGAACGCGGAGTTCGACATGAAAAATATCCACCAGAAACCGGAGGTCTTCAAAATAGACATCATGCGCACCCGAGAAGACCGCGTGCTCGTAAAGGTCGAAGGCCAGTTGGTGCGAACCGGCGTGTTTGAAAACCAGACGTTCACGGAGAGTCCGAAATTCACCCTCATTCTCACGTTCGCGCGCAACCCGGACATGATCGCGAACAAACGTTATCCCCTCGGCGTATGGAGCTACGATTGCACAATTTTCTAGGGCTCGGCCTCGCGCTGTTGATCGCTGTGCCCGCGGATGCGTCGCAGGCGGTGAAGCAATTCCCGCTGGATGAGCGCATGGTCTATGAAATCCCCATCGCCACGGATGCTCCGACCACGCTCATGTTTCCGTCCGCGCCCACGGCAATTGAGGCCGCGAATGTGTCGGCCAGTCCCGATACGCCCGCGCCCGTGCTCCTGGCCTATACGCCGGGACGAACTTTCTTCAGCGTGCGGGCGCTCGATCCCAAGGCAAAGGCGGCCGTCAACGTGGTCTGGAAAAACAAGACCTACGTGCTCCATTTCGCCGTCGCCGCCGGGCCGTATGGGTCGGTGACATTTTACGAGGATGAATTGACCGGACGGAGCGCCACGCTCCATCGCCGTGTCACCCCGGAGGTGCTGCTCGGGTTGTTGGACCGGGCGAAGAGCCATGCCCTGATTCAGGCCCAATACCCGGAGGCCGCCCAGCAAATCGAATACACGGTGCCCGGCAGCGTGACGTATTATCGGGATTTCCATGTCACGGTTGAGGAGGTCTTCCGTTTCGATCCGGAGGACACGCTGGTCTTCCGGCTCCGGTTTGAGAACGCCGGTGACAAAGAGATCATCTATCAGCCGCAACGCCTGGCGGCACGGGTCGGCCAGAACGTTTATTACGCCTCCATCGCCGATGCGTCCGGCATCGTCCCGCCCAAGGCCACAACAACGGGGTTCTTTGCGATCACCGGCACGCCGCGCGGCGGACGGGCCAACCTGAGCATCAAAAACAATTTCAGCGTCATCGTTCCGCGCGTCGAACGGGACGCAAAACTGGTCGTGCCGAACTAGTCATGAGAATTCTGGCCTTCATCAAGTCGCCCATCGGAAACTTCGCCGTGTTCGTGTGCTTTGTGGCGGTGGGTGGTGTTTTGCTGCACCGCAGCAATGCGCGTGAGCAGACGCGATCCGCGCAATTGACGAAGGTTGAAACCGCCGCGTCAGAACCGATGCGTTCCTCCATCTTTAGGGACGGCCAACTATTGAAGGTTCCGGGACGGGCGACAGCGGACTCGTCGGAGTCCGGTGGGATGGACGACAGCGACGACCGGACACACGCGGCACGCGGGACACGACCGAACAAGCAGGATGTGCGGCCACGAGTGCTGCCCATCAGCCTATTATCCAACGCGCCCGCGTCCGACGCTTCGGCTCTTTCCAAGACCTACGCACCGTTTGGCCGGCTGATTTCCTGCGAAACGATTGTCACGATTGAATCCTCGAAGCTCGACACCCCGGTCATCGGGCTCGTCACGGAGGACGTCTGGCACAACGGCACACTCATCATCCCCGCCGGAACCGAGGTGCATGGCCGGGCCTCGCTGGATCGTTCTCGGGAGCGCATCGCCGTTTCCGGCAAATGGGTTGTCGTCTGGCGCGACGGCAGTCCGCTCAACGGCACGGAGCTGGTCTTGAACGGCATCGCCCTGGACCGGTCGAAGGATGACACCACAGGCGAGTTCGGGCTCCGTGACGGCTCAGCCGGACTGCTGGGCGATCTGATCAAGTCGGACAATTGGCAGGAGGTGAAGTTATTCGCCTCAACGTTCCTCGCCGGCTTCGCGGGAGGGATGCAGCAACTTCAAAATCAGGGCACGGCCTTCGGTGGCGTCGCCCAAGTGCCGGTGGCCTCGACCCGCAACGCTGCCCTGCAAGGCACGGCCGATGTGCTCAATACCTATGCGCGGCAGATTCAGGAAGCGGTTGCCCGCGACGGCTTCTTTGTGCGCGTCGCCGCCGGGAAACAGTTCTACCTCTACGTCACGGAAACCATCGACGTGGCGAAAGGCACACGGGGCAACATCGCCAACGCGGAAATCTGGAGGAAACCCAATGAAAAGTAACACACTGCTGATATGCGCGGCGGTGGCGCTTTGCGCCGGCTGCGAAACAACGCCGAAAAAAACGGCCGAGGCTCCGCCGCCGGTCGTCGCCCCGGTGTCCGGCACCGACCTAGACCAAACCAACGTCGAGAAAGTCCGCGTCGGCGAGACGCTGAAATCCTACCCCACGGGCCGCTACGTCGATCCAAAAGACCCCAACGTCATGCACGAAGCCCATGTCGTGTATCGCAAGGAGGCCGGGGCGAACTGGAACCTCAATCCCAACGCGCCCACGGTCGTGCCGCTCGGACCGGTGCTCGCGGTGGCCGATCCGGCAATGACGCCGAATCCGCTCCCCTCTGAATTGGAGCAACGCATGGCCGAGCAAAACCAGCTCGTCGCCACCCTCATCGAACAGAACGAAGCCCTAGCAAAGGAACTCACTAAGCTGAATCATGAAGTCGCCGGCCTGCGCCAGAAGTCAGCTTCGGCGAATCCAGAAGGAGGCAAATGAGCACGGAAACAAAGGACTCCGTCACGATGGAGGAAGGGACGCCGGTGGTGCTGCCGCCCCATCTGACGGAGAATTTCGAGAAGGCTGACGCCCAATTGCGCGAACTCTACGGCGTGAGCCCCGGCGTATCCGCCTTGGTCCGGCTGTGGGTCGCCTGCGGCACGTCCTCGCTCATCCGTGTGGAATTTGAGCGGGCGGTGCTCGACATCAAAAAACGCGAGATCAACCCAAACCATGAGGGCCATTTCAATGAAGACGATTTATGACTTTGGGCGGTGTTCGTCCAAACAAGGTCAATTGCCGCTGGCGACCAGCCGCCTTGATCAACCAATGGCTGGGAAAAAACAGGAGGCATTATGCCACTAAAACAACAAGTCGCCGAAAAAAAGGCGCAGGAACAACCCACGCTGCGGAGAAACCCGGAGATCGACGTCAAATTGGACAAGTTCATCGGGGAGAATCCGAAGCTGATCGAGTATTACAACGGACTCACCAAAGATGAGTTGGTCCGCAAGCTGATGCTCGGGAAGATGCAGCGGAGCGAATACACCAACGGCCGCAACGAGGAGATCAAGGCATGGGTGGAGGAGCACCCCGAGGTCAAAACCAAGATCGAGGAACGCCTCCGCAACGTGCCTGCGGCGAACCGTGAGCGCGCGTTCATCAACGCCGCGAAGACGGAAGCCGCAAACCACACGGTGCGCACCAATGGCGTTCGTCCCTAAGCATTGGTGATTCCTGGGCGGCGGGTGCTTCGGTGCCCGCCGCTTTTCGCCTACTCCTACTCTCTATCCCCCGACTTTGGTGCCCCCGATCCCGATGGCCCCGCTCCTCTTTCCAGCCAATGAGTCCCGTCCTCCCCTCCTTGGCTCCCGATTCTTCCGCATCCCTCCCTAGGGGACGCAACTACGTTTGCCCAGGGACAAGGTTGCGACTCGGGCGATATAGTTTGGCGTAAGCGTCTTCGCAAGAGGCGCATCAACATGCCCTCGTCTTCACGCCCCTCCGAAGGGGCAGAAAACTGAGCGGGCAACTCGAGGTCCGTCCAAATAATTTCGCCGGTGATCAGTTTCCATGCCTCAATGTAAAATCGGTTGT
>CBRAFO010000112.1:0-11565 GCA_967755175.1 uncultured Opitutaceae bacterium | reverse complement strand
TTCCTGCTCTGGGGCGGCAAAGCCGTGGCCTCCGCTCAACCGCATATCGATGCGTCCAAACACGCGCTCCTCATCGACCAACACCCGTCTCCGCTCGCGCAAAACCGCCTCCCGCCCGAGCAGAAGTTCGCCGCCAACGGCCACTTCGCCGAAGCCAACCGCCTCCTCGTCTCCCACGGACGCACTCCGGTGAACTGGTCGCTGTAGCTCAGTTCAGCTCAGCTCAGGGCCGCAAAAGCGGGCCGGCGCCCCGGAGGTCGCAGGCGCGTTCCCGGCGTGTGCAGGCCGTTTCCGGTCGCGTGCAGGTGATTTCCGGGGATGTGCAGCCCGCTTCCGGACGTGTCAGCCCCGGCTCCCCGGTGTGCAGACGGCTTCCGGAGGTGTGCAGGGCGCTTCCGGGAGTGTGAAAGGCGGCCCCGGCGTGTGTCAGACGCCTTCCGGACGTCGTCAATCGGCTTCCGGAGCGTGACGTCCCCGTTTCCGGCTTGCGACAATCGCGTTCCGCCCTGCGTCAGCGACCATTCCCGTCATGTCAGACGCGTTCCATCCGTGTGCAGATTGCTTCCTGCATGCGTCAATCTCAGCCCAGCGCCCGGCAAACGCCTATCCCGTTGTGTAAATCACCGCTCCCTCCGCGACAATCGACACCATGTGGCGACAAATCAGGGGATTTACGCAGAGAGACCGATCTCGTGTGGCCGCCGATGGCGACGGCCACACTTTGCCCGCCCCCGGTCCTCACGCACATCACGCATCCCCCCTCAGTATTCCGGAAACAGGTGATCCAGCGCGAAGCAGATGCCGCCGGATCCCGGCCCGCCGATAATCCGCACGACGCGATGCGCCCGGTGCAGGCGAAGACCCGCCGCCACCGTGCCGTCGTCCCGCCGGTCAGCCGGAGACGAGTCTTTATTCAACTCCGCCACGCGTGCGGCGATGAACGTCTTTGCCGCATCACCTGCGCCGACCATTTTCCACAAGGCCTGATTGGCCCTGACCGGGTCCACGCTCGCCAAATCAGCCCACAAGCCCGGCAGCGCGTCTGCGGGAGTCGGCGTCTTGTCGATCACGGTCACCTCCAAATTGCGCACGCCCCACGCCTGATCTCCGACCGCATCATCATAGATGCCCGCGAAATCCAAAGTTAACGACCCGTCCGTGTGCGGGAACATCAGGTCCACCGAATAGACGCTATCCGTCTTGTCGGGAGCAGGCCCGAGATGGAGCTTGGTCGGGCGCAGCCCCTCCACCTGCTTCTCGACCGCACCCGTCCAACCGGGGTGCACCGCCCACGGGTATTCATCGGGGTAGGACTGCTCGTTGTTGTTATTCCAAAATCCACAGTTCCCCAAGGTCGCCCACAGCAACCGTGTCCCTCCGTGCACGGAGAGCGAAATCAAGTCCGGCCCCCACACACGACTGCTTCCGTCCCACTTGCCCAAGGCCAGCAAGTTAAAGCGCACCCGCACCCAGTGGTGCGCCGGCAGCCGCACCAAGGAAAACGCCACCGGATGCGCCTCAAACGGACCGTGAAACGTAGTTTTATCACGCTGGCTAACCCCCACGGCGGCGTCGGACCACTGCCCGCGCCCGGTGTCCGTATCGCAGTAAACCACCCGCGGTCCGGCGGACTTTTCATGGTGTGCGTTCGCCTGTTTCTGACCGACCCAGGGAACCAAGTGCGCACAGCCCGACATCAAGCCAACCAACACAACCAGAGGGAGTAGTTTCATGGGAATGGAATGTGACTTTCACCGTCGTGCGTCGGACTGCGACAAGCAATTCCAACGACACCGGGTTGTTACTTTCGCTCCGTTTCCACGGCATGCAACTCGGCCGCGCGGTCACCCGACAGATCTAGCGCATCGAACGCCGCCGACTCCGGCAGCTTCACCGTAAACTCCCGCAACACCGCCACGCTCACGCGCACCCCTTCGCCCGTGACCAGCCCCAGCACATGCCCGCCGCTCTTCCGGTCCGCCGCCAAGTAATGGAAATGGTAGCCCGGCACGTTGAGCGCCTTAGAAAAGGCAGGGCAACGCAGCCCGACCAACGTCCCCTCGGTCTTCGTCAGCGTGAACAGCGACTGCGTCTTCGTTACCTCGGCGAGCAGGCGCCAGGGCTTCTCCTGCCGCGGCACACTGCGCGTCCGCACCTCGGCAAACCCACCCGTCACCCGCACCGCATAAAACACGTTCGCCGAAGGCAGCACCGCATCCACCCGCGCCTGCACCTGCTCGATCGTCAACCCGGCTGGCAGCGTCAGCTCGAAGTCCCCTTTGCCTTTAAAAAACGTCACCGCCGCGAACGGTGTGCGCACCGAATCAGCAGGCTCGCGCACCGCCCCGTCCCCGCCGATCTGGTAAACGTGGCCGTCCAACAAAACCATCTCGCCGTCGAGCGACTCGAAGGTTCCCACCCCGAAATCTCCGTGCGCCTTCACCTCGGCGAGCGTGGCCACGCCCTCGTAGTTTGCCTTCAGCAACGCATCGATCGTAGACCACTGCGTGAGCGTGCCACGCTCCCCTGCGACCACCACCGCCGTCCACACGCACACCGCCGTCACGCACCCGAGGAGTTTTTTCATGGGTCGCACGCTGCAAGCCCGCCTCCGCCCCGGCAATCCCGCATGCCTGAAACAGATCGAATCGACCGGAGCGGCGACGTCCCCGTCGCCGATTTCGGCGGCAAGAATGCCGCCGCTCTATTCCTTCGCACAGTTATACAAGCGCGTCTAGCCATTGAACTTCGCCGGCCGTTGCGCACCGTTTCCGTTTCCCGCCCACTCTCGTCCATCCCTCCCTCACCCCGCTCATGAGCCGCTCCCGCCCCACCTCCTCCCTCGCTTTCGGCGGCTTATTGCTCCTCCTGCTCTGCGGCCTCTTTTTCCTGACCCACCGGAATCCCTCCGCCACGCCCGCTCCCGTGACGGCGAACGCCAGCGAGCCGGCTCGCGAGTCAGACCTTGTGTCCACCGCGTCACCCGACCTCGACCCGCCCTCCGGCGTCGATCTCCGCCAATCCGCCACAGCCGCCGCCCTCGCCGAGAAACTCGCCGCCTACCTCACCCGCCCAACTACGCGCGCCCACGAAGCCGTCCTGATTTTTAAAAACACCGATGGTTATCGCCGTTTCCTCGCTCGCGCCGCTCAAGTCGGCGTGATCGTCGCCGGCCAGATTGATCAGCTCAACATCGTCCGCGTGCGCGTGCGTGCCTACGACGACTTTGCCGCTGAACTCGTCGCCCGCGCCGCCGACTACGGCGGTGTCAGCGCCAACACCTTCGTCCAAATTCCCCCGCCGCCCGAGGAGCGCGCCACCAGCCGCCAGCTCGGCGTGGGCAACGCGCTCTTGGCGACCCTCGGCGTCCCCGCCGGCACGGACACTTCGACGTGGGGCCGCGGAGTCACCCTCGCGATTCTCGATGGCGGCGCCGGTCCCGATCCCACCCTCGGCTCCCGGTTGCGCTACCTCGATATCGGCCTTGGCTACGCCGGCACCGGCGTCACCGGCCTGCATGGCACCGCCGTCGCCTCGCTCGCCGCGGGCGCCGAACCCGACGCGCCCGGGGTCGCCCCCGCCGCGAGCGTTATCAGTATCCGCGTCGTCAACACCGACGACAAAAGCGACGTCTTCACCGTCACCCAAGCCATCGTCACCGCCGTCGATGCCGGCGCGCAGATCATCAACCTCAGCCTCGGCGGCTACTCGACCTCCGAAGCACTCACCCGCGCCATCACCTACGCCGATGACCGGGGTGTCGTCATCGTGGCCGCCGCCGGCAACAACGGAGCCTCCCGCCTCACCTGGCCCGCCGCCGACCCCCGCGTCGTTTCCGTCGGAGCGACCGACGCCACCGGACGTCAGGCGAGTTTCTCCAACTCCGGCTCGCAACTGCACCTGACCGCGCCCGGCATCGCCATCCAGACGGCCAGCCTCAACAACGAACGCACCCTCTTCAGCGGCACCTCCGCCAGCGCACCGGTCGTCACGGGTGCCATCGCCGCGCTGATGTCGCAGACGCCCGGCCTTACCGCCGCGCAAGCCGTCGCGATTCTCCTGACTTACGCCGACGACGGCGGCGCGGCCGGCACTGATCCGAGCTACGGCCACGGCACAGTTGACCTCGGGTGGGCGCTCGCCCGCAACGACCCCACGCGCATCGACACCGCAGTGTCCGGACACCACTACAACCCCGACACCGCCTCGCTGGAAGTTGTCCTTCAAAATCGCGGCGCGCTCACCGCCACCCAACTCACCCTCACGGTCGAGCTGAACGGGAAGACGACGCTCTACACGATTCCCGCCATCGAAGCCGGCCGCAGCGCCACCGTGCCGCTCCCCATCGATGCCGTCACCGCCGCCGGCCCGATCACGCTCCGCACCCGCCTCGACAACCCCGCGGGCGTCATCGACGCGGTCCCCGCCAACAACGCCCAAGCCAGCCTCATCGACCTCGCCGGAAGATAACCCGCGAAAAGCGATAGAAGGTTGGCCAAGCGCACACCAAACGGCGCACTTGCGCGCCTCCACCGATTTCAAGTGCCTAACCCGTGGGAGCTTGAACGTGGATGAATTTCTTAGGCGTCCATAGGGGAACCTCCGTGGGATAAAGTCCACTATCGGGCAACCCCGCGTGCCTGAATGGCGCGGGATAATCCCACCCTCCTATGAAAACAAAAATCCTCTGCGTATTCATGGCCATTGCCGGCTTGGCTGCTTCCGCGGTCACCGCCCAAACCACACCGCCCCCACCTCCGCCCATCGGGCTTTCCGCCGCAATCAAGATCAACCTCAGCATCACCGAAACGGGAGATGGGAAGACCGAAGGACCTTCCGCCAACACCACGGTGCACACGAAATTCGCGACCACGCACCTGAACACGAAAGACGTTCTCCGCAGTCTGAACGATAAAAACGCGCTGGTTCCCAACATCGCCAGCTGGGACCTCGTCGCGGTGCTCCCCGAAGCAACGGAGATCAGCACCGACTATCGTTTTTACCTCGTGAAAACCGGTGAGACACCCGTGCTGATTCCCTCGGACAAACTCTCGCTCACCGTCGATGCGGCTGCGTATGCCTACCGCGAGCAGTCCTCTGAAGGAGTCCTCACGGGCGGCAGTGGAAAGTTCCAATACGCGATCACGCTTACCGCCGGAGATGTCGTCGCGCACGGCACGGCCAGCGGCGCTTACACCGTGCGTTCGGTCACCGTGAATGGCACCACGTCCACCTTGGTGATTCCCAGTGCCGTCGTCGTCCGAATCACCGGAGTGAAAGATAACGGGGATACCGAAGCCGCCGGCGTCGTTGAAGGCCAGATCGTGCTCACCGCGCATAAACCGACCGACCTGAGCACCTATCCCGTCCCGGCGCCCGCGCCTGCGCCCACGCCTGCGCCCACGCCTTAAACTGATACCCCCGTCAGCCGACATCAGCCGGATACTCGAAGGAGTATCCGGCTTTTGTGCGTTCTGAGCCTTTTGTGGCTATGATTGTTTGAAACTTAGCTCTAAGCCTAGCGGCTCCCATGCTCTCCGGCTTCGCCCGCACTGCCGCCATCCTAGTCGCCTTTCTCCTCGGCGCGCTCCTCCCGCAGGCTCACGCCGCAGCCGGGGCCATTCGGTGGCTCATCATGGGGATGCTCTTCCCCGTCTTCCTCGCCACCACCTGGTCGCTCCGAAGCCTCCAACGCAGCCACTTCGTCCTTCTCGCGCTCAACCTCCTCATGGGCTTCACCGGCCTCGCGCTCGGTTGGCTCGTCGGCGGACGCAACGTCGCCCTCGCCGGCTTCTTCGCCGGTATCGCCCCCACCGCCGCCGCCGCACCCGTCATCATCAGCTTCATGCGCCGTGACGTCACCTATGTGACCGCCGCTTTCCTGCTCACCAACATCATCATCGCAGCGTCGCTGCCCGTGCTGCTGCCGTGGGTCCTCGGCGACGTCGATGCCACGCTCTTCAGCCATATCGCCGGCAGCGTGGCTCTCCTCATTTTCACACCCTTGGTGCTCGCGCTCCTCGTGCGCCGCATTCACCCGCCGGCGATCGCGTGGCCCGGCCGAGTCCGCGACGTCTCCTTCGGCGCATGGATGGTCACGCTGTTTCTCGTGATGGCCAACGCCTCCCATTTCCTGCGCACGCAAACCGGCGTGCCCCGTCTCGTGGTGGTCGAGATCGCCGCCGTTACCCTCGCGATCTGCGCTGCCAACTTCGGCATCGGCCGCTGGATCGGCGGACGCACCTATGGTCCCGAAGCGAGCCAGTCCCTCGGCCAGAAGAACACCAGTTTCACCCTCTATCTCGCGCTCGCCTACGCCAGCCCCTTGGTCGCCCTCGGCCCCACCTGCTACATCCTCTGGCACAACCTCTGGAACGGCTGGCAACTCCACCGCGTCCACCGCACCGCGCACCACCAAACGCCACCCCGCCAACCCAGCCCTCTGTCACTTAATAAGTGACAAACCTTCCGAGGGCCGCTCCCCCCCGGGTCGCGCCCCTCCGACTCGTTCTCTTTCTCTTTCTCCTCCGAAGGCTCCCGTCCGCCCCCGTCCGCCGCCCACCCCTGACGAACGAGAACGATTAAGAGAACGAGAACGAATTCGGACCTAATTCAGACCCTCCCTGTCTGCGTGCCGCCAAACCAGTTGCGCAGCCCCTTCCCGCCGCAATACTCCGCGCCGTTCACCCGCTCTCAACTCATGGCCACCTCGCACGTCTGGAAATTCTTCCGCATCGGCGGTCTCGACCAAGCCGCCATCCAAACTGGCGCCGACCTCCTCGCCCTCAAAGGCCTCGACCAGAAACTCTGGGTCGCCCTGAGCTGCCCCGTCAAAGGCCTCGAGCTCGACGAAAAAACCCTCGCGCTGATCGACACCGATAAAGACGGCCGCATCCGCGTTCCCGAGTTGCTCGCCGCCATTGACTGGGCCGCGCTCCACCTCGACGACCTCGGAGTCCTCCTCAACGGCCGCGACGTGCTCCCGCTCTCCGCTTTTAAGAACACCACGCCCGAGGGCAGCGCCGCGCTCACCTCCGCCAAACGCATTCTCGCCAGCCTCGGTAAAACCGACGCCACCGAGATCAACCTCGCGGACGCCTCCGACACCGCCCGGCTCTTCGCTTCAACGCACTTCAACGGTGACGGCGTCATCACGCCCGACTCCGCCACCGAGCCCGCGCTCAAACTCGTCATCGCCGACATCCTCGCCACCATCGGCGGCACCACCGACCGCAGCGGCGCGTCCGGCGTCGATCAGGGCCGCGTCGATTCGTTCTACGCCGACCTCGCCGCCTTCGCCATGTGGAGCGACCTAGGCGCGTCGCCCACCGTGCTCAGCCTCGGCGCCAACACCGCACCCGCCCTCGCCGCCGTGCAAGCCGTGCGCGCCAAGATCGACGACTACTTCTCCCGCACACGCCTGGCCGCCTTCGACCCGCGCGCCCTCGCCGCGCTCAACCGCTCCGAAGCCGACTACCAACTCCTCGCGCCGCAAGACCTCTCCATCGCCATTAAGGAAGTCGCCGCGTTTCCCCTCGCCCGCATCGAAGCCAACAAGCCCCTCGCCCTCCTCGATTCCGTCAACCCCGCCTGGGCCGCCGCCCTCGCCACGTTGCATGCCGCCGCCGTCACTCCGATTTTCGGGGCAGCCACGACCACGCTCACCGAGGCCGACTGGACCGCCCTCAAAGCCAAGCTCGCCGCCTACGAAACCTGGAGTGCCGCCAAGGCCGGCGCCTCCGTGGAAAAGCTCGGACTCCTCCGCGTAAAATCGCTCCTCGCCGCCAACCAGAAAGACGCGCTCACCGCGCTCATTGCCCAAGACAAAGCCCTCGACCCTGAATTCACCGCCATCACCTCGGTCGAGAAACTCCTTCGCTACGCCCGCGATTTCCGCGCGCTGCTGAACAACTTCGTCAACTTCTTCGATTTCTATTCCCCCGAGCACCTCGCGATTTTCCAAGCCGGCGTGCTCTACCTCGACAGCCGCAGCACCGAGTTCTGCGTGCAAGTCGCCGCCCCCAACCCGCTCGCCGCGATGAGCAAAGCCTACATCGCCTACGTCGATTGCAAACGCGCCGGCGAAGCCCCCATCAAAATCGCCGCCTGCTTCACCCAAGGCGACAGCGACTACCTCTTCGTCGGACGCAACGGCCTCTTCTACGACCGCAAAGGCCGTGACTGGGACGCCACCATCACCAGCATCGCGGACAACCCCATCAGCATCCGCCAGGCCTTCCTAGCGCCCTATAAAAAGTTCGTGCGCATGATCGAAGAGCAGGTGGCCAAACGCGCCGCCGCCGCTGATGCCGAGGCGCACAACAAGCTCGCCACCGCCGCCGAGCTCACCGCCAACGCCGACAAGAAGGTGAAGCCAGAGCCCAAGAAAATCGACATCGGCACCGTCGCCGCGATGGGCGTGGCCGTCGGCGCGATTGGCGGCGCACTCGGTGCAGTTGCCACCGGACTCGCCAAGCTGAGCATCTACCAGATCCCGCTCGTCCCGCTCGGCATCATGACCGTGATCTCCGGCCCCTCGATGCTCATCGCCTGGCTAAAGCTCCGCCAGCGCAACATCGGCCCGCTCCTGGAAAGCAACGGCTGGGCGATCAACGGACGCGTCAAAATCAACATCCCCTTCGGCACGAAGCTGACCGAACGCGCCCACCTGCCGCTCGGCGCCAAACGTGACCTCACCGATCCCTACGCCGACAAAGAAGCCGCCCGCCAGAAGAAGGCGCTCATCGCTCTCCTGATCCTGCTCGCCGCCGCCGCAATCGCGATACGCTGGGATCATAACCAGCGCGGCCGCTATTTCTGGCAGCCGAAACCCGCGACCGTCGCGGTGCCCATCGTCGCAGCGCCGGCCTCCTGAGGTAGCCTGCCGCGTCCGGACCGATCGAAATGTAGGAGCCTGCTTGCAGGCGATTCCGAGCGTGGCATGGGCATCCTGCCCATGATCCGACCCCACGGGCAAGATGCCCGTGCCACTCAAGACATCGCCTGCAAGCAGGCTCCTACATTTCCGAGCCAATCCCGCCTCACACCACGCGATCCACCATCGCCGCGCGGCCGCCGCCCACAAACGCCGCGAAGTTGGCGAGGAAATGCTTCACCAGCGCCACGTCCTGATCACTCCGCCCGCCCGCCGTGTGCGGCGTGATGAAACAATTCGGAGCGGTCCATAACGGGTTCGACGGCGGCAACGGTTCCTCGGCAAACACGTCGAGATACGCGCCGCCGAGCCGTCCGCTTTCGAGCGCCTGCACCAGCGCACGTTCATCCACGGTGGTGCCGCGCCCGATGTTGTAGAAACGCGCGCCCGGCTTGCACGCACCGAGCCGACGCGCGTTCACGTAGTTGCGCGTCGCCTCGTTGTCCGGAAGCAAGTTCACGATGTGGTCGGCCTCGCCCAGCACCGACGTCACTCGATCCTCCGCGATGATGTGCACGCCGCGCTCGCTGTGCGTCTTGCGGCGCACCGCGTAAAGTTTCACCCCAAACGGCGCGAGCAACTCGGTTAGCCGGCGCGCGATGGTCCCGTAGCCGAGCAGCATCACCGTCTGGCCGTTGAGCAGCACTGAGGCGGCGCGATGTTCGAAAAACTTCCACTGACGTTCTCCGAGTTGCTCCGCGTGCGAGGCGAGCAACTGACGCCCGAGTGCCAGCATCATCGCGAGCACATGTTGCGCGCACGGTTCGGCAAACACCGTCGAACTCGTCGTGAACGCAGACCCGCGCGTGCGAAACGCTTCCAGAAACTCCGGCGTATCGTAGCGCCCATAGCCGGCACTGGTTACCGCGACCCACTTGATGCGTTTCAACCGCAGGCACTCATTCGCATCGGGCTGACCAAATACCACATCGGCCTCGGGCATGCCGGCGTCGGGCGCGCCCGCGACGAGGACCGACGCCGAGCGTTTCTCCGCAAAAATCAACCGATGCTCCGCGAGTCCGTCGGCAAGCAACTGCTCGGCGCGCGCAGACAGGGCGGAGTTACACCAAATCGTAAGGCTCATGCACGATGCCTAATCAAAGCCGCCCCGGCTTCCAGCCTGCATCCTTCCGAACTCGTTCTCGTTCTCTTAATCGTTCTCGTTCGTCAGGAAGTCCGGGCCGGCCGCATCAAAGAGAACGATTACGAGAAAGAGAAAGAAGAGGGGGGGCCGCCCCGCCCCCAAGGTTGCCTTGTCCGCCCCGCCCTGCTCGCGTGGCCGGATGTCCGCCACCAACCATCCCCGCGCCCGCCTGCTCACGCAGCTCTGCTATGGCGCGATGATGAGCCTCGCCATCGGCCTCAACCTGCTGCCGGTTTTCCTCACCACGCTCAGCGCGACCTACGGCGGCGTGGCAGGCCTGACGAGCGAACAACTCGGACGCCTAGGCGCACTGGCCTTCGCCGGCGTCGTTGTCGGCATCGTGGTGACCGGACCGCTCGCCGACCGCTGGGGCACCAAGCCATTCGCGCAACTGGGCAACGCGCTGATCGCTGTGAGCCTGGTCGCGATGGCCTTCGCCCCCAGTTATCCGTTGCTCGGGCTGGCGGTCTTCGTGCTCGGGCTGGGTGCAGGCGTGCTCGACATGGTGCTCAGCCCCATCGTATCCGCGCTCAATCCCACGCGCCGCGCCGTCGCGTTGAATTGGCTGCACTCGTTTTACTGCGTGGGTGCGGCGGTCACGGTGCTCGCCGGTTCGCTCGCCCTGCGCATCGGGCTGGGTTGGCGCGGTGGTTGTCTCGCGCTGCTCCCATTGCCGCTGTTTCTCCTCGTGGCGTTTGCCCCGCTCACATTTCCCGAAGGCGCCCACGAAAGCGTGCGCACCTCGGTGCGCACGTTGCTCACGAAAACCTGGTTCTTGCTCGCGATCGCGGGAATTTTCCTTGGCGGCGCGACCGAGTTGGGCCTGTCGCAATGGCTGCCCGCCTACGCCGAAACGTCGCTGGGTTTTCACGCATGGATCGGCGGTGCGGCGCTGCTGCTCTTTTCGGCCGCGATGGCGCTCGGACGCATGGTCGTGGGTTTCCTCGGCGCAAAGATGGACCCGTTTCGGATGATGGCGTGGAGCTGCGGAACGTCCGGCGTGCTGTTCATGGCGGGCTCATTCCTTCCGATCCCCACGCTCGCGCTCACCTGCTGCATCCTCGCGGGCTTCACCGGCAGCTGCCTGTGGCCCACGATGCTCGCGGTCACGGCGGACCGCTATCCGGCGGGCGGAGCCAGTATGTTCGGTGCCTTGGCGGCGCTGGGTAACGCCGGCGGCATCTTTATGCCCTGGGTGGTAGGCTGGGTCGCCGACCGGTCCGACCTGCACTGGGGCATCGCCGTCTCCACGCTCGCCCCACTGCTCATGTTGCCACTGGTGTTGCTCTTGCGCGCGATCCGCTAAGGCACAAGCGCGCTCAAAATACATCCTTTAAACGCTCCATTCTCCGAGAGCCCCCGATCCAGTTTTTCACTTAATAAGTGACAAACTGGATCGACTGAATAGGACGGCTCCTTCCCCATCAATAGGTGCGATGGTCACCACCGTCCCCCGCGGGCGCGGCCAGAGACTCACATACGCTCC
>CBRAFO010000111.1:0-11565 GCA_967755175.1 uncultured Opitutaceae bacterium | reverse complement strand
GACTGGGGCCGCACACGTTACGAGGCGGCTTGGCGGGCGCAGGACAAACTCGTGGCCGAACGCATCTCCGGCGAGATTGGCAACACCCTCGTTTTCACGGAACACGAACCGGTTTACACCGTCGGGCTTCGCAGTGGCGCGGCCGACAACCTCGTCTGGCCCGCCGAACAGCTCGCGCGCGAAGGCATCGAAGTCGTTAAAACCAACCGCGGTGGCGACATCACTTACCACGGTCCCGGGCAAATCGTCGGCTACCCCATCGTCGATCTCTCGGCGCGCAAAGATCTCCACGAATACCTGCGCCTGCTCGAACAGGTCATGATCAACACCGTGGGCACGCTCGGCCTCGTCGCCACCCGCCGTGAAGGAAAAACCGGCATCTGGCTCGGCACGCGCAAGATCGCCGCCATCGGCGTGGCCGTCCGCCGCTGGGTCACGTATCACGGTTTCGCGCTCAACGTGAACTCGAACCTCGCCCATTTCCAAGGCATCGTCCCCTGCGGCATCAACGCGGCGGACGGAACGGTCACCTCACTGCAAGCCGAACTCGGCCGCGAGATCGAACTCTCAGAGGTTAAGGGCCTGCTAGCCGAAGAGTTTACCCGGCTGCTGCCGGCGTTCCTGAAATCCTAAAGGCCACTAATTCCCACTAATGGCGGCCCGAATAGAGGCTTTGCTGCGTAAAAATTAGTGTGCATTAGTGGTTCAACTTTTCATCCTCCGCCTTCCGATGGACGACACTTCGCGTAAACCTTCCTGGCTCCGTGCCAAACTGCCCAGCGGTCCCGGCTATGCCGCCGTGCGCAAGCTCGTGGACGATAGCTCGCTCCACACCGTCTGCCAGAGCGCGCAGTGCCCCAACCTCGGCGAATGCTGGTCGCGCGGCACCGCCACCGTGATGATCCTAGGCAACATCTGCACGCGTTCGTGTAACTTCTGCGCGATCGCCACCGGCCGCCCCACCGAACTCGATCTGGCCGAACCCGCCCGCGTCGCCGAGGCCGTGGCCAAGATGCGGCTCAAGCACTGCGTGATCACCTCCGTTTGCCGCGACGAACTCGCTGATGGGGGCGCCGCCGTCTGGGCCGCGACCATCCGCGCAGTGAAGCATCTCAACCCCGACACCGCGATCGAAGTCCTCACGCCCGACTTCAAAGGCAACACCGCCCACATCGACATCGTTCTCGACGCGAAGCCCGACATTTTTAACCACAACTTGGAGACCGTCGAACGCCTGCAAAAACCCGTGCGTGTGCAGGCCCGTTACGATCGCTCGCGCAGCGTCCTCCAGCACGCCAAGGCCCGCGGTTTCACGACCAAGACCGGAATCATGCTCGGCCTCGGCGAACGCGAGGAAGAGATCGAAAAAACCCTTCGCGATATCGCTGCGGACAAGACCGACATCCTCACGATCGGCCAATATCTCCAGCCCACCCCGCAGCATTGGAAGATCGCCCGCTGGGTTCATCCCGACGAGTTCATCCGCTGGAAAGAATTCGGCCTGTCGATCGGTATCGGCGTAGTCGAGAGCGGCGCGATGGTGCGCTCCAGCTACCATGCTGACGAACAGTCGCAGAAATACACCGGCGTCGAACACCTCAACACGGTGAACGCCCTCGCCGGAGTTTGAACCAGGATCCGGCCGGTCCACATCGCTGTGGACCGGCTCGAACGACAGGACGATAGGGGATCGTTTCTACAGGGGATCGCGGCGCGAAGACGACGCGGACGCACGGAGGTCATCCATCCCGTTTTTCTCCGTGCCCTGCAGCCGGTTTACGGCTTAACTTCGCGGCATGAAGAACCGCAGCCAAATCGTCGAAAACTGGCTGCCCCGCTACACCGGCGTGCCGCTCGACCAATTCGGCGACTACATCCTGCTCACGAACTTCCAGCTTTACGTGAAGCTCTTCGCTAAGTGGAACCGGGTTAAAGTCCAGGGCATCGACAAACCCATGCCCAGCGCCACCGCCGGGCGCATCACGATCATCAATTTTGGCATGGGCAGCGCCACCGCCGCCACCGTGATGGACCTGCTGAGCGCGATCCACCCGAAGGCCGTGCTCTTCCTCGGCAAATGCGGCGGCATCAAACATCGCGCCGAAGTCGGCGACCTCATCCTGCCCATCGCGGCCATCCGCGGCGAAGGCACGAGCAACGATTATTTCCCGCCCGAGGTTCCCGCCCTGCCCGCTTTCGCTCTGCAAAAAGCCATCTCAACGACCATCCGCGACTACGCTCGCGATTACTGGACCGGCACCGTTTACACGACCAACCGGCGAGTGTGGGAGCACGACACCGAGTTTAAAAAATACCTGAAGAAAATCCACGCCATGGCCATCGATATGGAGACGGCCACGATTTTCATGACCGGTTTTTTCAACGAAACTCCCACCGGCGCGCTCTTGCTGGTGAGCGACCAGCCCATGCTTCCCGACGGTGTTAAAACCGCCGAAAGCGACGCGACGGTTAACGAAGTTTACGTCCAGGATCACCTCAAGATCGGCATCGATTCGCTCAAGCAACTCATCAATCAAGGGCTCACGGTGAAGCACCTGCGGTTCTGAGTTTCTCGGTTACTGTTGGTTGCCGCCACGCCGCTCCCGTGAGCGGGCAGATAGCCTTTATTCCATCGCCCCAAAACCCCGTTTGACCAAGGCCCGGCCGGCGACTCATGTTGATTGCATGACGATCATGGAATTGCTCGAAGGCCTCAGTTACGTCGTCACCATTGTCGGCCTTCCCTTCGCCATCTGGGTTTTCCTCAAGGAGCAGAAAAAGGAACGCGTGAACGATGACGAGGAACTCTACCTCCAGCTCTCCGACGAGTATTCCAAATTCCTCCGTCTCGTGTTGGAAAACGCCGATCTGCGCCTGATGACCCAGGCCGAACCCTCCACGGCGTTCAACCCCGAGCAGATTGAGCGGCGCGACATCCTCTTCGAAATCCTTATCTCGATCTTCGAGCGCGCCTACATCCTCGTTTACGAAGAGGAGATGGACCGTCAGACGGCCCGCCTCTGGCAAACGTGGGAGGACTACATGCGTTATTGGTGCCGTCGAAGCGATTTCCGTGAGCGTCTCCCCTCGCTGCTCGAAGGCGAAGACCCGGACTTCCAACGTCACATCACCGCGATCGCCGACAAGGAAACCCGCCCGACTAAATTCGCCGCCCCCACCGCCGCGTGATCACGACGCCGAATCGCCTTCACACGCTCGCCGCCGGCGACCGCCCCCAGGAGCGCCTGCAAAAACACGGAGCCGCCGCACTCAGCGACAGCGAGTTGCTCGCCATGCTCCTGCGCAGCGGCACCAAGGGTCACGACGTGCTCACGTTGTCCAATCGACTGATCTCCGAAGCGGGCTCGCTCGCCGGACTGATTAATTGGCGAGAGGCCGATTTCAAAAAACTCAAAGGCATCGGTCGCATCAAAGCCCTCCAGCTCATCACCGTGATGGAAGTCGCCCGCCGCGTCCTCGCCCAAGCCGGCCCCCAGACACCGCTGGTGGACAACGCCGAGAAAGCCACCGAGTTCTTCCGCCCCTACGCGTATGGCCTGTTGGTGGAAAAATTCTGGGTGCTTTGCCTCAACCGAAAGAACCGCGTGCTGAAATGCATCGAGATCACCTCGGGCACGGCCAACACCACGCTGGCCCACCCGCGCGAAGTGTTTCGTGAAGCAATCGCGGAATCCGCGTCGGCGATTCTCTGCGCGCACAACCACCCCTCGGGTGACCCGACTCCCAGCTCGGCCGATATCAAAATGACGCGCCTCCTTCGCGATGCCAGCCAGACGGTGGACATCCCGCTGATTGACCACGTCATCCTCGGCCAACCGCAAGCCGATCCCGGCGGCCTCGGCTACTACAGCTTCCGCGAAGCCGGGCTGATCTGACCGACGTGGGAGCGAGCTTGCTCGCGAGGATCGAAACCGGCCCCCCGCTCGTTCCCCAACACCCAACATCGCGAGCAAGCTCGCTCCCACATCTCACCGCCTCACCGCCTGCCCTTTTACGGGAACAACCCGCGAGCCTGCTTGGCATCCACGACCCGCCCGATGCCTAAGCTGAGCGCCGCCAGTCGAGGCGAGACACCGAACCGGCGCCGCTGCGATTCAACCGCGAGCCGTGCCCGATCGAGGATGCCGTAGAGTTTGGCCAGCACTTCGTCACGCGTCCAAAACAAGCTCTGTAGATCCTGCACCCACTCGAAGTAGGACACGATCACGCCACCGCTGTTGCAGAGGATATCCGGGATCACCTCGATGTCGCCTCGCCCGGCCAGCACCACGTCGGCTTCGTTGGTCGTCGGACCATTGGCGGCTTCGGCAAGGATGCGGCAGCGCAGCCGGCCAGCGTTGGCGACCGTGATAACGCGCTCCAGTGCGGCGGGCACCAGCACGGTGCAAGGCAACTCCAACAACGCTTCGTTGGTGATCAGTTCGCCACCTGCCCAACCGGCGAGCGTGCGATGCGTGCGCACATGAGCCAGTGCCGATTCCAGATCGAGCCCGCGCGGATTGTGCCAGCCACCGGTGATGTCGCTGATCGCGATGATCCGCGCCCCGTAGGCGGCGAGCGCGAAAGCCGCCTCGGAGCCGACGTTGCCAAAGCCCTGGATGGCGACGGTCGTATCGGACAACGCGATACCGAGGTCCTCCAACTGGCGGCGCACTAGATAAGCCACGCCACACCCGGTGGCTTCGCGTCGTCCCTCGGAGCCGCCCACGGCCAAGGGTTTTCCGGTCACGATGGCCGGCACGGAGTTGCCCACTTGGATCGAGTAGGTGTCCATCATCCACGCCATGACCTGCTCGTTGGTGCCCATGTCGGGGGCCATCACGTCGATGTTGGGCCCGACGAACGGGATCATCTCCTGCATGTAGCGACGGGAGAGGTTTTCCATCTCGGTGGCCGAGAGCTTGGCGGGATCCACGGCGACGCCGCCTTTCGCTCCGCCATAAGGCAACCCGACCAGCGCGCATTTCCAACTCATCCACATGGCGAGCGCCGCCACTTCGCCGATGGTCACTCCAGGGTGAAACCGCACCCCGCCCTTGGTCGGTCCCATCGAAAGGTGATGTTGCACACGATAACCCTCGAACATGACGACTTCACCCGAATCGAATTTTACGGGGAAGGTGACCGTGAGGCAACGCTTGGGAAACTTCGTGCGATCACGCAACTCGACCGGCACCTGAATGACATCCGCGGCCAAGTCGTATTGCCGACAGGCCATGCGAAACACGTCCGAATCGTAAAGCGTGGTGAGATGAGGGCTCATGGGGATTTGGGGTTGCCCCACTCTAACCGACTCCCGCCGCCGTGAAAGCACAGGAATGCAGGCGCCGCGCTCGCCCACTGACTCTAACCCGTTCGCCCTAGGCGAAGGATAGCACCATTTGGCCAACGAGGGCCCGTTTTATCGGGGGAAGCACACCCGTGAACCTCGCTCGGCATGGTCGATTAACGGGCTTTTCCGCCACCATCCCATCTCGGTCACTTGCCGATTGATGCCCGCCGCCCGGAGGTTGTGCGATGGTCTCCTTGTGTCAGGCCCTACAAAATCAATCCATCTGTCTCAGAAATCCTGCAGCCGGTTCTCGATCGCCCCTCGCTGCGGCTCGATGCGGGCCATGACTTCGCCCAAGAGGTAAATCGATCCCGTCACGACCACCGTGTCATCCGGACCGCCCACCGTGCAGGTGGTCGCATCGGGAAATACGCCCGCCACCGTCGCGCGCGTCACTCGGCCGCCGAAGGTCTTCGGAATCAGCGCCTCCAATTCTTCGAACCCGCTCGCGCGCGATTGCTGCGGCATCACGAGGTGAATCTCGGCCGCATACCGGCTGATCGTCTCCAACAACGGACGCGCCCGGGCCACACCCAACACGCCCGTCACCACGACCGGTTTGCGTTCGGTCTCCGTGACCAACGCGCGTAATTGTGCATCCAATACCCCCGCGCCTTCCGGGTTGTGCGACGCATCCAGAATCAACGGACGCCCACCAATGGTCGCACGCTGCCAACGTCCCGGCCAGCGCGCCTCGCGCAAACCTCTCGCTACCGTGTCGCCGGTCAGCCGCCAACGTGCGTCGAAACACCGCGCGACCAATACCGCAGTCGCGGCGTTCCATCGCTGGTAATCGCCTTCAAATGCCGTCACCGGATAACCGGCGATGTCCTCGCCAAACACCTCGCGCACCGAAAACACCGGCGCGCCCTGTTCCGTCGCCACGCGCCGGATCACCGCTTCGGCTTCGGGCGGAAGACGACCGATCACCACCGGCTTTCCGTGTTTGATGATGCCGGCTTTCTCGGCGGCAATTTTCTCCAGCGTGTCGCCAAGCATGTCGCAGTGGTCGAGGCCGATGGACGTGATCACGGCCACCTCGGGCACCACCACGTTGGTCGCATCAAGCCGTCCGCCGAGACCGGTCTCGATGATCGCGATGTCGCAGCGTTTACGTGCAAACTGCAGGAACGCCATCGCCGTCATAAACTCAAAAAAGCTCGGATGGTCATCCGGACTGCCCTGGCTGACCGCCTCGGCGATGGGCCGAAGCTCTCGCGTGTAAGCAACGATCTCGTCCTCGGTCAGTATTTGCCGGGCAACTTGGACACGTTCGCCCAGCTTCACGAGATGCGGCGACGTGTAGAGTCCGGTGCGCCAACCGGCGGTGGAGAAAATCGCCTCCAACATCGCGGCGACGGAGCCTTTCCCATTGGTGCCGGCGATATGGATAACCGGCGTCGCCCGCTCCGGATGCCCAATCCCCGCGACCAGCAGGCGCATGCGATCGATACCAAATTTCAATCCCTTCGCTTTGAGCGAGAAGAGATAATCCTGAGTCGCGGCGTAGGCGGAAGCTATGGAATCAACGCTCAACGCCCAACCTCCAACGTCCAACACTCAACAGCGGATGTCATGGTTTAGCTAAGGTTGTCCGCTTGCGGGCGGTTTTCAGACTAGCGAAGAAAATCCGGATCAGCTCTTCCGTTTCCTTAAGAAGCGGTGAGACCCCATCCGGCTTGGCGATCAGCGGAACGCGTTCGATCAAACGCAACCAACGGCGTGTTTCGCGCAGTTCCTTTAAGCAGATGCTCAACTTGTGAATAAAATCCGCATTCGATTCAGCCGCTTGGGCCTCGCCGTGATTTGGCAAAACAGAGGTTCCGGAACGAAGGATTTGATTGGCCACATGCGTGCCGGACGGCGAGCGACGAATCGACTCAGCCAACCGCACGATAGTAGCCGCATAGTCCAACAATCGCTCCTCAAGATCAAACCGAGCATCCTTCGTCTCCACGTTGAATGTTGGACGTTGGAGGTTGAGCGTTGGACGTTGATTCCGAATCCGCCCGCCCGATCACTTCGTCGCCGCCGGGCGCTTCTTCAAATACAGCGCTTGCAGGATGTCGCGCAGGCGGTCGCGCATATCGAGGCGGCTCACGATCTGGTCGATGAGGCCGTGCTTCTGCAAAAATTCCGCCGTCTGGAAACCCGCGGGCAACGTCTGCTTCACGGTGTCTTTGATGACTCGCGCGCCGGCGAAGCCGATCAGTGCCCCCGGCTCGGCGATGTTGATGTCGCCCAGCACGGCAAAGCTGGCGGTCACACCACCCATGGTCGGGTGCGTAAGGATCGAAATGTAGGGGAGCTTCGCCTCGGCCAGACGGCCCAGCGCCGCGCTGGTCTTGGCCATCTGCATGAGGGAGAAGATACCTTCCTGCATGCGCGCGCCACCCGAGGCGCTGAAAATGAGGCACGGAATCTTCTTCTTGAGAGCGATTTCGATGGCGCGGGTGATTTTCTCACCGGCCGCGGAACCCATTGCACCGCCACAGAAACGGAAGTCCATCACAGCCACGGCGACCGGGATGTCATGAATGGTGCCGGTGCCGCACACGACGGCCTCCGTGAGACCGCTTTCCTTTTCGTATTTCTTGATACGGTCGGGATATTTCTGGGAATCGACGAACTTGAGCGGATCGGCCGAGCGAATGCTGGCATCGATTTCCTCAAAGGAGCCTTCGTCGAACAGCGCCGCGATGCGCTGACGAGCCCCGATCGGGAAATGGTAGCCCGACTTCGGAACCACCATCTGGTTGTCCTCAAGTTCCTTGTTGAAGACAATCTCCCCGGAGATGGGACACTTGGTCCACATACCCTTGGGGATATCCTTCTTTTTAACGACAACCGTGGAATACTTCGGTTTGCTGAAGAGCGACATGCGAGAAAAGTTAGCCGTGGCCGAACGTGACGACGTTAAGGTTCAAGACGCCCGCACGGCGAAGAACGCCTGCGCAGGAGTTGAGGGTTGAGCCTGTTGTAAAAACGTCATCAATGAGGACATAAGGTGCGGAGGGGTTTATGGTCACCCCCTGCGCGAGTGCAAAGGCATTTTTCAGGTTAGCCCGGCGCGCCTTTCGGTCGAAAGTTGTTTGAGATGGCGTGTCCACCGCGCGCCGCAGGATCGCCTCGACCCGCGTGGTCCCGCCGGCGGCTTTCGCCAACGCTTCCGCGAGCAAAACTGTCTGGTTATAAGTGCGTTCTCGTTCCTTGCGCGGATGCAGCGGCACCGGCACGAGCACGGTATCGCGGATGAAATCGGTGATATGCGGTGACCCGCGCGCCAGTTCACCGATGTCGGCGAGCACATGGTGGCCTTTGTGGTATTTCAACGCATGGATGAGCGCGCGCGCCGGGCCCTTGAACAACGTCAAGGTGCGCCCTTCGCCATACTGCGGGCGTAAATCTTCGCAATGCGGACACAGCCGCTCGCCTTCAACTTCGCCAAAAAACGGGCTGCCGCAGGTCGTGCAGTGCGGCGGGCCGACCAAATGAATGAGCGGCTCGCAAGAAACGCACACGTGACGGAGCCGTCCGCCCTCGACCAGTCCGCCGCAGTTCACACACACCGGCGGGAACACGATATCGGCCATGCCACGCACGAAAGACCCCAGCAAACCGGACGCCGGACTCCGGCCGCCCTCACGTTGTGAATCGACCGGTTGTCCGTGGTCCATGGTCAGTAAAACACCTGCACCAAACTCAACCCTTGTGGCGGCGCGGTGAATACGCGTTCGGTGCGCGTCCGGCTCTCCAGAATATCGGCAATGTCGGCCGGCGTGATCCGGCGAAGGCCCACATCGACCAGCGCGCCGACGAGGCTGCGCACCATCTTATAGAGAAAGCCATTCCCCTCGGCCTCGATCCGCAGGCGGGAGCCACTTGCCACCACGTCGAGCCGGCTCACCGTGCGCACGGTGTCTTCCTTTTCGATGCCGCTACCGGCAATCGCGGTGAACGCCCGAAAATCATGCGTGCCGACCAAGATCGCCGCAGCCTGACGCATCGCCTCGACATCGAGCGTGCGCGGCATCGACCACGTGTAAGCCTGCGTGAACGGATCGGCGTAACCGCCATGGCTGATCTCGTAATGGTAGATCTTTCCCTTGGCCGAAAACCGGGCGTGAAACGCCTCCGATACGTGCTCCGCAGTTTTGACCTGAATGGTCGGGGGCAGGCCGATGCGCAACGCCGTGAGCAACTTGGCCGGATCGTGCGGCCAGTGCGCATCGAAGTGAAACACCTGTCCGTGCGCGTGGACGCCTGCGTCGGTGCGCCCGCTGCCGGTGATGGGCGTGGCGACCTTGAGCACCTCACCCAATCGCCGTTCGAGCACCGCCTGCACGGTCTCGGCGTTGGGCTGAATCTGCCAGCCGGCAAACGTCGTCCCGTCATAGGCAACGGTGCATTTCCAACGACTGGGCGATGAGCTGAGCGACGACATTTGAATCTGGAACTCAGGAAATCAGGAAACACTCCGAAAACAAAAGCCCCGTTTCCGTGTTCGAAGGAGGGGACAGAATTTTTATGTGGAAAGCTGGAAATCAGGATCGGAGGGAAACCGAAATTCCCGGCCTCATCCGTTCCCGCTTTCCAGCTTTCCACATAAAAGCTCGGGCAGCGCACGAAATTGCCAATCGACCGAAATGGGGCTTTCGCTCGCTCGGCCAGTATGCGGCTCGACCAGCCGCCCCTCAGGGCGCTTCACGCTCCACGCGCACGATCTGGGCATCACGCACCTCGAAGATCGACGGCAACCGGGATGGGCGCAGGAAAAAGACCAAGGCCGCCGGCCGGTTCTCCCTAAACCGCCAGGGCAATGCCGCGCGCCCGAAGAACCCCATCGTAAAGTTCTCCGTGCTTTCTGCATAAGTCGTCCAGTTCTCCCCTACCCGCAGACGTGGCCACGTCTGGAACAGATTCCCGTTCTCCGTGCGGAAATATACATCCATCATATCGCCCGCCACGCCCGCCCGCGGCTTCATTGGCGCGGTCGCTACTTCGCCTTGGATCGCAGTCACCACGGCATCTGCGAGACGCCGCCGCTCCAGCAATACCATTGTTCCCGACTCCACAGCGAAACCCTCCGGTAAGGGTAACTCCACCGCAGCAGGCCGCAACGACGCACCCGGCAGATGATCGATGTAGAAACGCCACACCCCTCCGATCTCCTCAACTCGCACGCCCTCGCTCACCAGCCAACGTCCTTGTGCCTTTAGAGGTGCCTCCCCCACCGCCAACGGTCGCTTTAGCAACATAGCCTGCCGCGCCCGCGTGGCCTCTTCGGAAAAATCAAACCCCTCCAGCTGCGTAACGGTCATCTCATCCTTGGCCGGGAAAAACCGTGTAGAAAACACCCCGCGCGCGATTGCGCGATCATCAGGAGCGAAGGTCATCCGGCACTCACTAGCCACAAAACGCTGCGCTTGCACCGTAAGCTCAACCGGCAATTCCCTCCGTTCACCGGCCGCCAAAGTGACGTGTTGCTCACTGAACGAAGTCCCGAGCCCATCGCCGTTGATCGTCACTGTTCCCGCCACCGGCACCGTCGAAAAGTTATACAAGACGACCCGACCGAGACCGGTCCTACGAAGACCTGAAACTTGAGACTTGAGACCTGAGTTTCCGGACTCCGAACCCTCAGGTTTCAGGTTTCCGCCTTCAAGTTTCTCTCCTCGTTTCAGATTTCCGGTTTCAGGTTTTCCTTCCCCTCCAGCAGCTCCGGACATGCTCGCTACTCGCTGCTCACTACTCGCTACTTTTCCAGTAGCGCGATACCCACCGGAACTCTTCATCTGCACCAAGTCAGCATCAGCGATAAAATCGATGATTACCGGTGAAGGCATCTCGGCCTGCACTCGCCACGGACGCGGCTGGTAGGGATGCCGCGCTGCATAATCCCAAAGGTAGGCCAGCGCCGGCGTGGCGTAGTTCTCGCCCAGTTTTTTCCCGATAAGCGCCATCCAAGGGTGCCGCTTTCGTTGATCGAAGTCGGACGCGGTAAACGAAAGCGAAGCTTCAGACTTCTCAAACGGAAGACCTGAAGCTTGAGACCTGAGACCTGAGGTTTCGGACTCCGGAGTGCCGTTTTCAGGTTTCAAGTTTCCAGTTTCAGGTTTTCCGTCTCCCCCCTCAAACTTCAGCTGTTTGACCGTCGTCAGGCCAAACTCATTCAGATTGGCCTCGTAATACGGGTTGAGCAGGAAGGCCAT
>CBRAFO010000110.1:0-11679 GCA_967755175.1 uncultured Opitutaceae bacterium | reverse complement strand
CCACCACGAGCCGCTGCTGCACGAGCCGGTTAATCGAAACCGTGTAGAGAAAATTTAGCACCGCGCGCAGGATCGCGAAGGCGAGGATGCAGCCTGCGATGAGCAACAATACGTGAAATGGCGCCCACTCCTGCGGCAGATTCAGACCGAACTTGGAGTGCGGAAAATTTACCACCCGCCCCTCGCCACGCTGGCCAAGCACCCAGCCGATGTAATCGATGCCCAACCCAGTGAGGCTGAGTCCGCTCAAACCCAGCGTGAGCAGCAACAGTTGCAGCACGAGCACCTGCACGCAGCGCGCCCGATAGCGCCAAGCCAGACCGAACAGCCGGCGGATCAACCGCGCATTGGAAACCGGCTCCGCAACCGGATCACCCGGTGAGACGCTCACTGCCCTGCGGCCGCGGGTTGAGGTTGCGCGGGCGGAGGCGTCCCGCTGCCAGCGGCTTGGCGCAATGCCCGGCGACGGCGCACCTCGGCCGCGACGGATTCAAGGCGCTGTTGATCATTGGGGCGACCGCCCGGCTGCGGAACCGCAGTCACCCGAGCGCCCGGGTTGCCTGGCTGTCCGTTGTTAACCACCGGCAAAGGCGTCGGCGCGGCGGCACCGATTTTCGAAGAGGACAACGGCAACGTGAACTTCTGCCCTTGGTAGTCCACCGTCACCACATCACCAGAGGGGTCATAGTTGCTCACCTTGAAATCGCCGCTCTTGTCATCCTGCCGAACCCACGCGCCGAGGTTTTTCGTGCGATCATAGAGACCGAAAAGCACACCCTCCTTCGTGGCGATCACGCCGCGGAACTCGACGGTGGCGTTTTCCGTCACGGGCGCCGCGGACTCCGCCTGTTTGAGCACAAAGGGAGATTCAGACACCAGCCCGTCGAGTGACACCGGCGCAGCGGAAGCGGCAGTTACGGCAAAGCAGAGACCGAGGGCCAGAAAAAGGGGCGAAGTGACGGACATAAAGCAGCGTGGAAAGTGAAACCGGCAAACGTTCAGGTCAAGCGACGCCACCGCTTTGCGCGGGTTACAGCATCACCCCGTTTAGAAATGCATACGCCACGCTGAAATAGATCACCAGTCCGGTAACATCAACGAGGGTGGCAACGAAGGGCGCGCTCGAAGTGGCGGGGTCGAAACCGAGTTTTTTCAACACAAGCGGCAGCATCGAGCCCATCAACGATCCCCACAACACGATGCCCACCAGTGAGACGCCTACCGTCAGCGCGACCAGCATCCAATGCGGTCCGTAAACGTTGGAAAACAAAGACCACGCCGCGATGCGCAAAAAACCAACCGACCCGAGGATCAGGCCCAGCGCCAACCCGACCACCAACTCGCGACGCATCACACGCCACCACTGACCCAGAGTGAATTCACCGAGCGCCATGGCCCGGATAACCAGTGTGGCCGCTTGTGACCCGGCGTTGCCGCCCGAGCTGATGACCAGCGGCACGAACAACGCGAGAACCACGGCTTTCGCGATCTCGCCCTCGAAGAAACTCATCGCCGTCGCCGTAAGCATCTCGCCGAGGAACAGCACGATCAACCAGCTCGCGCGTTTTTTCACCATGCGCGTCAGCGCGATCGTAATGTAGGGCTCGTCGAGCGCCTCAGAGCCACCGAGCTTTTGAATGTCTTCGGTCGCCTCGGCGTCGGCCACGTCGAGAATGTCGTCCACCGTAACGATGCCGATCGGCTTGCCGGCATCATCCGTCACCGGCAGCGCGATGCGGTCGTATTTTCGGAACATGTCGAGCGCATGGGCGCGGTCATCGGTCGCGGCCAGCTGCGGCACGTTACCGTCCATGAGTTCGCTTACCCGCGCATCCGGCGCGGCCAGAAGAAAACGCCGCACGCGCACGTCATCGATCAGGTGGCCGTGCTCGTCGACCACGTAGATGACGTTGAGCGTTTCACGGTCATAACCGTGCTCACGGATAAAGGCCAGTGCCTGCGCCACGGTCCAGTCGGGGTGCACCGTAATAAAATCGAGCGTCATCATGCGACCGACGCTGTTCTCCGGGTAGGCGAGCAGGGACTGGGCAACCTTGCGTTCCTCGGGAGAGAGCAACGAAAGCATCTGCATCGCCACATCGAGCGGCAGACTGTCGATAAACGCCGTGCGGTCGTCGGGAGGCAGTTCGTTAAGCAAGGCAGCCGCCTGCTCCTGGCTGAGCAACCGCAGAAGCTTTTTTTGCGAATGAGGCGGCAGATAACCGAACGTCGTCGTAGCCAGTTGACGCGAGCCGCAGCGGAAAAGCGCCGCCAACTCCTCGACCGGGAACTCCGCCAAGTGAGGCGCCAAATCAGCGGGCAACCACGGCTTGAGATAGTTCTTAAGCGCAACGGTGTCCTTGCGCGCGATGAGCGCGGCGATTTCGGCTTTGAGAGTGGTCTGCTCCGACATATCGCACCAACGAGACAGCTCCCGTTACCGGCTTCAACGCTCGCGGACGAAAGCGGACAAAAAAGTTTATCCGCACAACCTCGTCAGTCCCGCCCCCGATATGGTGCTCAAGGATTGCCAGTAAACCTCGGGAAGCGAATAACGTTCCGTCCAGTCAGCCGAACTTCCCGACGGAGTCCCACTACCGCCGGTCCAAGGAATATGAAACATCCTTCCCTCGCTCACCCGCTCCTGACGCTCGGCGCACTGGCGCTTCTTTGCATGGGTGGCTGTTCCCGCCCGCCAGCCAACGACTATCAAGGTTACCTTGAAGGCGAATTCGTCCTCGTCGGAGCTCCGCTCGCCGGCCGCCTTGAAACGCTCGCCGTGACCAAGGGCCAACGCATCGCCGGTGGCGCTCCTCTCTTTACGCTCGAACACCAGGCAGAGACCGCCGCCGCAGAACAGGCCGCCGCCCGCCTCAGCGCCACCCGCGCGCGACTCGAAGATCTGCGCAAAGGCTCGCGCCCCACCGAGCTCGCCACGCTCGCCGCCCGCCTCGAACAATCCCGCGCCACCGCCGAGCTGTCGCGATTGGAAGCCGAGCGGCAGGCCGCTCTCTTTAAAGACAAGGTCGCTTCCGTCAGCGACTATGACCGCGCCCGGCTCACCTATGAACGCGACCAGCGCGCCGTCGATGATCTGCAAGCCCAGCTCGCCACCGCGCAACTCGGCGGACGCCCCGACGCACTCGCCGCAGCCGAACAAGACGTCTCCGCCGCGGTCGCCGCCCAAGTGCAGGCCGACTGGTCGGTCGCACAAAAAAGCCCGGCCGCTCCTGTCGCGGCACTCGTTTACGACACCCTTTATCGCCTGGGAGAATTCGTTACCGCCGGCCAGCCGGTCGTCTCCCTGCTGCCTCCGGAAAACATCAAGGTGCGCTTCTTCGCACCCGAACCCGCGCTCGCCTCCATCCATCCCGGCGGACATGTCCGTGTGCACCTGGACGGCGATCACCCCGAGTTGGATGCGGTCATCAGCTACGTGTCGCCGAAGCCCGAATACACGCCACCCGTCCTCTACAACCGTGACAACCGCGCCAAGCTCGTCTTCCTGATCGAGGCGATCTTCCGCCCCGATGACGCCCGCGAACTACACCCGGGCCAGCCCGTGAACGTTTCCCTCGCACCCTGATTCGTCATGAGCGCGCCTGACCTCGCCATCGACGTTTCCGGAATCACCAAACGCTTCGGCTCGAAAACCGTCGTCAACGCCATCGACCTCCAGGTTCGCCGAGGCGAGATCTACGGTTTCCTCGGGCCCAACGGCTCCGGCAAGACCACCTTCATTCGCATGCTTTGCGGCCTGCTCACGCCTGATGGCGGACGCGGCACCTGTCTCGGTTACGACGTGCTCGTGCAACAAGCCGAGATCAAGCGGCACGTTGGCTACATGACTCAGAAATTCAGTTATTACGAAGATCTGAGCATCCGCGAAAACCTCGATTTCATCGCACGCATCTACAACGTGCCCGACCGCAAAGCGGTCGTCGAACACAGCCTCGAACGCCTCGGCCTGCAGAACCGTAGCCGCCAGCTCGCCGGCGAACTCTCCGGCGGCTGGAAACAACGCCTCGCTCTCGCCGCCTGTCTCATCCACTCGCCGCAACTCCTCCTCCTCGACGAACCCACCGCCGGCGTCGACCCGAAGGCCCGCCGCGAGTTCTGGGACGAGATTCACCAACTCGCCGCCGGCGGCCTCACCGTCCTCATCACCACGCACTACATGGACGAGGCCGAGCGCTGCCACCGCCTCGCCTACCTCGCCTACGGCACTCTCCTCGCCCGCGGCACGCTCACCGAGGTGCTCGCCTCCGCCAACCTCACCACGTGGAGCGTCAGCGGCCCCGGTCTCCATGAGCTCGCCGACGCGTTGCGCGGCCGCGATGGCGTCGAGCAAGTCACCGCGTTTGGTAACACGCTTCACGTGAGCGGACACGACCCCGCGCGCCTCGCCGCCGCCATCGCCGCCGTGCGCGACCCGCGCCATGACTGGCAGCCGATTCGCGCCGGACTCGAGGATGTGTTCATCGGCCTGATGGACGAGGCGAAGGATAATTTCGCATGAGCCGCTTCACCCTTCATCGCCTCTGGGCCATCGTGCTCAAGGAGTTCATCCAGATGAAACGCGATCGCGTGACGTTTGGCATGATGATCGGCATCCCGCTCATGCAGCTGCTGATGTTCGGCTACGCGATCAACTCCGACCCGCGCCACCTGCCGACCGCCTTGCGCATCGCCGACCAAGGGCCCTTCGCTCGCACGCTCGTCCAAGCTCTGCGCACGAGCGACTATTTCCGCATCGTGCGAGAAGCCGCGACTGAGGACGAGACCCAGCGCCTGCTCCAAGTAGGCGCGGTGCAGTTCGTGATAAACATCCCCGTGGATTTTTCACGAAGGCTGCTTCGCGGCGAACGCCCGGTCGTGCTGATCGAAGCCGACGCCACCGACCCCGCCGCCACCGGCCCGGCGCTCTCCGCAGTCAACGCGCTCGCCAGTTCCGTGTTTAACCGCGACCTCACCGGCCCGCTCATGCCGCTTCGGGCGAAAGACGGCCCGGTGGATTTCCGCATCCACGCGCACTACAACCCGGAGAACATCACTCAATACAACGTCGTGCCCGGCCTGATGGGTGTCGTGCTCACCATGACGATGGTGGTCATCACCGCGTTGGCCATCACCCGTGAACGTGAACGCGGCACGATGGAAAACCTGCTGGCGACTCCGGTCCGCCCCTTCGAAGTAATCGCGGGAAAAATCATCCCCTACATCGTGGTCGGCTACATACAGGTGACGCTCATCCTGATCGCCGCGCACGTGCTCTTTCACGTGCCGATGGTCGGCAGCCTGGCCCTGCTCTACGCGGTCTCGCTGCTCTTCATCGCGGCCAACCTCGCGGTCGGCATCACGTTTTCCACGCTCGCGAAAAACCAGCTCCAAGCGGTGCAGATGGCGTTCTTCTTCTTCCTGCCGTCGATCCTGCTCTCAGGGTTCATGTTTCCCTTCCGCGGCATGCCAGAGTGGGCGCAGGCGGTGGGCTCGTGCCTGCCCAACACTCACTTCCTGCGCATCGTCCGCGGCATCCTGCTCAAGGGTAACGGCCTCGCCGAAATCACCCCCGAGCTGTGGCCATTGCTGCTGTTCCTCGTCGTAGCGATGGCGGTCGGCGTGAAACGCTACCGGCAGACGCTCGACTGAACCAACGCCTATGATGACTGCGAAGTCCGTGCGGCCAGCGCCTTCACGGCACTGCCGCCGAATTCGACCGTCTGGGTCGGGAAGGCGAACGACAGGCCGTTCGCCTGCACCGCACGCATCATGGCGAGGTTGATCCGCTGCCGCAGACGCAGGTGCTTTTGCATGTCAGGATCCTTCGCCACGTAGACGACCCAGATGTCGAGCGACGACGCGCTGTAGTCCCGGAAAAACACCATGACCGACGTCGGATCGACCTCCGCCTCGGCGAGGATGAGTCGGCGAAACTCTTCGACGATTGCCTCCATCTTTTCCGCCGAAGTGTCGTAAGTGAGCCCGATCACCTGCTCGACGCGGCGCTGCGTGAAACGCGCCAGGTTCGTGACCACCTCCGCAGCGACCATTTTGTTAGGCAACACCACGAGCGACTTGTCCACCGCACGGAGTTTGGTCGAGCGCAGACCGATATCTTCCACCGTGCCGACGAACGCACCGATGCGCACGGTTTCACCGAGCTTGAACGGCTGATCGACGGCGACCACCACCGAGCCAAAAAGATTGGCAATGGTGTCCTGCGCGGCCAACGCGAAGGCCAAACCGCCGATGCCGAGACCGGCCAGGAATGCCTTCACATCAGCACCAAGGCTCTGCGCGGTCATCAACACCGCAAGAATGACCAAGATCGTGATCAGGGCCTTCTTGATCCATGGCATGAACGCCACCACGCCGGCCTGACGCTCCCTGGCGATCTCCGCCAAGTGATCGAGGAACGCGTTGAGGGTGCGCAGCAGCGCCCAGAAGAAACACAGCGAAAACGCGACCGTCATCGAAACGCGCACCACGTCGTCACCGGACGCGGGCAACTTAAGAACCTTGAGGGCGGCGAACACGCCGAGCAGCGCGATAAAGGTCGCCACCGGCGCTTCCAGAGCAGGGAACAGCTTGTCGTCAAACGTCGTCTTGGTGCGCGACGCCAGCTTCTTCAGAAAGCCGAAAATCCACTTCGTTACCAGATGGCGAAGCAGGTAAAAGAGAACCAGCAATGTGGCGGCGATCGCATAGTGCTGCCAGGTGTTTCCCGAGCTGCGCACGTTGAACAGGGCGAGAATCGAATCCACCAGCTGTTCCAAGAAGTCCGGCGTGCGGGGAAGCGTGGCCGCCCCCGACTTGAGCGCCGCAGCCGCCTCAGTGGCCGTATCGACGGAAGTCCCTGCGGTGTTCGCAGCCTCCGGAGCCGCGGCGGGAGCGGACTGGGAGGACGACTGAGCCCAGACGGGCGACAAGCCCATGATGAACAAGAAGAGAGCGACGCTGACACGTTTCATAAAACCGCCACTTCTCCGCTCCGGCCTCCGGCCTGTCAACCCCGGGGAGTTGCGCAGCGTTCCGAGTCCTGTGATTTCCAATACGCCAAATACGCCCATGCAAAACTATCATCCGGGCGCCGGCATTGAGTAACCTATTAGGTTACCCGATGCCGAGTTTTGCGCCGGGCGGGCTCGAGCCGAACAGGCAGGCAACGCCCCCGGTGAAGCGGAATCCCGCTTTGTCCACACGAGAGCTTGCGGGGCGCTCGAACGCCCGCCAATGCTGACCGGGTCTTTGGAGCACGGGCCTATAGCTCAATGGTCAGAGCAGGGGACTCATAATCCCTTGGTTCTGGGTTCGAATCCCAGTGGGCCCACCAAATCGAGAGAAAATTTCGCCCTTTTTTCCTTCTTCTTCCATCACGCCACCCACTCGGACAACGCGATTCAGGATGCGAAGTAGTCTTCTCCCCAGACCATGAGAGCCCCGAGATGAGCAGCTGTGCAAAGGAGGATGGCGGTTAGCCAAACCACGGCACGGCGCAACCCACGACGCGCCGGACAAGGGGTGTCGGCCCAACGATAGGATACCCACGCCGCGAGCGCAGCCAACACAGCGGTGGCAATCCCCAGCCAGCGGTGCCATTCCAGCATCCACCGCAAGGAAGGCCGCGGGTAAGATTCATAGACAAACATCCAGCCAGTGACACTGGCCACGAGTGCCCCAAGCGCGCCCAGCGTAAGCAAAAAAGGAACAACACGGCGCAACTCCGAGCGGTCCACCCACACTCGCGCCAGCTCGATGCCTGCCGCGAGGACAAGCAACGCGACGGGGAAGTGAATCACGAGTGGATGGAGCCGCCCGAAGAGCTGCGCAGCGTTCATAACCAGACCAAGATTACAGGCCCGAGCTCTTGGCTTTTCCCGCAGCCGCCTCGTCGATCTTTTTCAGATAGGCTGCGGGGTCTTTATTGAAGTCTTTGATGCAGTGCTTGCAGCAGAGACGCACCAAGCGGTCTGGCTTCCCCCCTTCTTTATACACGTAATCAATGGGAGGCCCCATATCGCCGCCTTCGAGTTTGTCACCTGAGACGACACAGGTATCGAGCGGATAGCTGGCCTTGGCTTTCGCGGCGGCAGCGGAGGCATCCGAATCCACACTGGTTGCATGGTCGTGCCCTTCATGAGCGTTCGCGATCGCGGCGGAAAATCCGGCGTTGAGGAGAAACAGCGCGGCAATGAAACCAGCGCGGAGGTGACGGTAAGTTTTCATGAATATGAAAAAGGAAGGGTATCCCATTCCTCCGATCCCGCACCTTTGGCAAACCCTCATCCGCTCAAGAGGGCCAGGAAACATCGCGATCAGCAACGACGTCCCGCCAAAAAATAATGGGACATTTGAAATTCGCGGACGTCGGCGGATTAATCGCTCTCTTGCGGCACGGCCATCCGGGCTTACTTCTCCGCATCGCCGTCGAGCCGCTGCGGGCGGCCGGGCAGCAGCGCCTCAACGTTGAGACGGATCGACTCGAGGTTTTCCCTCACCAACTCGCCCATCGACACGCAGTGCAGATAGGAATCGCGACCATAATGCTCCGCTAATGACATGCGAAGTTCCTGGATGTTTTCGTCGGTCGAGATCGTGTCCACAGACATCGCGGTCAGCAGCAGCCGCAGCCGCTCTTCGCTGATGAGCGCGCGTTGCAAGATGAGCACCTGCTCCTCGCGCTGATACTGTTGGGCCGTCTCGATGCGCAGCTGCTTCACGCAAAACATCGCGAGCGCCTTGTTGTCCTTAAAAAACTGCGGGCGATAGAGATTCATTCGCCCCTCGTAGCTTTGCTGGTCGAAGTCCATCGCGCGGATGCGCACTTGGGCGCCTTCGAAATCCGGCGTGAGCACCACGACAAAGTTATAGCTGCGCATGTCGCCCAGCAGGCGGACGAACGAACGCTCGTTGAACTTCACCAGCTCCTTCGCGAGACGAATGGGACTGATCTCAGGGCTGCCCAGCCAGCGATCGATGAACTCGTTCCCGGGAATGCCCGCGATGTGCTCCTCGACGAGGGTGTTGCCGCAAATGAGATAATTGAGGCGATTGGGCGAGAGCAGGTGCTCCAGCTCCAACCCATAGATGCGAGAGGCGTCACCGCGCTTGATGTAGAAGTAGTCGGGGTTGTCGTTATACGCATTCACGATGCGGATACGAAACGGCGTCGAGTTGCCGAAAGCACAGAAATCGATGCGATCGATGTAGAGGTGCTTCATCACCGACAGGTCGCCGTCCACACGGATAAGCGCATACACCCGCTTCAAATCCTCCTGCAGCGACTCCATCTCGATCGCGTTGTAGAAAACGCTTTCCCACAGCGTGGCCCGGCCCTTGGCGTCGTTGAGTGGCACTGAATCGGCGAAGTGCCGCAACCGATCATACGTCACCGGCAGCTCGCGCTCGCGCCGGTAACGGCGCAGGTAGGTGCGCAGTCCCGCGCTGATCGGGAAGCTGGGCTTCTTCTGCTGAGGACGCACGGGATTACGCGGCGCTTCTTCCATGTTGTCGGAACCGTGCGCAGCGAGCATCGGCAAGGCAATGACGGACGCGTAAACCCCTTGCCTGCAAAAACCCCGTTGAAAAATGCGTCAAACCCCACCGCCTTCGGGATTTCGGCTCGTCCCGACACGTCAGTGCGATTAACTCTCGATCCATGTTAATTTTCGCCGCCACCGCGCTCGAAAAGATGCAAGCCGTCCCGAACAAGGTCTGGCTTAATCTCGCCCTCGGCATCCTTATTTTCATCGCGGCCGTCATCATCCTTCGCAAGGCCGCCGAGATTAATAAGATCCTCCTGGCCGTCATCATATTCGTGGTCCTCACGAGCGTCGGGTTCAATTGGATCTACGCCCGCAATGAACCGAAGTTTATGACACCGTTAATCGAGAGGATCGCCGCCTTCTTCCCCTCTGCGGATAAAAAGGCGCAGCAGGAAAAAAAGCAGATTCTCCCCTGAGTCCCGCTTGAGCCGGCTCGGCACCAGGTCGAGCCCGTAAAGGCAGAGGTCTCCCAGATGTTGGCGTAAGTCTCACTCGCTGACCCAACCACCCGCGCGCGAGGCATGAGGCGCGCTTGTCCTGAGGATGAATGTAACTCGCTGAAATTGGGATTGGTCTTTGGACGGGCATCCTCCAGAAGTTCCCTTTTCACACCATGCCCAAGACGCACTCCGACATCGGACTCATCGGCCTCGCCGTGATGGGTCAAAATCTCGCCCTCAACATCGCCGACCACGGCTTTCAGATCTCGGTTTACAACCGCACGGTCGAGAAGACGGAGAAATTCGTCGCCGAGAACCCGAACACCCCCGGCGGTCTCATCGGTTCCAAGACCCTTGAGGAATTCGCGCAGTCCCTCTCCAAGCCCCGCAAGGCCATCATCCTCGTTCAGGCCGGCAAGGCCACTGACGCCGTGATCGACGGCCTCACCGCCGTGTTCGAACCCGGTGACATCATCATCGACGGCGGCAACGCCCTCTGGACCGACACCATCCGTCGCGAAAAAGCCCTCAAGGAAAAGGGTTTCCTCTTCATCGGTTCCGGCGTGTCCGGCGGCGAAGAAGGCGCCCGTTTCGGCCCGTCTCTCATGCCCGGCGGCGACAAGGAAGCCTTCAAGCACCTCGAACCGATCTGGAAGGCCATCGCCGCCAAGGTCGATAAGAAGACCGGCAAGCCGATCATGGGCGCCAAGCCCGGCAAGCCCGTCAAGGGCGGCGTGCCCTGCACCACCTACATCGGTGAGAACGGCGCCGGCCACTACGTGAAGATGGTCCACAACGGCATCGAGTATGGCGACATGCAGATGATCTGTGAGGCCTACTCCCTCATGCAGGGCCTCCTCGGCCTCAAGCCCGCCGAAATGGGCGAGATCTTCTCCACCTGGAACAAGGGCGCCCTCGACAGCTTTCTCGTCGAAATCACTGCCGACATCCTCAAGCAGAAGGACCCGGTCACGAAGAAGCCCTTCGTTGACATCGTCCTCGATACCGCTGGCCAAAAGGGCACGGGCAAATGGACCTCCGTTAACGCCCTCGACATGGGCGTGCCGGCTCCGACCGTCGCCGAGTCCGTCTTCGCCCGCTGCCTCTCCGCTATCAAGGAAGAGCGCGTGGCCGCCTCCAAGGTTCTCAAGGGCCCGAAGATCAAGAAGATCGCCCCCGCCCAGAAGAAGGCCCTCATCGCCGCCATCCACGACGCCCTCTACTGCTCGAAGATCTGCTCCTACGCGCAGGGCTTCCAACTCATGCGCACCGCGCAGGGTGAATACGGCTGGAAACTGAACTTCGGCCAGATCGCCCAGATCTTCCGCGGCGGCTGCATCATCCGTGCTGCCTTCCTGCAAAAGATCACCGAGGCCTACGCCCGTAACCCGAAATTGGCCAACCTCCTCCTCGATCAATACTTCAACAAGACGATCCAGAAGGCCCAGGCCAACTGGCGCAAGGTGATCAGCCTCGCGGTCGAGAACGGCATCAGCGTGCCGACCTTCTCGTCGGCCCTCAGCTACTACGACGGCTACCGTTCCGCCCGCCTGCCGGCGAACTTGCTCCAGGCCCAGCGCGACTACTTCGGTGCCCACACCTACGAGCGCACGGACAAGCCCCGCGGCAAGTTCTTCCACATCGACTGGCCCGAGGCTTCCCGCCCCCAGCTCGAAGCCTAAGTCGAGAACTCG
>CBRAFO010000109.1:0-11833 GCA_967755175.1 uncultured Opitutaceae bacterium | reverse complement strand
CGAGAAAGCCTTTTTGCAGCACGGCGCGGAGGCCATTCACGTTCCAAGAGACAAGTTTCATGAATCGCAAACGCTCGACGGTCTGCGCAGAGGTTTCAACCCTGAGGTTGCCAGCAGGCGCGAGATCGGGCCAGTTTTCCGGCTTATGTCCGTGTTCACTCACATCCCGCTCGGTCAACGCATTCCCACCAGCCTGCACGGCGTCTCCGCCAGCCTGCCCACGATGCGCGATGTGATCGGCTACGAGGAAAAGGACCCCGAAATCACCCGCCACCTCACGTCGGGCTATCCGCGTTTCGTGGTGCATCCGTTCTCCAAGCGGGCCGGTGCCCACCTCTTGCGCACGCTCGGCCTCGAAGGCCACGCGATCTGGCTCACGTCGTCAATTCGCGCCGCCGAACAGCTCCGCCTGCACCTCGGAGAACCCGCCGCGCTGCTGCCGGCCGAGGCCGCCCTGACCGGCGTGACGTTTCCCGAAGACGCCGCGCTCTCCTCGCGCGCCAAGACCTTTCTTCAACACACCGGTATGTTCCTCTCCTCCCGCGAAGCGGAGGACTACCTGCTGCGCGTCGGCGAACTCGCGCCGGGCGACGCCCAAGACGAAAAAAGCTTCGAAGGTTACGCCCCCGCCAACGTGAAGGGCCACGTCGCCCGTTTTTATCAACACGCCGCCGCGACCGACGTGTTCCTCGCCACCAGTGGCATGAACGCCCTCGCCGCGACCTTCCGCGTCGCCTCCGACCTGCAACGTCCGCGCGGTCGCACGCGTTGGCTCCAACTCGGCTGGCTCTATCTGGACACGATCGCGATCCTGCAAAAGTTCACCGACACGCCCGCGGACGATTACCTGTTCCAGAGCGATGTCTTCAACCTCGACGCACTTAAAGCGCTCTTCGCTGAACAGGGCGACCGTATCGCCGGCCTCATCACCGAGGTGCCGACGAATCCACTTATTCAGACGCCGGATCTCGCTGCCATCGCCGCGCTCTGCCGCGAACATGGCGTCATCCTGGTCGTCGATCCGACCATCGCCTCGCCGCTCAACATCGACGTTCTTCTCCACTCCGACGTGGTGGCCAACTCGCTCACCAAATACACCGCCAGCGAAGGCGACGTGATCATGGGTGCCGTCGTGGTCAATCCCCAGAGCCCGCACGCGGCTGATTTCCGCGCCCATCTGCCCGGTGCACTCGAACCCGTTTACTCGCGCGATGTGGCGCGCCTAGCCTGCCAGATCGGCGACGCTCCCGCGCTGATCGCGCAGATCAACCGCACCTCGCCCGCCGTGATCGAGTTCCTCCGCACTCACCCGCGCATCAAAGAGCTCTACTGGTCGTTGCACCCCGCCTCGCGCGAAAACTACCTGAAGATCGCCCGCAGTCCGGACGCCATCGGCAGCATGATCTCGTTCGTGGTCGATATGCCGGTCGCGCAATTCTACGACCGCCTGCGCATGCCCAAAGGCCCGAGCTTCGGCATGAAATCCACGCTCATCTGCCCGTTCATCTACCTCGCGCACTACGACCTCGTGACCAGCGAAAGCGGACGTGCCACGCTCGCCGCCGCCGGGCTGCATCCGGAATTGCTGCGCCTCTCCATCGGCGCTGAGCCCGTCGAAGAAATCATCGCTGCGCTGTCCGAAGCGCTCGGCTAACAGCCCCCTCCTGACGTGGGAGCGAGCTTGCTCGCGAGGATCAACGAATCGCAAGCAAGCTCTCTCCCACTCAAAGCCACGTCAGAGCCGCCCCGATGTCCGCCTCCTGCAAACTCGCGATAAAGGCCATCCCCAACGCCCCGCGCAACGCGGTCGCGGGCTGGCTCGGCGACGCGTTGAAGGTGAAGGTTCACGCCCCTGCGCTCGAAGGCCGCGCCAACGATGAGTTGTGCGAGTTCATCGCCGACACCCTCGGCCTGCCCAAGCGCGCCGTAACCGTGGCGCAGGGTGACAAGTCCCGCCAAAAGCTCCTCGCCATCGACGGCCTCACCCTCGACGAAGTCCGCGCCCGACTTCTGGCCAGTGTCACCTAATAGGTGACACTCTCTCCGGCGCTCTGCGGCATACATTCCAGATCATTTGTCACCTATTAGGTGACAAAACGCCTTGTCCCCTCGTGAGGAAAATGAAGCGTGCGCCCAAAAGCACTGCTGCTATGGCCAGGCCTGCGGCCAGGCCGATCCAGATGCCGAGCGGGCCCAAGCTTGTGTGCAGGCCCAGCAGGTAGCCGCCTGGGATAGCCAGCAGCCAATAGGCAACGAACGTGATCGCGGCCGGCACACGCACATCCGTCAGCCCGCGCAGCGACCCCGAACCGATCACTTGCGCTCCATCGAAGAGCTCGAAAATCGCCGCTATCACCAACAAGCGCGCCGCCAGCGCGACCACTGCCGGATCACTCACAAAGACGTGCGCCAACCAGGTGCCTCCGAACCAGAAAGTCACTGCCGTCAGGCTCATAAAACCGCACGTCAGCATCAGTGCGCTTCCCGTGATCGGACGCACGCGATCCAGCCTGCCTTCGCCCACCGCCCTGCTGATGCGCATACCCACCGCCATCGAAAGCCCGAGCGGAACCATGAACACAAATCCCACGCACGTGAGCGCGATCTGGTGCGCCGCCAAAGCCGCCGCGCCCAAACGGCCCATCATCAACGCCGCCACCATGAACGCAGCCACCTCGAGGAACAGCATCACCGCCGCCGGCACTCCGACGCGCAGCATCTCTCGAAAATGCGCCGCTACCAAGCCGCGCAACCACGCCGCCCGCAACGCCTCCGCCCGTCGCAACCACAGGATAATCGCCACCAGCGCGATCAGGCGCGCGATCAGCGTAGCCCAGCCCGCCCCCGCCAGCCCCAGCGCGGGCGCACCCAGATGGCCGTAGATCAAAACCCAATTGAAGCCCGCGTTGAGCACGACGCTGCCGAGCAGGATTAACATGGGCATGCCAGGCCGGCCGAGCGCCTCGGCGAATTGCCGGAATGCCTGAAACACCAGCACCGGAAGCAACGAGAGGGTGATGAGCGCATAAAACGGGGGCACCGCAGCCATCACCTCGGGCGACTGGCCCATGCGCGAAAATCCCGCAGCCAGCGCCGCCATGCCCCCCATCGCGACGAGGCCCGCCAGCACTGCGAGCACCACCCCGTGTTGCAGCCACCGCGCCCCCGTCCGCTCATCGCCTGTGCCGTGTTCGCGCGAGACGAATACCGCGACCGGCATCAGCAGCCCAATACCCACCACATAAAAAACCGAAAACAATCCACCCGCGAAAGCCGAAGCCGCGAGCGGCACGGCACCGAGGCGACCGATCATGATGCTGTCGGTCACCCCCATGAGCATCTGGCTCACCTGCCCAACAATGATGGGCAGAGCGAGACCCAGCGTGGCGCGGGCTTCTTTGAAGAAGTCACTCATCGGGTCGGGAAACCATGCCTTCAGCCCCAATCAAAAGCACGCGCGAAAAGGGCGGCGTGGCCGATCCTTGATGGACGGCCACGCTCTCCCGCGCCGCACGTTCACCACCCTTTCACTGCCAACGCCCCGGAGCGCATTGCGCCCGCTGTAAAATCAATTCGTCACCTCGCTCCGCAAGATGACCACGTCGCCCGGCAACCCGGCCGCGCTGGCAGTGTTCGCTGCGGGCACATGGATAACGAAGGACTGCGTGCGGTTCACGAGCAGGCGGTCGGACGCGTTGTAAAACCCGAGCGTCGCCGGGTAATCACCGGGCGCTAGGCGCAGAGCGCCGAAACTCAGGTAACGCGGCAGGTTGTCCCACGCGCGCACATCGGCCTGGGTCTGCGTGGCGGCGCTGGCGAGCTTGCTGATCAAGCCCACGGCGGCGAGGCCGAGCGCGACGTTGCCACTGTCCTTTCCTCGACCGTAGGCAGCGGTGCCGAGGGCGCCAACAAGCGCCACGTCGCCAATCGTGTCGGTGGTCTGTTTAAACACGGCTTTGTTGCCGAGAATGTGGTCCATCACGCGTCCGCCGCGCGTGGTGGCCTGCCAGGCAATGTCATCGTAGGGCGGCAGCACGATTTCGCGGCCATCGACTGCGAGGCGAGCGTAGGCAACGGGTGTATCGTCCACGAAAAACTTGAGCAGCTCGCCGTATTCGCCGGAGGCATACTTGCGCGGGCCGGTGCCGTATTCGGTAAAGATGAGGACATTGGCCTTCGGATCGTAGTCGGGCAACGCGGCGCGACCTTGAGCCTTCGCGTTGGCGCGGGCGCGGACGAGCGCATCGGAGCCGTCGCCACCCATTTTCCGGGAAACGAGTCCGTCGAGATAATCGAGGAGCACCCAGTCGCCGCTGTAGCTTTTGTTCTCGGTGTCACTGTCGATGAACTCGCCGGTGCGGAAGCCGGCGCGGGCGTTGTCTGGCTCTCCGTCGCGCCAATAGAGGATGCCGCGGTAGTAGTTACCCATGATGCGCTCGTAGGGCTCACCGGCGAAGGGCTTGTTTCCTTCATTGCCGAAGAGCTTGCGAGAGTTGGCCGCTTCGGCGCTGCCCGGCGCGAGGGCACCGGCACTGCGGGCGAGAGCATCCTCGAGCTTGGCCTTGGCTTCGTCGGTATCTCCGCGGCGGAGGGCGGCGGCGGCGACGCGGTATTCCCAGAGGGCCTTGTCGCGCTCGGGCGCGACGGCGAGGTTGGCGTTACCGTCAACGACCGGGTCGCCGGTGTAGGGCACGATGACACGCGGAGTCGTGGCGCAACCGGTGAAGGCGATTGCGAGGACGGTGGCACTGAAGGCGGAGCAGAGGGAACGAAACACGGAGAGATTACTTTTTGGTTAAATGACGACGCCGCGCATGGGAAAACATGGCGGCGTCGGGGATGAAAATCCACTCGCTGGCGCTCGCGGCCACGAGGGAGGACGAAGCAGCTTAGTCGGTCGTGAGCGTGATGTCTTCCATCAACGCGAGAGCGGTGGCCTCGGCGATGTCGCTCACGTCAAACTTGCGGGCAACGCGACCGGCAACCTTGTCTTTGCCGAGGACGTCGGTGGCGCTGGCCTGGCCGATGATGGCGGAGTCACCGAGGCGGATCGCGGTGGCTTGGATGTCGGGCACTCGCTCCGTGGTGTCGCCAGAAACGCCGGTGACTTTGACTGTGCGGCTCGAAACGAGGATCTCGATGACCACGTCGGCGACGTTATTGAGCGCCTCGCGGTCTTTGCGGGCGGCTTCGTTCGTCGCGGTGGTGAAGTGATCGAGCGGTTTGTCAGCGATGAGTGCGGCGGCGGTGCGTTGGTCGGCGAGCTTGGCACCACCGGCGCGGAGCGGACGACCGAAGAGGCGCTCGATGTCGCGCACCGTCTGACGGTCAACGAGCGAACCGCTGGCCTTGTCGTGGTAGGTGTAGGTGTTCTCGGCGATGACCTTGGTGCCCTTGCCCTCAGCGCTGCCTTTACCGGGCGTGCTGGCGTCGGCGCCCGTGTTGGAGTTGCCGATGTTCACGTTGACCTGCGCCTGGCCGGAGCCGTTGGCGGGCGGGGTGGACTTCGGGGCGTTGGGATCGACCTCGAACGTGGACTTGGTTTCGCCGACGATGCTTTCGGTGCGCTCTTTGCGTCCAGTCACGCGAAGGCCAGAGATTTCATCAACGAGTTCGCGGTTCACGTAGATGAGATAACGAGGAGCCTTGGCGCCTTCTTTGATGAACTTGGCGCGGAAGGCGTCGACTACCTGCTTCGCCTTTTCGGGGGCGACCAAGGTGCTGACGGGACCGTAGAGTCGTTGGCCATCGGACTCGGGCGCGACGCCGTCGACGGGCGCGGGTTGCGGACGCGGGCCGGCCTCGACGATGGGAACGGGGGGCTCGGGCTGCTCCTTGGCGGGAGGGGTCGTGTCGAACTTCTTCTGGGCAAAAAGCGCGACGGGCGTGATGGCCAGCGCGACGACCAACAGGGTGCGGGTTTTCATGACGGAAAAGAGAGGGCTAGAACGGGACGAGAGGCGGACAGGCGGCACGAGTCGAAGCGACCGCGGCTCTGGCTCTTTCTCTTTCGTCTTAATCATTCTCTTCCTCGTTCGTCGGACGGAGCGCGATGCACCGACTTCGGACGGATGGAGAAAGATTAAGATAAAGAGGAAAGAGAAAGAGCGCGGTGTTGAGAGGCGCTTAACGGGCTTGGCGAACGCGGATGGTGTAGGTGCGCGCCTGGGTGTTCATCGACTTGAAGTTAACCGCCTCGGTGGTGTTTTCGCCGAGGATGAGGGTCTGCCACGGGGTTTCGTCACCGGTGGAGAAGCCTTGGGCGTCCTTGAAGATACAAGAAACCTGGACCTGAATGCGGCGATCTTCGCGGTTCTTGATGTTGGCGACAACTTCGAGGCGTCCGTCGTCGTTGAGGCGTTGCTGAATACCGGTGCTAGTGACCGAATACTGCACGTGCTTATCCATCAGCACGAACTTCTCGGTGCTCTCTAGATTGTATTTGGTGGTGTCTTTGGCCGCGTAGGGGCCATGCGAACAGCCGGTGAACATCGCAAGCACGGAGGCCAAGCCAGCGAGGGAGAAGAGGGTCTTTTTCATGGGTTGAAGAGAAAATCAGCGAAGGGCGGAGGCGTGGTCCGGCGGCGCGTATCCAAAATGCCGAGATAGCTGCACCGCCGGAGGAGTGATTCACCAAACGGGCCGCACTTGGCGGCCCTTGAAAAGGTTAACGGTAGGCGGCGTCTTCGAGGCCCTGTTTTTTGATCTCAGCGGAGTCCTCCCAGACGATCTCGCTGGTGGAGGCGTCGATGAGTTGGAAGCTGTAGAGGATGTAGTCGCTCAGGCCCTGACTGGTGCGAGCGGACATGCCCTGGAGTTTACCAGTGAGGAAGTAGTCGGCGCCCTTGAAGCGGACAACATTCGGGTCCTGCGAGGCGGTGACGAGGCCGTCCTGTTTCATCTGCTGTTCGTGCTCGAGCGTGCGCATGTTTTCGCGAGCGAGGAAGCGCACGCGACCGGCGGCCTTCGAGTTGAGCTGGGTGCGAATGCGCGTGAGGAAGATGTCCTTGTTAATCGGGAAACGCGTCTCGTTCACGACTGGGTCCAGCACCACGCGGGGCGTGTTTTTGGCGTTGGTGATCTCGGGAATGCCGAGGATGCTGCGCGCCATCTTGTCGGTGACGGCAACGAGGTCCTGGGACTCGATGCCCGTGCCGGCGACGAAGCCGCGCTCGTCGGCTTTCATTTCGGTGACCGGCACGCCCGAGGGGTTATGAACACCTTGGTTGGCACAGCCGGCGAAAAAAGCCGTCGCGACGGCGCCCGCCACGAGAGCGAGGTTACGAGAGATGGAATATTTCATGATTAGTTAGGAACGGGAAAAATGCGGAGAGCCGGCAAAAACAAAGGCCGCGTCCGAGCATAGGACGCGGCGGAGAAGCCGGCAGTTTCAACGATCAACGACCGAACATCGAGTTCGCGTTGCTCAACGGCGTGGGAGCATCGCCGTAGTAGTTGTTAATAATCGTAATTTGCTGCGGCTGCTGCGGAGCCGCCACCACGACCACCGGTTGCCGATAATAGGCGTAAGGCGCATAACCGCTCGAAACCGGCCGACTGGCCCGCGACGGTTCCGTCAGGCGTCCCAACAGATAGCCTGCGCCCGCACCAATCGCGGCGCCTTGCCAAGTGCGCCGGCCGTTGTTGTGCCCGATAATCGCCCCCGCCACGCCACCCAAAAGCGTAGTGGTGGCCGTGTAGCTCGGCTGCGACGATGCCGGCGTCGAGTAATAGGTCGGAGGAGCGTAATCGGGGCCCGAAGAGTAATAGTAGGATGGACCAGCCGTGCTGGAATAATACGGCGAGGATTCACGCTGCGATTGCCCATACGCGCTACCCAGCAAACCGCCCGCGACCGCGCCAATGACCGCGCCTTGAGTGCCGTGACGCCCTCCGCTGTTGTTGCCAATCACGCCGCCCGCAATGGCACCCAACGCCGCTCCGCCCACGGTGGACGGAGTGAACAACTGGGCTTCCGCGGGCACGGCCGCCAAGACAAGTGCGAGGAGGGAAATCGTGGTTTTCATGGAGATGAAGGTCCGCAGTAAAGACATCCACCTCCGGCCAGGGTTGCAACAATGTTGTCCCGCCCCGGGATTTACGACGATGACGGCCCGTCGACAAATGCCGCTTTGCAAAGCCCTTGGCCCCTGACAGTCTCCGCGCACTCTCTGCACCGGCATGAAAAATCCTCGCTTCCCTCGCCTCGCCCTTTCCCTCGGTCTCCTCGGCACGGCGCTTCTCGCCTCGCCTGTTTCCCTGAATGCCGCCGACTTCGAATCTCTCCGCGCCAAGGCTGATCGCGGTAACGCCATCGCCCAATACAACCTCGGCCTTGCCTACGCCGACCGACGCGAACCCGCTTACGACCCCGTTCAAGCCTACGCTTGGCTAAGTCTGGCTGCTTCCAACGGCACGACGGGTAAAGCCCTCTCCACGGTCACCAGCCTCCTCACCGCCGAACAACTCGCCGAAGGCAAACGCCGCCTCGCCGCTCTCACCAGTCCCGTGAGCCCGATCGCCGCCCCCGCTTCGCCCATCATGGCGGTCGAAGAACCCGCCGCTCCGCCTCGCTCCGCTGCCCCCGCCACCTCGGCCCCGGCCGTCACCGCCGAACCCGAGCAGGACCAGAAAAAACTCAGCGCCGAACTCGCCGCCGCCTGGAAGGAAAACGAACTCCTTAAATCCGGCCTCACCGCTCAACTCGCCGACGCCAACAAACGCATCGCCATCGCCGAGGCCGCCCTCGCCAGCAAAGACAAGGAAATCGGCTCGCTTCAGACTCGCCTTTCCGAGGCCGCAAAAATCTCCACAGTGCCGGTCGGCCTGAGTGCGGAACTTGCTTCGGTCCGCGCAGAACGCGACCAACTCCAAGCCACCGTTACTGCCGCAAACACGGAGCTCGCCGAGCTGCGCACCGCCTCCGCCAATGCGTCCGCCGAACAAGCCGTTCTCCGGGGCAAACTCGCCCGTGCCGCGACCGAATTAGCCGACGCCCGCCGTGCGCAAGTCCTCGCCGAAGCCGAGTCGTCCAGCCTCAAGGCCGCCGCTGATCGCGCCAGCGCCGAGCGCCTCGCCGTCGCGGCACAACTCGAAACCGCCACTACGGAACTGGCCGCTGCCAAAGCCGCACCCAAGCCCGTCGAAACCATCTCCGAAACCGATCTCGCCGCCCTGAAGGCCGACCGCGAACGCCTCGCCGATACTGTCAAAACTCTCGAACAAGATCGCAACGCCCTCAGCGCCCAGCTCGCCACGGCCAAAGCCGCTGCCACCACGCCGGAGGTCGTCGCCAGCCCCGCCGTTGTCACGCCCGACACCGCCGCCGCCGACCGCGTGGCCGAACTCGAAAAAACCAAAGCCGAGACTGACACCAAGCTGGCCGCCGCCCTCCGCTCCTTCACTCTGCAACAAACCGAGATCGACCGCCTGCAAAAGTCCCTCGCCAGCATCGACGCGGAACGCGCCGCCACCTCTGCCAAGCTCGATACCGCCACGACTGAACTCAACGCCCTCCGTCCTCAGGCCGCCGCCTCCGCGACCCGCTCCAAAGAAACCGAGTCCCTCTCCGCCCAACTCACCGCAGCGAACCAATCTCTCGCCGAAAAATCATCGGCACTCGCGACTGCCAATTCGAGCCTAGCCGACGCCCGCAAGACGATCGACAGCGCAACGGCCGAACTCGTCGCCACCCGCGACCAACTCCGCCAGACGCAGGCTCAGTCCGCCGCCTCCGCGGTCGAAGCCCAGCAACTCAAGACCCGCCTCGCCCTCGTCGGAAATCTCCCGGCTGGCACCTCGCCCTCGCGCCCCACCGCCATTCCGTCCGTCTCAATCGATCTCCCGGCGGCAACAGCTCCCGCAGTCGCGGCATCCGCCACCCCCTCGATCACTAAAGCCGAAGCCCCTACAGGCCCTCGTTCCCATATCGTGGGTGCAGGCGATTCGCTCTCGCGCATCTCGAAGCAATACTACGGCACCTCCGCCCGTTGGAACGACATCCTTCAGGCCAACAAAGACGTCATCCGCAACCCCGACGCCCTCACCCTCGGCACCAAGCTGCGTATCCCTTAATAACAAACGCCGAGGCAAATCCTCGCTCTGGTTCTGTCGTCCGCCCCACCGAGCAAGACACCCACGAAAACCGGGTTTGTAACCTATTAAGTTACAAACCCGGTTTTCCTTTTTCACCTCAAGATTATGGAAACGAGGAACGCGACTCCGCCTGCAGCGGGTTTAAACACGGGCGTAGTTCTGATTCAGGAAGAGGAATGGCGCGCTCGTCAGAAAGCGCACGAGGCCCTCGTGCGCGTGTGGGCCGATCCCCACCTAAACCGCGCCAGCCGGGGCGAGAAACACCCGGTCTACGACTTCCTCTTTAGTTACTATTCGTTTCGCGCCTCGTGGCTGCGCCAGTGGCATCCCGGCCCCGACGTCGTTCTGGCCGGCGACGGCGCCCGCGAATTCCTCCGCTGGCCCGAATACCGTGAAACGCCCGCCGGCGTGAGCATCGACACCACGTCACTTCCCGAGAAACGTCGCGTATCGATCCGCTGGATGCGCGACCTGCTCGCCGCCATGACGACACGCCCGCCCGCCTTCGGCTGCTTCGGCCTGCATGAATGGGCGATGGTTTACCGGCAAACCCCCGAGGAAGTCCGCCACAACGCTTACCCGCTCCGCTTTCCACCCGACGAAGTCGCCCGCATCGTCGAAAGCCAGCCTGTGCGCTGCACGCATTTCGATGCGTTCCGCTTTTTCACCGCTCCCGCCCGCCCGCTCAACAAACACCTGCCCGAGCGCACCACCGTGACCGAGCACGAGCAGCGCGGCTGTCTGCACGCCAACATGGATCTCTACAAATGGGCCTTCAAACTCGCCCCGTTTACCCCGAGCGAACTGATCGTCGATTGTTTCACGCTCGCACGTGACATCCGCGAAATCGATATGCGCGCCAGCCCCTACGACCTGCGTGCGCTGGGCTTTGAGCCGATCAAGGTCGAGACGCCAGAAGGGCGCATGGACTACGAACGGCACCAACGCGCCTTCACCGCCCGTAGCGAACCACTCCGCGCCCGGTTGATCGCTCTTTGCGAACGGCTCCTAGCCGAATAATCAAAGAAGAACGACCCGCCAGTGCAGCGGCGCAGAATGCTGGCTTCTTGCAAAGGACCCGGAGCTGCATTTCATACTGCGCTACGACGTCTGTGACAACTAAGCCGCGGACATCGCCGGACCACTCCCCTCAACACCACCAAGCTCCCATGAAACGTTTATTTGTGCTGATGACCCTCGCCCTGCTCTCTCTCGGCTCGCTGCACGCGGCTGAAGCGACCTGGCTGACCAACTACGATCAGGCGATCAAGCAAGCCGCGGCAGAGAAGAAACCGCTCCTGATGGATTTCACCGGCTCTGACTGGTGCGGCTGGTGCATTCGCTTGGACAAGGAAGTCTTTTCCCAGCCCGAGTTCGTGGACTACGCGAACCAGAATCTCGTTCTCCTGAAGCTGGATTTCCCTCGTAAAAAGGAGCAGTCCAAAGCCGAAAAAGAGCAGAACGAAAACTTGGCGAAAAAGTATGAAATCGAAGGCTTCCCCACGATTGTCGTGCTCGATTCCACCGGCAAACAGCTCGGCCAACTCGGCTACGAAAAAGGCGGCGCCAAGAGCTGGATCGCCTCGCTGGAGAAGGTGACGAAGAAGTAATCCGGCCAACGCCTCGTTGTGAGGCATATAGCCTGGAATGTAGGAGCCTGCTTGCAGGCGATTTTGGTGGGAGCGAGGATGGTGGCGAATAGGTAAAACCGAGGCAGCAAGCAACCCACAAAAACAAG
>CBRAFO010000108.1:0-11916 GCA_967755175.1 uncultured Opitutaceae bacterium | reverse complement strand
CGCTCAACCTCACGCGCGACCACGCCCGCCGCCGCACCCGCCGCCCGCTCGTCGCCTTGGACGAAGCCCCCGAATCGATTGACCACCGCGACGACCCCAAAGCGGCGACCCTCTCCACCGAACGCGTGACCGCGGTGCGCGCTGCGATCGCCACCCTGCCCGAACAACTCCGTGCGCCGCTGGTGCTCTTCGAATACGAAGACCTCTCCCACGCCGAGATCGCCGCGATTATCCGTGCGACGCCCAAAGCCGTCGAAACCCGCCTCGCCCGCGCCCGCGAGCACCTGCGCAAACGCCTCGCTCGCTTCCTCGCGTAAGCAGCCGTTCTGGAGTGCGGCGAGCTCTCGCCGCTCTCGACGGCGAACCCCGGTTCGCCGCCCAGCCCGCCGCCCACCACCCGGTTTCCCGGAGGCGGGCCGACAAGTCGGCCCGTCAAAAGCGGTGAGAACTCCCCGCACTCCACACCCGAGCCTACCTAAACGCCCACACGACTCGCGTTTCGTAGCCCGCGACCTGCGCCCGTCCGTTCTGGAGTGCGGCGAGTTCTCGCCGCTCTCGACGGCGAACCCCGGTTCGCCGCCCAGCCCACCGCCCGCCACCCGGTTCCCGAATGCGGGCCGTCGAGTCGGCCCGTCCAGAGCGGTGAGAACTCCCCGCACTCCATATCGAAACCACCTAAACACCTCCACGATTCGCGTTTTCCCCGCATCGCATTTCCGTAAGTCACCGCTCCGACCTACTCGCCGCTGGCTACTTCCGGAATCCGACTACTCGCTACCCGCTACTCACTACTCGCTACTTCTCCATCCGCTACTTCCCTTCCGCCATGATCTCCCCCGCCGTCCGCATTGGACACGTTCACCTGAAAGTCGCCGACCTTGACCGCGCCCTCGCCTTTTATTGCGGCGTGCTCGGCTTCGAGATCATGCAACGCTTCGGCACGCAGGCCGCGTTTATCTCCGCCGGCGGATATCATCACCACATCGGCCTCAACACCTGGGAAAGCCGCGGAGGCACCCCGCCCGCTCCAGGCACGACGGGCCTTTATCACACGGCGATTCTTTACCCTGACCGCGCGACGCTGGCCGACGCCCTGCGCCGCCTCATCCAAGCCGGTATCCCGCTCGACGGCGCCGCCGATCACGGCGTGAGCGAAGCGATCTACCTCCGCGACCCCGACCAGAACGGCGTCGAACTCTACCGTGACCGCCCCCAATCCGAATGGCCCCACACCGCCACCGGCGAACTCGCAATGGTCACGCACCCGCTAGACCTAAACGCACTCCTCGCCGAAGCATCCTGATCCGTCAGGTTCGATGAAGGACAGACCTCCCGATTCCAATTCTCGGAATCACGGAATGGTTCACCACTAATGGAATCGCCCAATGGGCCGATTTTGTTTCTTCCGTCGCCCAAAGGGCACCCGCCGTCAGGCACCCGCTCCGCTTCGCTTCGGGGCCACACGCTGCGCATGTGACCATCTCCGCGCTGCCGCGCTCCGTCTGGGAGCGGCGGAGGCGCGGCTGATGCCGCCGAGTAAATGATTGAACCCAACGCGGCATCAGCCGCGCCTCCGATAGATCGCCGGAGCCATTGGCGAGAGGCCACTCCCAAGGAATGGCCCATTGGCCAATTCCCATTAGTGGTCCAAAACTCCGACGCTCGGAGGCCTGATCACCAGAGCCCAGTCGCCAGCCGCGCCTTACCCTTGCCATATCGCAAGCTACTGAATTAATCGCGTGCAGCCAGCACCCGCCACCTCAACTCACCTACCATCATGGGACTTATCGTTACGGCCTTCATCGTTCTTTTCGAACTCGGACTTCTCTTCCTCATCATCGCCGGCTTCTGGAAAGTCTTCACCAAGGCTGGCCAGCCGGGATGGGCGTCGATCGTCCCCATCTACAACGCCTACATTCTTCTGAAGATTGCCGGCAAACCCGGCTGGTGGCTCGTCTTGTTTTTAATCCCCATCGTGAACCTCGTGATCGGAATCATCGTCGCCATTGATCTGGCGAAAGCCTTCGGGAAAGGCACCGGGTTTGGCGTAGGCCTCGCCTTCCTCGGCGTGATTTTCTACCCGATTCTCGGCTTCGGTGACGCAACCTACCAAGGCGCCGAGACGACCGCCTGATCCCAGCACCATTCCTTCTCAATCCCGAGCCTGCTGCCGCAACGCAGCAGGCTTTTTTGCGGCCACGGAACAGCCCCCAACATGGCGGCTTCACCCAAGCAGCTGAACTCAACGGAATAGTTCACCACGCGGCATCAGCCGCGCCTCCGCTTAATCGCCGGAGCCATTGGCGAGAGGCCCCTCCCAACGACGGAGCGCGGCAGCGCGGAGATGGTCACATGCGTAGCGTGTGGCCCCGAAGCGAAGCGGAGCGGGTGCCTGACGTCGGGTGCCCTGTGGGCGACGGAAGAAACAATCGGCCCATTGGCCAATTCCCATTAGTGGTCCAATGTTCCGTGTCTCGGCGGCCGGCGTATCCGGTTATTTCTCGGGCCGGTCACAGAGCACCCCGTATGACCTGACCACACACCTGATTCACCTCCCACTTTGACCTTGTCGGCCTGTTTTTTTGAATCAGGTTGATTCAACCTTACCCGCCATGCCGAACCAACTCGCCCAGTCCAAGCGCCGCGCGAGTCTCTCTGAGCACGAGGCGGTGCTCGCCGCCCTCGCCACCATCGCCCGCCGTGAACGCACCACGGTCATGGATCTCTTACGCGAAGGCGCTCGTCAGGTCGTGCGCTCACGGAGTGCAGATCCCCTGAAATCGACTGCCGTCCGGAAAAGCATTTGGGCCTGCTCCCCCAAGATGCCCGCCCGATTCAAGAGCGTCGCTCAGGTCGCACGTTTCAAACGCGCCCAACGCGAATTCGATACCCTCGTGCAGGAGCTGAACTTGGCGGAACCGGCAACCGTGCAAAAGCGTAACTCACTCGTCCCTGCTCGCGGCGACGTTCAGGTGCTTGCTTTTGTCGATGCCCCATCCGTCTGAAAGCTCCCCTCGTTCGCCGGGAGACTTTGCCGACTCCCTGGCCACATCCGAGCCGGTGCTGCTCGTCGGCGGCCAAGCCATCAACCTCTGGGCGCTCTATTACGAAAACCGCACCAAGGATCTGGCCCCCTTCGTGTCTCGCGACGTGGACGTCCTCGGTGACCGTAAAACCCTGACGGAGCTGGCCAAAGTAGTCGGAGCCAAACCACAGTTTTTCCCACTCAAACCACCCACCAACGAAATCGGCGTCGTGATTGCGCATGACAGTGCCGGCCAACCACTCCTCATCGAAGTATTGAGAACCGTGCACGGTGTGACCAACGAAGAACTGCAGGCATCCGCCTTCACGATGGCCATCGGAGCGAACCAAGTGCGCGTGCAAGTGCCCGAGCCCATTGCGCTCCTCAAAGCCAAAATCGCGAACGTGTCCGACCTCTCTCAAGACGGACGCCAGGACGGACGACACGTAGTGATTCTCGTTCAGCTGATGCCCGCATTTTTGGCCGACCTCATCCGGGCCACCACACAGGGACGCATCACTGAACGAGAGCTCGTGAACCGGCTGGAATCGCTCTTGGCAACCGTTACGTCCGCCAAAGGACGCAAGGTGCTCACCTCATTGCGGCTGACGCCCCAATCGCTGTTTCACGAGCTGCGCCCCGGAACGCTTTCAAAAGTCGCCGCCTTTCTGGAGAAACGCCTGCCCCGGATCTGAGGTGCCCTTGTGGATGCCTTGAGCGTGAGCGGATAGACGTCCGGCGTGGCCAGTTCCGTCTCTGTTGAGTGTGGCCGCATTGAGGTGGCATGGGCGTCTCGCCCATGTTCCGACCCACCCGCGGCATCAGCCGCGCCTCCGCTTAATCGCCGGAGCCATTGGCGAGAGGCAGCACCTCAAGAATCGGCCCATTGGCCGATTCCATTAGTGGTCAAAAACTCCGCCCTCCGTGGCTCGCTACCTTCCGATCTCTCACCTCTCAACACTCAACTCTCCCACTCTTAAGCTCCGAGTGATTTCCTCAACTCAGCCAGCTCCGCTCGCAATTGCCCCACCTCGGTTTCCAGTGCGGACAAGCGCCGCTCGACCTCCGGCGGCAGAGTCATCGTCACGGTCACCGGCTCCGCGACGGCCCCGGACTCCAGCGAAGGTTCACCCGTGAGCAACTGAACCCAACGCGCCTCCTTCTGCCCCGGCTGACGCGGCAGCTTGCGCACGAGTGCGCCGGACGCCCGCCCGGCCAGCTCCGCCAAGATCAGGTCAAACTCCGCCGCCGGAGGCATCGGCGTTAGGCGCTCGGTGTTGGCGCGCAAACCGGCAGCGGTCTGCGGACCGCGCAAAAGCAATTCGCCCAACACCGCGCGCGCCTCGGGTTCCAGCGGATGGAGCACCTCATCGATCTTCTGGCGGTATTTGGCGACGCGGGCATCGGCCCCGGAAAACATCGCGACCAACCGCTGCTGACGCAGTTCATCCAGCGCCACCTCCACCTCGCGTGCCGACACCTCCATCACGGGCTCGCGATTGCTCTTCTGGTTACACGCATTGACCAGCGCGTTGAGCGTGAGCGGATAGATGTCGGGCGTGGCCAATTCCTTCTCGATCAGACACCCCAACACCCGCGCCGCCAACGACGACAGAGGAGCAACACCGACAATCGAGCCTGAGGTAACAGATTCCATCCGCCCACGAAACGCACCACCCCGGCACGGCGCAAGGAGGCACCGCCAACCGGTTTGATCCAACCGAACGAGGGGGCTTCAGCGACCTGCCCCGTGCATGGACGTGAGCTAGCTACCGGATATCGCGAACATCGCGCACACACTCGTGCCTTGCTCGGCAAATATCATACCGCTCTGATCTTAGCACATGTCGGCAATCACCAAGTTGGCACCCGGCCTTTATGAACAGCTTCTGGACGCGGACCTTTCTGATGCGCTCTCAGCTCACCCGGAGCTTAAAGCGGTGCTCGGTAAACTGGACGATGAAGACTCTCCCCACGCCTACAGTCAGTTCATCTCCCATCTTCTTTCACACGCACTACGCACGCGTAAACCCGAAGAACGACTGCCTCTCGTTAACCGGCTCATCACGCTGATCTCGGCTGCCGATGGCCTCGACTATCTACAGCGCAAAACTCTTCTAGCCACCCCAGCGCCCCTACTCCTCTCCCTACAATCGCCAGCCCCGGGCCAAGACACTGCCATCCCGCTCAGCCGTCCCGAAACCCCGCTAACGACAAGTAGTCTGCTGACCGGCGCACGCCATGACCCGCAACTCGAACACGAATTACGCCAGGAAATGGCCACTGCCGATCGCGTCGATATTCTCGTCTCTTTCGTCAAATGGTCGGGCCTGCGTCTTCTTCAACCGGCATTCGAGAACCTGTCTACGCGCAACGTGCCGGTGTGTATTGTTACCACGTCCTACATGGGCGCTTCAGATCCTGATGCCATCGCTTGGCTAGCAGCTAGGCCGGGCTTTTCGGTCAAAGTTTCTTACGACACCGAGCGCACTCGTCTCCACGCTAAAGCCTACCACTTTTATCGTCGGAGCGGTTTCTCCACCGGATACATTGGCTCGGCGAATATGTCGCAGGCCGCGATGACCAGCGGCCTCGAATGGACGATCAAAGTCACGGAACAGGATCTCCCACACATTCTCCAGCGCTTTGCCGCCGAGTTCTCCACCTATTGGGCCAGCCCTGATTTTGAGACTTACGATGCGAGTCAAGCCGACCGCCTTGTATCCGCAATCAGGCACGCGAAGGCGGGCAACGGTCAAAATGAACCCCGTCGATTTTTTGCCGACCTGCGACCGCATCCCTTTCAGGAACGTATTCTCGAAGCCCTCAGCGCCGCGCGTGCTGCTGGCCAGAATCGTAACCTCGTCGTCGCGGCTACTGGCACCGGTAAGACCGTGATTGCCGGTTTCGACTACGCCCGCTTTGTCGCACAAGAAGCCGTTCACTCCCCGGCCGAGGCGCCGCCGGCGCTCTTATTCGTCGCTCATCGTAAAGAAATTCTCGAGCAAGCCCGCGACTGCTTCCGCACTCTCCTTCGTGACCCCAACTTCGGCGAACTGCTCATCGGCGGCGAGCGCCCGCAAGATTGGCGCTACCTTTTCGCTTCCATCCAAAGCCTGCTTTCCATCAAGCCGTGGCTAACTCATGGCGCTTCGCACTATCCTTTTATCGTCATCGACGAGGCACACCATAGCGCGGCGGATAGCTATCGGCCGATCCTCGAGCAATACACACCCACCGTCTTGCTCGGCCTTACGGCCACCCCCGAGCGCATGGACGGCACCTCGATCCTGCCCGACTTCGGCGGCGAATTCACTGCCGAGATTCGCTTACCCGAAGCGCTCGAAGAAAAACTGCTCTGCCCATTCCATTATTTCGGTGTTACCGACCCCGTCTCACTCGCTGACGAGCGCTTTTGGAAAGGCGGTAAATACGACGTTACCGCTCTCACTTCCGCCTACACTGGCGATGACATCCGCGCCCGCCAGCGACTCGATGTTATCCTGACCAGCCTGCGCCGGTATCAGCCCGACCTCCGACAAGTCCGCGCCGTCGGCTTCTGCGCTAGCGTGGACCACGCGAAGTTCATGGCCGCCGCCTTTAACGAACAAGGCTTGCTCGCCGAAGTCATCGTTGGCGAAACGCCCACCGATCTACGCGCCGAACGCGTGCGCGCATTCCGTGCTGGGCGCCTCCCTTTTGTTTTTACAGTGGACGTGTTCAGCGAGGGCGTGGATGTGCCCGAAATAAATCTGGTGATGTTCCTCCGACCAACGGAGAGCCTCACCGTGTTTTTGCAACAGCTCGGACGCGGCCTTCGCCACCATCGGGACAAAGACTGCCTCACCGTCCTCGATTTTATCGGCCAGAGCCACCGCCGCTATCGCATCGATCGCAAGTTCGCCGCCCTGCTTACCCGCGACCGTCAGCGCATGGATCAAGAAGTCGAAAACGATTTTCCCCACCTCCCGCCCGGCTGCAACATCCAGCTTGAACGCATCGCCCGAGAACACGTCCTCGGTAACATTCGCGAAAACCTCAAAAACCTCGCCACACTGGTGACCGAAAGTCTCGCCACCTTTCAGCAGGACAACGGCTGCGCCCCTACTTTCTCCAACTTCGTCCGAGCGACCGGCATCTCGCCACTTGCACTACTGAAAAACAAAACGTGGTCCGAATGGCAGGCACTCGCCCGTCACGGCGCGCTGCCTATCGACCCGGACCTCGATGCCTGTCGCCAAGCCCACCGTCGCATCTTACTGCGCACTGACCCACGCACGCTGGATCTCCTCGCCGGCTTTGCCGATACCGAGAACGAACAGGATGCGACCGAACATCTTCTTCATGAAGACAAGCTTCACTTGCACTACCTGCTTTGGGGGAAGAAAGGGGCCGACATCGGGGTGAGCACCCTCGATGAATCTCTTGCCAAATGGCACCGCAATCCCTCCGCCCGTCGAGATCTCCGGGAGATTGTGCAACACGTCCAACATCAACACACCTATCCGATTCAGCTGATCACGTTGCCCTTTCCTTGTTCGCTGCACCTGCATGCCGCCTACGGTTCAGCCGAGGTCAAAGCCGCGCTGGGCTTGTGCTCGCTTGAGAAGTCTGGTCCGACCGGCGTGGGGGTGTTCCATGCAGAGCATCTCAAATGCTACGTCCACTTAGTCACGTTTCGTAAATCCGAGCAGGATTTTTCGCCGACGACTCAATACCGCGACTACCCGATCAGCCGCACGCAGCTGCACTGGGAAAGCCAGTCCACGACGACGCAAACCAGCTCGATGGGGCAAAACCTTCTGAATTTCCGCGAGCGCGACTATACGATTCTCTTTTTCGCTCGATTGGAGAAACGCATCGAAGACGAAACTGCACCGTTTATTTTTCTCGGCCCAGCGGAACGATTGTTGAGCGCCGAAGGAGACCGGCCGATTGCGATCGTGTGGGAGTTAGCGCATCCCATGCCCGCCGTCTTGTTTGAGGAGGCTCGGACCGTGTGATCACAAGTCCAATACGGAGCATGAACTGACTCGGAAGTATGAGCGTCGCCTGCTCGCTCGTCTTCGCCGCTACGGGCTGTTGAACACACCGTTGGACCTTGTAGCCCCGGGTTGCGTCTCCCGAACCCACGGGCGGGACGCCCGTGCCACGTCAAACCACGCATTTTTTATGGCTAGGGCGCTATTCGAACCGCCCAACCGCCACTCGCTCACGCTCGGTGCTACACGCCTGAAATTGAATGCGAACGAGGGGAGGTTCCTCCCCATTCCCCCGGCCTGCCCTCGTTCACAAAGGGAGTCCCTCGCTTACGCAGCCATCTGGTTGTCGTAGCGGGTGCCGGAAATGCGGAGCTGGTAAGTGGCGTTCATCGATGTCCGGAGCTGGGCGCCAATGCGCATCACGATCGAACACACGGCGTCCACCACCACCGGGTCTTGGGGATCGACGGGACAACCGCGGCGCTCGCCTTCGAGCCAGGTCTCATCGTCGATGATTTTTTGGATGACGTGCAGTTCGAGAAAAATAACGGGGTCGGCGGATTTCATGGGATTAACTGGGGTTGCGGCATTCATCGGCACCCTCCGGTCGCCGCCTTAGGCGTGTTCACGGGAAAAAATACCACACGTGGCAAGTATTCCCCTTAAGTTTTCAGGGGGACTCACGACCGCAGCCAGCATCTCGCATCACTCAAAATTCCGGAACGCCATCACCCGCCGCGGGCATACTTTTCATCACAGAAGAGCTCTAGATCCTAAGCCTACAATTGCAGTGCGGGTAGCAGCCGCCGTGGCAGAGATGGGACTCCAAGCCACGGAGTTTTGACCACTAATGGAATCGGCCAATGGGCCGATTGTTTCTTCCGTCGCCCAAAGGGCACCCGCCGTCAGGCACCCGCTCCGCTTCGCTTCGGGGCCACACGCTACGCGTGTGACCATCTCCGCGCTGCCGCGCTCCGTCTCTGGGGGCGGCTGATGCCGTCGGGATTCCAATCCGAGCTTAACTACCAATCGAAAGCAGAGTGGCCGATCAAATCGCGGCATCAGCCGCGCCTCCGATCGATTGCCGGAGCCATTGGCGAGAGGCAGCACTCTAAGAATCGCCCATTGGGCGATTCCATTAGTGGTCAAACACTCCGAATCCGAAGGATCGCATCCCCGAAGTGACCGAGACGGTTTCTAATGAACCCAAATAAGCGCGCGACTGACGCCAGCCCTTGAGGCCATTGCAATTGACCTGCCCATGCCAGAGTCATTGGCATGCCCGTGAGTAATCCACTCATACACTGAATATTATAAATAAATCATATCCTCCATGCATGTTACCAACCATGTCTCCGCAGAGCTCCCCGTCGCCGACCAACAGGCGGTGATCGCGGCCATTGCCACCATCCGCGCCAAGCTCCCCTTCCTCGTTGATTTGACCGACGACGAAAGCGCCGGTTTGGCCAAGTTCGGCCCCAAGTCCCACGCCTTCGTCGGCAAGGTGCTCCATACCACGCAGCTTAATACCCAAATTCTCCCGCCTTCCTTCAGCTTGGCTGAGTTTGAGCGGGATTATGCGCTCTGGCAGACCCTGCAACCGATCCAAGTGCAACTGACCCAGCTCCAAGAGCTGTTTAACGACACCATGGCCGCGCTCGGCAGCGACCTCTATACCGAGGCGCTAACCTCCTACAGCTATCTTAAAGTGGCCGGCTCCGGTGCGGGCCTCGATGAACTCAAGTCCCTCGTCGGCCAGCGGTTCGCCCGCCGACCCGTGGCATCGAAGGCCGTCGCAGTCCCGGCCTGATCCGTCGAGCTGAACGCATCTCACAAACCCGGAGCGGTTTCCGCCCTCCGGGTTTTTTCGTGCCCGGCACCACCGACGTAGTGCCGCAAGGCTCCGAGGCACACCCGCGAGCTTCGCCGATAGACCCGCCTGCCCGCGCGATACGCCCGCAAACTCGGACCATAGATCCGCAAGCCCCGCGCATAGATCCGCGAACCTCCGATATACACCCGCAAGCCTCGCCGGTAGACTCGGCTACCCGTGCTTTGCACCTCGCAAACTTCGGACATAGATCTCCAAGCCTCACGCATAGGCCCGCGGACCTCCGACATACACCCGCAACCTTCGCCAATAGGACGGCCTACCCTCGCGATATACCTCGGCAAGCTCCGGGCATAGGATCGCGAGCCTCGCGCATAGACCCGCCAGTGTCGCCGATAGACCCGCCTACTCGTGCGATACACCCCCGAGCTCCAGATATAGGACCGGCAAACCTCACGCATAGACCCGCCAGCCTCCGGCATACACCCGTAAGCTCGCGCGATACACTCGCAAACTCCGAACAGAGGCGCGCAAGCCTCCGTAGCTTGCGCGCCAGCTTCGCCGATAGGTCCGCAAGCCCGCGCGATGCTCTCGCAAGCCTCGGAGGCTTGCGGGCAAGGATTGCTCGTGGCTCCGCTCAAGTGACCGCGTTGACGTTATGTTCGTAGGGTGAACGCATACGAAACCTCGGAAGCCACTCGCTCACGCTCGTAGCTGGTAGGTTCACTGGCCAAGGCCACGTAACTCTATAGTGAAGTGGTCTTGGCCAGTGAAAGGGAGAGGCGGGCGGCCACCCGCCTCTCCCCGCCTGCGGTCAGGTCGAGCTCGTAGAAGGGTCTTGAGCCCGATCGTAGCATGACCGGTCGCAGGTGCACTGGCAGCAACTCGAACCGTTGAAAGCGCCGTTGAGCGCGACTTACCAGCCGGAGCCACTGCCATGAACACCACTATTCAATACATCGGCGTTGATGTCGCCAAGCCTCACTTGGACATCGATGTGCCTGCCCCCGACAACCATATTTCAAATACAAAAGAAGCGGTTGAACAGGTGCTGCGCAACCTGCCGGCAGGCGCGCACCTGGTCTGTGAATCGACAGGCGGCTACGAGGCGGTGTTGGTCGCCAGCGCGCTGGCCGCCGGGATACCGATCAGCGTCGTGCCGCCCCAGAGAGTTCGTAATCACGCCCTGAGCGCCGGCCGGCTGGCGAAGACTGACCGGATTGATGCCGAGCTGTTGAGTGACTACGGGCGCAAACATACACCGTCGGCATTGCGTCCTACGGAGCCCGCAAGGGAGCGCCTGCGTGAGCTTTTACGGGCCCGCGTGCAGTTGATCGAACTGCAAAAAATCGAGGCGAGCTGGCGCGAGCATCCGCCAGAGACCCCGCTGTTGCGACGTCAGGCCGAGCAACGCGAAAAATGGCTGGCCAAGCAGCTCGCTGAACTAGGGGAGGAGATCCGGAAGATGGCCGCCACCGAGCCATGTCGAGTGGCGCTGGAGCGGCTCCAGCAGGTGCAGGGCGTCGGGGAGATCACCGCATGGACCGTCTGGGCAGAAATGCCCGAACTCGGCACGCTTGAACCCGGCAAAGCAGCCAGCTTGGCCGGACTCGCACCTCATCCACACGACAGTGGTAAAAAGGTCGGCAGGCGCTCCATCCAGCAGGGCCGGGTCCAAGTGCGCCGCGTGCTTTACATGGCCGCCTTCAGCGCCTGCCGCTGCAACCCCGTGCTCAAACCTCTTTATCAACGCCTGCGCGCTCGCGGCAAATCCTCCAAAGTTGCTCTCATCGCACTCGCCCGACACTTGATCGAACTGCTCAACCTCCTGCTCAAAAAACCCAACTTTGTTCTAGTTTCCTGACACCGTTGCTACGTCAGGCAAAGGGGATCGAATCGGCGTCCATCTGCGCTATCAGCGGAAAAATCATCGGGATCGGACGCAGGTGAGGCTCCGAGGTGTCTGGAGTTAAACGGCATCGGCTCTCGGCGAGAGCGGTCTTTCGGGCGATGTTCGCCTCGTAAAATAAGTTGGCCGGTCGCCTACCCCTAAGCGACCGGCCATTTGCTTTCTAGGT
>CBRAFO010000107.1:0-12133 GCA_967755175.1 uncultured Opitutaceae bacterium | reverse complement strand
ATTGAAGTTCGGGTGACTTTCCTGCTGGCGCGGGCGTCGCGAGCGACGCCCCTACGTCATGACCGCGTGGCGCGCTCCCGGCCTCCGGCATCCGGTAGTTCTTGGCGGCGCACACGTGAACCGCGCATTGAGGTGGCATGGCGTCTCGCCACAGCCGCGTGCTTCGAAACGTAGGGGCTTCGCTTGCGAAGCCCGGATTGAAGTTCGGGTGACTTTCCTGCTGGCGCGGGCGTCGCGAGCGACGCCCCTACATCACGACGCAACGACCCCGCTGATTCCACCCCGGGGACTTCCTGAATCAGGGTTCTGGGCGGGTTTTTGAGGTCGCCAAGGTAACACCCGGCTTATGGCATCGCCGCGTGCGTTTTCGTCTCAGCATGGGAAGTCTGCTGTTCGCCTGGCTCTGTGCCAGTGGCGGACTGCTGGACGTTGCCCAAGTGTTTGCCTGGGTCCGCATGTGCTCGGGTTATGTGCAGACGATGCCGTTAAGCGCCGCGGTCGCTCAGACCTTGGACCCTGAGAAGCCCTGTGAAATTTGCCGGGCGGTGCTGAAAGCCCGCCAGGGGTCTTCCGAATCGGAGAAGGCTCCGTCGGAGACGTCCGTTGAAGTTAAAGAAGTCGTGCTGATTGCGCCTCGTATAGAGCCCATCGTGCTATCGCCCTCACCCGAGGCATGGCCGGCGTGGACGCAGGAAGTCGCCGAGACTCGCACCGATCCGGTGCCCGTGCCGCCTCCACGAGGCCGCGCCGCGTGGTTCTGCGTTTAACTTCTTCCGGTCGGGACGTGCAGGGTGACTAACTACACCGGGCACATCCCTAGCGGACACCCGGAAGGGGACGTTTTATTGAGCGACACACCCGTCACGGCGCCGGGTTGTGCGTGGTCTGCATCCATCTGCGCCGGCATTCCCATTGAATACTTTTTCTTCTTCCAACGTTTCATTCATCGCGAAGGCCCGAGGCTTTCGCTTGCTCAAACTCGGAGTGGTCTCGCTGACCCTCGCGACCAGTTTTACCGCCAGTTACGGCTGCTCGGTGTGCTCGTGCTCGCTCAGTTCCGACTGGGCCGCGCAGGGCTACAGTAGCATGGAGGGCTTCGAAGCCCACGTGCGCTATGAGTATTCCGACGCGTCCCAATTACGCCATGAGGACCGGGCGATCTCTGCGTCCAACCCCGTCGTGCTCGCCTCCGCGGGTGAGACTCAAAAAAGCACCCTCAACCGCGTCGCGGTGCTGGGTTTCGATTATGCCAGTGGTGGCGCGTGGGGCGTGACGGTTGAGGCCCCTTACATCGACCGCGATCATACGACCTTGGGCGCGGGCGACTCCACAGTCACCGGTTCTCACGCCTCGGGCTTGGGCGACGTCCGACTGCTGGGGCGTTATCAGATCCACTCCTTCAACCAAGGGCTCGGCTTCCAGTTTGGGTTAAAACTGCCGACGGGCGGTTTTCACCAGAACTTCAATACAGGTCCGGAGGCGGGCGAGCCCTTGGATCGAGGTCTGCAACTGGGCACGGGCACGACCGACCTGTTGGCGGGCGTGTCGTATTTCTACCGGGTTAATACCCACGTGGGCACGTTCGCTTCGGTGATGGTGGACCAACCGCTGGCCGAGCGGGAGAACTTCATGCCTTCGGCGTCGCTGACGGTGAACGCAGGGGTGCGTTTGCTCACGATGGGTTGGCTGACACCTCAAGTGCAGGTCAACACGCGGTTCGATGGTCGCGAGCGCGGTGATGAAGCGGACGTCGGTAACAGCGGAGGCACGTTTGTGTATCTGAGCCCGGGGGTGACGGCCGAAATCGGCGACCACACGAGTGCCTTCGCGTTCGTCCAACTGCCCGTTTACCAACGCGTCAACGGTGTCCAACTGCATCCCCAGTGGCTGATGTCACTGGGCATTCGCTACCGGCTGTAAGCCGCCTCGGGAAAACGCCACGGTCTGCCTTTTGCGGGCCGTGGCGGAAGGGCTGGGGATCGGAGACCTCCAATCCGGTAACCACTAATGAACACTAATAGACACTCATTTTGTGCCGCTTTGTGATTTTGGCAGGCTGTCGCTTCGCTCGGTAAGTAATCCGGTTTGGGGATAGTGGTCGGAATTTAACCGCGGGATTGCGCGGAGGGGCGCGGATACGGGAGCCACTCGCTGGCGCGCGTGGTTACGTGCGGGCAGGGGCTTGCGACGTTGATTTTGACATGGCTGCTTTCGCGCTACACTTGTAGCGCATGAGCACGACGACCGCCAAGCCAACCTCCATCCGGCTCACTCCGGCTGAGAAAAAGCGAATCGCCGCTGCCGCTCGCAAGCGGGGGCTCACTCCGACCGCGTTCATTAAGCGGGCCGCGCTGGAGGATGCGGGAGCCAAGGGGGATGATGCCCGTCTCGATCAGCTTGAACGCATCGCTGTCGCACTTCGCGAGGCCGTCGAAGATGAGATCGATTTCCGTGCCGTCACCACCGCATGGGACCGGCATGTGAAAAGCGGTGAAAAGCTTCTCTCCTCCGAGGAGGCTTGGCGTGAGTTGGGAATATAAACTTACGCCCGAGGCGGTTTGTAAACTGCGCGATCTAGGGCCGTCAGCCGCGGCTGAAATCAAGGATTACCTTGAGTCACGGATCAAGGGGACTGCGGATCCTCGGGTTCACGGCAAAGCACTTCGCCATGGCCTGAAAGGGTTCTGGCGTTACCGGGTCAAAGACTGGCGTATCTTGTGTCGTTTGGAAAACAACGTGTGCATCGTCGTGGTCGTTGACGTGGGACATCGGTCCAGCATTTACGATTAAAAGTGCCAGTTGAGTCGGGAAACGAGCGGTCGGAATTTAACCGCGGGATTACGCGGAGGGGCGCGGATACGGGAGCCACTCGCTGGCGCTCGTAGCTACGACGTTGGAAATTCATCGGCAAAATGCGGGGTGAATTCCACTCGGGCGCTCGGGTTTTTATCGGGAAATCAGGAAAGCAGGAACGGAAGGGCTCGGAACGCCGTAGCGGTTTGAAGCGGAGTGCGTGCGCTGGGCGACGGGGACGTCGCCTTTCCGTTGGAGGCGCTGTGCAACGCCACGGTGCTTGCTCACGTTTGCAGCAGCACGGCGCAGAGGTCGTCTTCGTGGTGGGTGGACGCGGAGTGACGCTGGAGGGCGTCGGCCAAATAATGGAGCGCTTTCGTTGGGTCGGCGGGGGCGTCTTTGAGTTGGGCGGCCATCCGGTCCCGGCCGAACTCTTCGCCGTCGGCGTTGGTCTGTTCCATCCATCCGTCGGTAAACAGGAGCAGGCGGTCGCCGCGTTCGATGCGGTGCAGCGAGGTCGCGTAGGTCGCGTCGCTGACCAAGCCGAGCGCCGGATCGCATAGGTCGTCCCGCACCGTTTCCACGTCGCCATCGACGTGTTGCAAGAGGGGCCAGGGATGGCCGGCGTTGGCCAGGGCGAACGTGCCTGCCTCCAGGTCAACCGTGGCGTAGAGGGCGGTCACGAACCTGGGCATGACAGGCTGATCGAGCAGGACGCAGAGTCGGGAGTTGAGCTGCGTGAGAATTTCGCCGGGCGGGAGCTCTTGGAGGCGCACGTCGCCGAGCAGGCCGCGGACCAATGCAGTGACGAGTGCGGCGCGCACGCCATGGCCCATCACGTCGCAGACGAGAATGCCGACGCGCGAAGCGGACAGGGCTTGGGTGTGCACGAAGTCCCCGGCCAGTCGCTCGCTGGGCAGATAATACAAACTGAGAGGTCGGAAGCCTCCGGGCTGCCGGCCGAGCAGGTCGTTCGCTCGTCGCAGTTCCGCTTGCATCAACTCGCGCTGCAAATCGCGGGCCACGACGAGCTCTGCTTCCATCTGGCGGTTTTGCTCCTCCAGCATGAGCCGCGCGCGATTGGCCCGGGCCTCGGCTTCTTTTTGAGCCGTGATATCGGCGGCCATGCCGACGATCCCGCGGATGTCGCCGAACGCGTCGCGCAGCGGCACCTTCGAAAGCAGCACCCAGCGGTCGGGATTGCCGGAGGTGGTGTCGCATTGCTCGCGGTTGATGATCTCGGTCCCTTGCGTGAGCACGGCTTGGTCGTCGAGCGTCGCGAGTTCACGACGTTCGGGCGGGAGAAGTTCGGACAAGGTCCGGCCGATGACCGGATCATCCGGATTGGAGCTGATGGCGCGCCGGTAAGCCTCGTTGGCGAGTTGGAGTTGTCCGTCCTGGTTTTTGACGAAGATGCGGCAGGGCAGGATTTCGATCAGGGTGCCGAGCAGCCGGTGTTGCGCCTCCAGCGCTTCGCGGGCGCTTTTGGTTTCGGTGATGTCCCTCGAGATACCGAACGTGCCGATGATTTCGCCGTCTTTTCCGAGAAGGGGAAGCTTGGTGGTCACTGCCCATTGAGGGCGGGCGGGGTCCGTCCAGTCGGCTTCCTCCATATTCACGATGCCGATGCCGGTGCGCACGATCTGGCGTTCGTCGGAGTCTTTGTGGCCGGCCAGTTCTTTGGGGAAAAAATCGTAGTCGCTCTTACCGACGGCGTCCTCGGGGGAAGACAGCCCAAACTTCTTTGCGAGGGCTTGGTTAATGCAAAGGAAACGACCGTTTCTGTCCTTGAAGTAAACGTTGTCGGGCAGCGTTTCCATCAAACGCTGAAACAGCATTCCCGTGGGGATAACGTGTTCCGCAATTGGAACGGAAGGGGGCATACTCACAAGCTATGTAGCTTGACGATTCGGGCAATCAACAATCGGGGAAAACCCGATGAGATAAGTGTAAATTTGCCGATGGGTAAGGCAGGCTTTTCCTCGTAGATATAATGTAGGTGACGTGGATGACTGGCACTCGGATTTATTAATGTGGAAAGCTGGAAATCAGGAACGGAAGGGGGGCGGAGAGGAAGCGAACGGGGCGGGGGACCAAAGCTGCATTGCTTAACGCGTCCGCGAACCTACGGTGCGGGGCTTTACTTTTTATCCATGACCAAGTTTCGCCCCTGCATTGACCTCCATGATGGTAAAGTGAAGCAGATCGTTGGGGGCAGCCTGCGCGATGATGGCGCGGGCTTGCGCGAGAATTTCGTGAGCGACGAAAGCGCGGCGGCGTTTGCGGCGCGTTACCAGGCCGATGGACTTACCGGCGGGCACGTCATCAAACTGGGGCAGGGCAACGACGATGCGGCGCGCGAGGCGCTGGCGGCGTTCCCGGGCGGTCTCCACATCGGCGGCGGCATCACTGCGGATAACGCCGAGACGTGGCTCAATCACAGTGCCAGCCATGTCATCGTGACGTCATGGTTGTTCGATGCGGCCGGACGCTTTTTGGATGATCGTCTCGAAACGTTGAAGCGCCGCGTGGGTGCCGAGCGCCTCGTGCTCGACCTGAGCTGCCGCCGCACCGCCACGGGATGGACGGTGGCGATGAACCGTTGGCAGACGTTGACCGACCTGCACGTGACGCCGCAGACGCTCGACCGGTTGGCGGGGAGTTGCGCGGAGTTCCTTATCCACGCGGCCGATGTTGAAGGCCTGTGTGGCGGCATCGACGCCGAGTTGGTGGCGTTGCTGGGCGGGTGGGGCGGCCGGCCGATGACGTATGCGGGCGGCGTCGGCACGATGGACGATGTCCTCAAAGTGGAGCAGGCGAGCGGCGGGAAGCTCGATCTCACCGTGGGCAGCGCGCTCGATATTTTTGGCGGACGCGGCGTGCGCTACGCGGACTTGGTGGCGTGGAATCGTCGGAGCGCCTAGCGCGTGGTTGGCGTAGCCAGCGAGTGGCGTAGCCGACGGGGTCGGTAAACTGCCGAAATGTAGGAGCCTGCTTGCAGGCGATGAGCGGCGTAAGTCCGCGTGCAACCTCTCGCCAAGAGCAATGTCCCTCACACGCAGCGCGGGCTGCCGTTTGGAGGGGGCGGGGGGGCTCCAGCAAACCAGGAAACGCCAGATGAGCCCGCGTCCGCGCGTGCACGTCCTTTTCCGCCTGTCTCTGTCCTGCGCGTGCCTCTGTGTCTCCGTGCCTCGGTGCTGAAAAATGAGTTTGATCCCAACGCGTGTCCGTTCGCGAACCCCAATCCATCGCCTGCAAGCAGGCTCCTACATTTCGATCCGTCCGAAAACTTCGAGCCTTCCGATCCTACGTTAACAGTGAAATCACCCCGGTGCTTTGGGCCTGTCGTCCTCTCTGGATTAATCCTTTGATTTCCCCTCATGCGTTACCCCGCTCTGCTGGTTTGTGTCTTGCTCGCCGCTGTTCGTGCCCATGCCGCCAGCGCCGCAGCTCCCGTCGATACCTTGGTGTTGGGCGATCCTGCGTCTGAACGGGCTCACGCCGTGAAGGCCACGGGCGCGGAGGTGATCACCGGCCTATTGGGTGAACCAGCGCGCCGGTTGCTGCCTCCCGAGAGCACGGACATCTTTGGCGGCACGATGGCCTTTGATCTGAAGGTCGATCCGACGGCGCCCAATTATCTCACGGTTCGTTTTTCCGGCAACGATGCGGCGCCTTCCCGGCTCTTCCTCGTGATCGAGGGCGCGATGATCGGCTATCTGCACATCGGGGATATAGACCTGCTTGAGCCGGGGGCGATTGAGCCGCAATCACCGGGCCGGTTTTTCTATCGCACGACGCCGCTGCCTGAATCGTTAACCAAGGGGAAGACGGAGATTCACTGCGAGCTCCGCTCCACCGGTCCGATCTGGGGCTACGGCACGACCATCGAGCGCTTTCAGAAACCGATGACCGAGCCCTCGCGTGGCGTCTATCGTGCCTACGTGCATACCGCGTCCGCCTTCGTGCCGCCCGCCAATGAGAAACAAGGCGTCGCACCCACCGATGTCGTTCGTCCGTCGCCCGGCCCCGAGGTGTTGGACGCCGCGAAGGCTCGCGTGAACCATGAGATCGACACGCGCCTGACCGATAAGCGTCCGCTCAATCAGATGCAGATGATGTTTCTCGCCGAAGCGTGGCACGTCGAGTGGACGAACGCGTTTCACCAAGACGCGGTCATCCGTCGCGTGGTCGAATCGCTCGATGCCTTCGGGCTCGCCTACCGGGAAAACCCGAAGCTCATCTTCAACGATCCCACCACGCCCAACCCCGAGTGGTTCGGTGCCGGTCCGGTGGGCGCGACACTGCACTGGCTGGCCAAGCCTCTCGCGCCTCACCTCGACGAGCGCGTGACGGGGGCGACGGATTCGATCACGCGTCGCCAGCTGCTCGCCGAGTTGCTGGCTGCGAGCCGCGGGCAGAACGCCGCCACGCGCCGGCTCTACACGAACCAGTCGATGATCAAGGACCTCTACGGTATCTACTACGCCAACCGCGGACTTGAGGTCGTCGCGCCGGCGCAGGCTTGGTCCGAGGACAAAGCCCGCCACTACCTTTACGAAGCCATCGGTCTTCAGCCTTGGCTCGGCAGCGATCTGACCGATGGTGGCTCGGCGCGCACGGTGGGAGATAACTATTTTCAACTCACCGCCAAAGGCCTTACGCGGGAGCTCGGCTATGTCGGTAGCTACGGCGAAGTCGTCGATTGGGTAACGAAGATCTATGACGCCACGCGTCCCGCGCCCGGTCAGCCGGGTGATACCAAGGTGCGCGACCAGCTCATCAAGATTGCCCTCGCGCGCACCCCGTTCCGCCACCAGGCCGTGGACGCCGATGGTTACCGCGCGATGCGCATGGAGACGTTCATCGGATGGCGCGACAGCAAGTTTCCCGGACCTGTTGTCTATGGGCAAAAGCCCACGCGTGACGCCACCGCGCTGGACGTGGCTTGGGCGACGGGCGATCCGCGCCTGCTCGCTTACGCCCGGCAGATGATCGCTGACAACCAGTTCTTCGGAAGCCTCGCCCTGCTCATGGCCGAAAACAACAGCCTGCGTAACACCCACGGCTTGCTGGGCGCGCCGGTCGCATATCACGCGATCTCGGTGATGCCGGCTCCGGCTCTCGCGCAACGCCTGCCGATGAGCCCGGGCGCGCCCGACTTCGTGTTTACGGACGAGGACGATGGCGTGGTGGCGTTGAAGCACGGCGACGAGGTGCTCTACGCGTCGCTCTATTGGCGCGCACGCAACGCCGTGAACTTCCTCGCGGCGGTGCACGTGATCACGCCCGCGTTCGAGCAACAGGCAATCGTGCGTGAGGAGATTCGCTTCACGCCCTCGGGCAAAGTCTATCGGCGCCCGGCCGCGGTGGTCTTTGGTTTCGGCAACGGCGGCGTGCACATCAAATACCCGGACGGTTCCCTGCCTCCCTCCGCCCATGCCGGCGAGGAGTTGCCCATCGCGGCCATCCCGCCCGGCATTCCCTACAAAGTCGGCCAGGAAAGCGTGTTCGCGGGCAAGGGTGATTTCTACCTTCTCCACTACGGCGATTATCTCATCGCGATGAACATCACCACCGACCGCGCGTTTGATTTCGAGGTGCCCGCCGAGTTTGCCCGCGCCCGTGATTTGGTCCGTCCCCAAGCGACTGCCGGCGGGGCGGGGAAGCGCTCCGTCGCTCCTCACACCACCGTTATCCTGCGCCGCGCCGACTGATCTTTTAACGACCACCCCTCCCCATGACTAAACGCATCCTCCTCGCCCTCCTTGCGTCCGCCACTCTGGTCCGTGCCGACGTTCCCGCTACGCCGAACACCGCGCCGAAAGCCCCGATTTACGAAGAAACCTTCAACACGCCCGAGCTTAACTACATCAATGGCGCGTCCATCGGACCTCCCGGTTCCGGCGTGTCCGGCAAGCCCGCCGACCGCGCCTACGTGGCCACGCCCAAGTCCACCAAGAACGAACCCAACAGCCCGGCCGGACTGGCCACTACGCCCATCGCGCCCAATCCGCTCTCGGCCTTTACCTGCACCTTTTGGTATTACCTGGACGAGGAAGGCCCCGAGTTGCAGGTCCCGCTGAGCACGGCCGCCATCATGTTTCTTTCCCATAAAGGCGGCTTTGAGATTCGCATCGAAAACCAGCTCGAAGCTCCGCGTTTTGTTAGTTTCACGCCGGGTGTAAACGGGCCGCTGGTCAGCTGGCGTGCGCGTGGGCAGTGGATCTTCGCCGCGTTCTCGTGGGATCAGCAGACCAATACCTTTGTCGTTCACCAAGGCACCCCGAACGCCGCAGTCACCTTCATGCGCGACATGGCCAAGCCCGCGCCAGGCAAGCCCACCTTGCCACGCACTGATCTGGACCGCTACCCCGAGGTCGTTGGCAACACCTCCCGCAATCTGGACCGCCCGCTCGCCGGACGCATGGACAACCTGCGCTTCTATGATCGCGTCGTCGCCCTCGCCGAACTCGAAGCCATTCGCAAAGCAGACCTCGCGGACACGCCGCTGCCGAACACTACGCCGAGTAGGTGAACCGCCGAAATGTAGGAGCCTGCTTGCAGGCGATGGTTTGAGGTGGGAGCGAGCTTGCTCGCGATTTCGATCCTCGCGAGCAAGCTCGCTCCCACGGTTCGGAAATCGCCTGCAAGCAGGCTCCTACATTCAGCATTCCAATCCGGCATCCGCGCCCATCTGCGTTATCCGCGGAAAAACTCCGGGGCTCCGAGCCCGGGGGCAACGCCCCCATCCCGACCCCATCGTGCGAACGGGCGGCTGGCGTATTTATCCCGCTCGCCATTCTCGTCTTGGCCATCGGGTGCGGCGGTCACAGTCTGCCCGTTTTCCCTCTCCATGATCCGCAATCCCGTTCTCCCCGGTTTCCGCCCCGATCCGTCGATTTGCCGCGTAGGCGGCGACTACTACCTCGCCACCTCCACCTTCGAGTGGTTCCCGGGCGTCGTGCTCCACCATTCGCGCGATCTCGTGAACTGGCGTCAGATCGGTCATGCGCTCACCCGCCGCTCGCAGCTCGACTTGCGCGGCGTCTCCGACTCAGCCGGCTCCTGGGCTCCGTCGCTCAGCTATGCGGACGGCAAGTTCTGGCTCATCTACACCAACATCGTCACCACCGGCATGGGCCGGCCCTTTAAAGACCCGCACGTTTACCTCGTCACCGCCGAAGCCATCGAAGGCCCGTGGTCGGAGCCCGTTCACCTCGACTCTATCGGCTTCGATCCGTCGCTCTTCCATGATGACGACGGCCGCAAGTGGCTGTGCAACATGCAGTGGGATTTCCGCCCCGGCCGCAGCCGCTTCGCCGGCATCGTGCTGCAGGAATTTGATCCCGTTGCGCAACGTCTCACGGGCCCGGTTCACGAGCTTCTGCGCAAGGACCACATCCTCTGCGAAGGCCCAAACATGTATAAGTCCAACGGATACTACTACATGATGATGGCCGAGGGTGGCACCGGTTGGAACCACGGCATCTCGATGGCCCGCGCCCGCGCCATCACCGGCCCCTACGAACTCGATCCGGAAGAAGCGGTGCTCACCACGCGCCACACGCCCGATCACCCGTTGCAAAAAGCCGGTCACGGCGAACTCGTGCAAACCCCCGCCGGCGAATGGTGGCTCGCCCACCTGTGCAGCCGCCCTGTGCGCACCGGTGCGGCTGCGAATCCCGGTTCGCCCGACAAAACCGCCTCTGCCGCAGCGCACGCCGGCGACCGCTGCATCCTCGGCCGCGAAACCGCACTCCAGCGCGTCGTGTGGTCGGCCGATGGCTGGCTGCGGCTCGCGCATGGCGGCGTGTTGCCCGCCATCGAGTTGCCCGCACCAGTGGGCCTCACGCCGCATCCCTGGCCCGCTCTGCCTGCGCGCACCGACTTTGCCGCCCACAACGCGCTCGATGTGCGTTGGCAAACGCTGCGCGTTCCCGCCGATCCTTTCTGGCTTTCGTTCACTGATCGCAGTGGCTGGTTGCGTATCGCCGGACGTGAGTCTCCTCACTCGCTACACGACCAAAGCTTGATCGCGCGCCGGCTTGAGTCGGTTCGCGCCACCGCGACCACGCGCATGGAGTTCGCACCGACACGCTTCACCCAATTCGCGGGCTTGGTGTGCTGGTATGACACGCGCACCAACTATTCGCTGCGCGTCACCCACGACGAAAAACTCGGACGCGTATTGTGCGTGATGATGAGCGACGACTTTGTTTACAGCGAACCGCCCGAGGCGCGTCTGGCGATTGCCGACTGGCCGGCGGCAGTGTGGTTGCGCGCCGAGATCGACCGCACCGAGCTACGTTTCTCCGCTTCGCCCGACGGTATCACCTGGACGCAGATCGGCGGAGTGTTCGACGCGGGCAAACTCTCCGACGACTACGGCTCGGTGCTGCACTTCACCGGGACGATGATCGGGCTCTCCTGCCATGACGTCGCCGGCCAACGCGCCCACGCTGACTTCGAGTGGTTCGAGTTGGCGTGAGACGGGGGGGCGGGCTTCGCAAGCGAAGCCCCTACGGGGACGGCGTGATTCCGGGTGTAGGGGCGTCGCTCGCGACGCCCGCCGTCCGCGTTTCACGCCGCGTCCTCGGTTTGATGCTTGTCGCTCTCAAATCTCACTCCTTCTTTCGCACCATGTCTGGTATCGAGCCCGCATGTCGCCTTCTACCCGAACGGAAAACGGACAACTTGCGCCTCGGACGAATTTCAGCACCGGAGGCACGTTATTTCGTGACGTTTGTGACCAAACAAAGGAGGCCGTGGTTGGCCGAGGCGGTCGCTCGGGACGCGCTGTTGTCCGCTTGGCGTGATTGGCACGCTGAAAGCGACGGCCGCGTGCTCGCGGCAACCGCGATGCCGGACCACGCCCATGTGCTCCTGCAACTCGGACGGCGGCACACGATTGGTCAGTTGATCGGACGATGGAAAGCGGCGGTCACGCGGTCCTGCTCCGGAACGGCATCGTGGCAGCGCGATTTTTGGGAACACCGCGTGCGGGATGATGAAAATCTGGAGGATTACGGATTGTATATTCTACTGAACCCTTATCGAGGCGGGCAGTGCGCCGCCGATGAAGTCTGGCCGGGTTGGTGGTTGCCGGACGAAAACCTGTTTCGGTTCGGAGCATGCTTGGGTAAAGGTGGGCTGCCTCAGCGTGAATGGCAGGGGTGGGGTGATGACCGTTTTGCTGGCCTGAAGATCGGCGACCCATAAAGCGGTGCGGCCCAAACGCGGGCGACGGACGCGGGCTTCGCAAGCGAATCCCCAAAGGGTGAACACGGATCTAGGGGGAGGGGCGTAGCGCGCGCCGCCCGCGCCCGCGGGCCCCGCG
>CBRAFO010000106.1:0-12376 GCA_967755175.1 uncultured Opitutaceae bacterium | reverse complement strand
CAATGGAAACTACACCCTCCTCATCAAGCGTTTTCATTCGGAAAAATACAATTAATTCATAACTCGTTTAAAATTAATAAAATGAGAATTTAGTATTTTATAATGAATACCGCTACGCACCGTAAACCGCAGCCCTGCGTCGCCACGAAACACCACTCCGTATTCATATAAAAACTACATAATACCCCAAAAGATTGCAGCCACTCCGAATCGACAGACACTCCATCAAGAGCGTAATCCATGCAGCCGCGGAGCCACCCACCACCCCTACTGCGGCACCACTCATTAAACCGCCCGCGCACGCCAGAGATAATCCAGCCCTCCGCATAGCCGCCCCGAAGATTTGCATCCGTGAGCGACCGAGACATTGCGCGTCGAGAGCCCAACCCCCGGAGCCAACGCCAGCACAGAAACCGGCATCGAATGCGCACAACCAATAGCAGACGATCAACTGATCGCGCCGGAACGCCCGGACGACGGCACCAGTTCCATCAGGGCCGACCAGACCCAGGCACAATCACGGCCGGTTCACGGCTGCGCCCACTCCCCACGAGTCGCAAGGACCACTGAAAAGAAAACGCCGTCACAAGATCGGAACTTCACCTCATCGTCCGGGATCAAGCCACCGCGACTCCCCACATCACGAGCACCAGCCCCGAAAGCCAGCACTCACAGGAATACACGCATATAAGTAGAGCAGCAAACAAAGCGCGCAGCCCACACACACCGCCCGACGAACACACCAAAAGCAGAAATGCACGTATCCCGCCGCAATAATGGCCGCCACCGATACCGCCTCACCATAAGTCACCAAAATTGAGTATTTTCCGCCCGAAAAGGGGAATCCATGCTATTCCCTACGGGGGTTTCAGGTTAAAAAGGCGCCATTTTCATATCCGCATCGGATAGCCAAATGCCATCGCCGCCATTCTCCCACACACCAAGAAAAGATCAAATTCCTCCGCAATTCACTCTTTTTTCGAGCTGTTTGATACGCCGGAGGCACTTTTACCCCCAAAAATCAGAGATTGCACAAATCCGACGTTTCCATTTCAAAATCCTGCCTTACCGCTGGAAACAACTCCCTTTAAGTCAACTCAACCGAGGCACAACTTGGACCTAAAACAGATCAAACAAATCATCGACCTAATGACGCGCTCCGAATTGACCGAATTCGCGGTCGAAGAAGAGGGCTTCAAGTTGAAGATTCGCCGCGGCAGCAATGGCCTCCCCGTCATCAGCAGCAGCCATAGCCACTCCGCAGCTCAACTCGCAGTCCGCCCGGAGAACACCCCGGCCGCTCCCGTCGCCGCCCCCGCACTTACACCCGCTACGCCAGCCGCGGGCACCGAAGAAGGCATCATCTTCATCAAGTCCCCAATGGTCGGAACATTCTACCGTTCAGGATCGCCTGAAAGTAAGCCCTACGCGGAAACCGGCACCAAGGTCGTGGAAAACTCCGTGGTCTGCATCATTGAGGCCATGAAGATCATGAACGAAATCCAAGCCGAGCTAAAGGGCACGATCCTCGAGATTCTCGTAGAAAACGGCCAGCCCGTCGAATACGGCCAGAAGCTCTTCAAGGTTAAGCAGGGCTGATCTCGCACCAACACCCTCGCTACTGAAACCGCTAATCACCACTGGTTCGCTATTTTAAAATTAGCGCATCCCAGTGCAGGTTAGCGGTTTATTTATTAATATCTACTCTCTCCGATGATCCAGAAAATCCTCATCGCCAATCGCGGTGAAATCGCCCTCCGAATCGTCCGCGCCTGTCGCGAACTCGGCATCAAGACCCTCGCGGTTTACTCCGAGGCCGATGTGCAATCCCTCCACGTCCAGCTCGCCGACGAAGCGATCTGCATCGGCGGACCCCGCAGCTCCGATAGCTACCTCAAGGCCGACCGGATCATTGCAGCCGCCGAAATCGCCGATGTAGACGCCATTCACCCGGGGTATGGATTCTTGTCGGAAAATGCGCAATTCGCCGAGCAGTGCGAGTCGTGCAACATCAAGTTCATTGGACCCAAATCGAAATCCATCAAGATGATGGGCGACAAGGCAGTCGCCAAGGACACGGTTAAAAAAGCCGGCGTCCCCACCGTGCCTGGCTCCGATGGCCCCGTAGATAAGGAGGCCGAAGCCGTCAAAATTGCCCGCAAGATCGGTTACCCGGTCATTATCAAGGCGGTCGCCGGCGGCGGCGGTCGTGGCATGCGCATCGCGCACAACGACATTTCGTTCGCCAAGGAATACCACGTCGCTCGCAACGAGGCCGAAAAAGCCTTCGGCAATGGCTCGGTTTACATCGAGAAATACATCGAAAAGCCCCGCCATATCGAGTTCCAGATCCTCGCCGATAGCCACGGCAAGGTTATCCATCTCGGCGAACGCGACTGCTCCATCCAGCGCCGCCACCAAAAACTTATCGAGGAATCCCCGTCCCCCTTCCTCACGCCTGATCTGCGCAAGCGCATGGGCAAATTCGCGGTCAAGGCCGCCGAAGCCGCTGATTACGAGAATGCGGGCACCATCGAGTTCCTCGTGGATGCCAAGGGTAACTTCTACTTCATCGAGATGAACACCCGCATTCAGGTGGAACATCCCGTGACCGAAGAGTGCACCGGTATCGACCTCATCAAACAGCAGATCCTGGTGGCCAATGGCGAGAAACTCGCCTTCGACCAGAGCGATATCACGTTCGAGAAGCACGCCATCGAGTGTCGCATCAACGCCGAGGATCCCGCACGCAACTTCATCCCCTCGCCCGGCACCATCGGCCTTTACTACGCCCCCGGTGGCCATGGCGTGCGCGTCGATTCCCATGCGTATTCGGGCTACACCATCCCGCCCTACTACGACTCGATGATCGGCAAGCTCATCTGCTACGGTCGTGATCGCCAGACCGCGATCCAACGCACCTACCGTGCCCTCAACGAGTATCTCGTTCGCGGCATCAAGACCACCATTCCCCTCCACAAGGCGATCATGAGCGATCCCACCTTCATCGAGGGCAAGGCCACCACCGCCTACATGGAGGACTTCTTCGCCCGCACACCCACGGACCTGTTCTCTTAAAGAACTAGAACTTACATCGACCGGCGAACCACCGAGTCGGTCAACCCACTCCCGTATGCCTCAGGCTGCGGGAGTTTTTTTGAGCCCACGCGGAAGCCACCCTTGCAACCCAAGTCTAAAGCGCGTTTCTAAAAGCATCTAATTACCATGCAATCGTCCGAGTTTACTCCCACCCCTCGCTTCGACGACCAGCCCGAGCTTGGCGACATCAAGATCAACCACACCGTCGTCGCGAGCATCGTCCGCTTGGCCGCCCTCCAGATCCCCGGCGTAGCAGGCGTGGGCGGTGGTATCGTCGATGGCATCAGCGAACTGTTCGCCAAACGCCGCGAATCCGACCACCGCGGAGTCAAAGTCAACGAAACCGACGCCGACACCTACGCGATCGAATTGCGCCTCGTGATCAATTACGGCGCTGAGATCGGCAAAACCGCCTACGAAGTCCAGATTGCCGTGCGCAAGCAGGTGATCGCCATGACCGGTAAGAACGTGTCGAAGGTCGACGTCATCATCGAAGGCGTGCGCCTCCCTGGCGACCTCACCGCCAGCCAAGAAAAGGCCAACGACCTCTGGCCCGAAGCGCCCGCCACGGATTAAGCCCCGAAGCGAATCACCCACCGCCCGCGAAGATGCATTGGGATACCCTTCATTTTACCACCACGCAGTATGCGCTCATCTGGAGCGCGCTTGCCCTGCTGGTGCTTCTGCTCTGCCTCCGCCAGCCCTCCACGCTGCGGCTCATCTCCGATGAAAAAGGCCACCTAAGCATCTCCCGTCATGCGCTGCACCGCTTGATCGAGACCTGTTGCGAACAACTCCGCGGCGTCGCCACGGCACGCGCTTCGGTTAAACGACGTCGCGGCAAGTTGGCGGTCACAATCCATCTTAAAGTCCGTCCCAACGCCAAGCTCGACGCCATCCAAGGCTACCTCACTCAAGAAGTCGGTGACATTTTCCGTGAAAACCTCGGCATCGGCGACATCGGCCCGGTCGAGATCAAGGTGATCGGAGTCATGCCCGAACCCGCCACGTTCTAAACGAACAGCAAAAGACCAACAGGGCCATTAGCCAAACCGCCCTTCCCCCGAAGACCGCGTCCCGAGACGCGGTCTTCGTCTTTCCCCCTCCCGACGGTTAAACCGTCCGAGTGAGCGCCAGATCACTCCATTCGCCCATCACCCGGCTCGCGATCGTCCACGTGGGCACAGCTGCGGCGAACACTGCACGCACCTGCTCCAGCTCGATCGCCAGAATGCCACTCAGCACGAGTGCGCCACCCAGAGCCACCGCGCCGGTGAGCTCGGCAACGAAACGCATCAGCACATCCGCCTGGATATTCGCCAAGACGATCTCCGCCTGCCGGCCGCCGGCTAGGCCGCTGACGAGATCGCCCGTGAAAAACTCCACGGCACCCGCCAACCCGTTGAGGACCGCGTTTTCCTCGCTCACGCGCACCGCCTCCGGGTCGTTATCGAAACCGACCACGCGCTTGAAACCCAGCTTGGCGGCGGACAATGACAAGATGCCCGAGCCGCACCCGGCATCGATCACGCGCCACTCCGCCAGTTGACTGCCCGCCTTCTCGGCCAGCGCGACCAACCGTTCGCAACAAAGTCGGGTGGTTTCATGATTGCCCGTGCCGAACGCCAAGCCCGGGTCCAGCCAGATGACCACTTCGCCGGCCGGCAGTTGAAACTTCTCGCGCTCCCAGACTGGAACCCAGTGCAAACGCCCGAATTGCGAAGCCTTAAAGTGGGCCTTGTAGCTATCGCGCCAATCCTGATCGGCCAGTGCACGCACTTCCGGCTCAGCCGGTTGCGTGATCGACGAAATCAGCGGCAGCAACTCCGCCCAACGCGTTTTTGCCACGGCTTCGCCCTCGAAGATCCCCACGATCCACGCCCGCTTCACAATCACATCTTGGAGAAGGCTCCAGCCCTCCACGCCCAACTCCAGCAGCACCTCGTCGATGGCATCGACCGCTTCAGGGGAAATCTCGGACTTAACCTCATATAAGCTCATGCCTGAGACCGTCCCTGCCGCACGCGACTGCGGCAAGGCCAATCCCCCGCACGCTCTCACCCGCAACGGCAGCACCCCCGCCAACGCACAATGCAATCTGGGCAACCGGCATGCCCTCACGCCGGTTCCTCCGCCTCCGCACCCGCCCCGCCATCGCCACGCGTATCGCGGCCGGCATCGCTATCGACGGCGGCTTGCTCAGGCCGCTCCAGCCGTCGCGCCGCATACATCACCGCTGCCAAGACCACGAACAACGCACCCGTTCCCGCCAACAGAGCAAAGTCCTCCATCTGGAGCACGAAATACAGATACCCATACACCCCGCCGAGCATCCCGCCCACCAGCCACGCGCGCCGGCCGCCACGAAGGATTCGCCATGCATACAGCGCGATCAGCACCGTCGAAGCCCCCGCCGCCACCGCATAGGCTAACCCGAACGCCAAAAACTCCGCTAGCGCCAGCATCCCCAAATAAAACAAGCACAACGCGCCGCCCACCAAGAGATAATCCAGCGCCCCCAGCCGCAGCCGGCAGACCGCCTCGAAGAGAAAAAACGTGGTGAACACCAACGTGATGAACAACACCCCGTATTTGATCGCCCGCTCCGACGTGCGATAGGCGTTCACCGAATCCATCAGGCCTACACCAAACCCCGCGTCCTCGATGGTCTCCGCACTCGGCTGCGCATCACCGCCCACCGTCCACTGCTGAGGAAAGTTGCGTCCATAATAACTCACCCGCCACGCGGCGCTGAACCCCTCCGGCTTCACCTCTCGCTCCGCCGGCAAATACGCCCCGCTAAAACTCGGGTTTGCCCACGTCGAGGTGAGTTTCACCTCCGTTTGCCGCCCCAACGGCAAAAACCGCAGCGAATCGCTCCCGTTCAGCGCCAGTTCGAGTGAAAACTCCCGCCCCTCGCCCGGCGTCAACCGCACAGGCACATGCACCCCGGCGCCCATGCCCGCGAAACGCGCCCCCGGCTGCAAAGCCAGGGAATCCGCGCCCCATTTGAGCGCCAAATCCTCCTGTGTGCCCCGCAGATCACTGATCACAAAGCACACGCGCGCCTGTGCCCATTGCGGTTCCAGCCCGCGCAATGTCACGAAATCAAACGAAGGCGCCGCGAATTTGCCCGAAATCCTCATCTTGGCCGCATACACCGGCGTTTCGTAAATCCCCCGTTTGCGCACCGACGGAACCACGTTGCCATCCATCACCAGTCGCTCGGGCAGGAACACCGCCTCGCCGCGCTGTTCGCGATCCACGGTGACCTCGACCCGACGCCCCGAGACCATCTGCGTTTCGACGCCCTCCGCTCGATAGGTGTAAGGCACGACCAAAACCGGTCCGGCCACGCGCTGTGCCCCGCCCCAAGTCTGCGTAATCGACTTAACGGCTTCGCGATAACGATTCGACCGCTCGTTCAGCGTCGATTTCACCATCCCCAACGGGATGAGCAGCAGCAGGCCGATGAAGGCCACGCCGAACACCTTGAAAACCAGCGCCCGCCGCCGAAGCCAGCCGCGCACGCCCGAAAGCACCGAAGAAGATTCAGAGATCATCCCAACAGCCTAACACTTCAGGATGAAGCCCGTGTGAAGCCGCCATGAATTCGCAGAGAAAAACAGATCCCCTCGATGCACGACCCACCAACTCCGATCTCCGAAAGGTAGGAGCCTGTTTACAGGCGATGAACGACTAACGTCCGCGTTAATATCCCTCGGAATCGCCTGCAAGCAGGCTCCTACATTTCGATCCGCGGCAACGTCAACACCGCCCGCGCGCCACCCGCGGGACGATTCACCAACTCAACGCACCCGCCGTGCAACCCCGCGATCTCGCGCACAAAGCTCAGCCCCAACCCCGTGCTCTTTCGTCCGTCCAGCGGACGCGGCAGCGAGTAAAATCGCTCGAACACGCGCTCCCGTGCGAAGTCCGGCACGCCCGGACCATCATCCTCCACGACCACCCCCACCATTTCCTTCGCCGCACCCTCCGCCGCCCCGCACCCCACGCTCACCGCCACCACTCCGCCCGACGGCGAAAACTCCACCGCGTTCTGCACCAGATTAACCACCGCCTGCACCAACAAAAACGCCTCGCCCCGCACCAGCACGCCCGCGGCGTCTTCTCCTTCCTTAACCGACGCCTCGCCCACGCTCACCCGCACCTCGATCCCCCGCCCGGTCCACACCGGACGCAACGCCTCGACCGCCTCGCGCACCACGTCGGTCAACGACACGCATTCCACGTTCTCCAACCCGCGCCGCGCCTCAAGCGCCGCTAGCCGCAACATGCGCTCCACGATCGTTTGCATGCGCGTCGACTCCGTCCGCAGATGCGCGAGAAACCTCGCCCGCTCCTCCGGCGGCAACTCCTCCTGCAACAACTCCGCCGCGCCGCGAATCGCCGAAAGCGGCGCCTTCACCTCGTGCGCCAGCGCCTGCGTGTAACGCTCCACATACGCCTTTCCCTCCAACGCCACGCGCATCTCTTCGAAAGCCCGCGCCAGTGCCGAGACCTCACTAGCCCTCGACACCGGAGGCTGCGCCGCCCGCCCGTCCCGCACCGACTCCGCATATGCAGTCAACCGTTCCAGCGAATGCGTCAACTTCGCTGCGATCCACCAACCCGCCGCCGTCATCAACGCCGCCACCGCCAACCCGCCCGCCACCAATCGCAACCGCGCACGCAAGATCGCCTCCGTGACCGAACTCAGCGGACGCGCGACACCCACCAGCCCCACCACCGCGCCTCCGCGATGCACCGGAGCGGTCACGCGCAACTCACCGCCCACTAGGTCCACATTCACATCCGCCCCCTCGTCCCCGCCGTATTTATTCCTAAAATACGCGGCCACCTCGGGTCTCCTCGTGTAATCCCGCCCCACGGCGGCACCGCCCGCCGAGTCAAACGCCACGATCCCTCGCGTATCGGTCACATACACGCGCAACGCGCCCGATGCCCGCTCCAGCGCACCGAGATTCCCCCGCCACGTCTTCGCCAGATCCGCATCCGGCTGACGCGCCAGATCGTCTTCGAGCATCACCGCCAGCAGCGCCGCCGTATCGGCCAACGTGTGACGCATCGACTCCACATAACGCGGCCGCACCTCCTTCAAGATAAACGCCATCAACACCGCGAATCCCAGCGCCGACGCCGCCACATATACACCGAAAATCGCGGTGCGGATTTTCATGACGGCAGGCGCAACGAATACCCTTCGCCGCGATGCGTCTGAATCGGGTCTTCGTCCGCCTCGATTGCCCGCAGCTTTCCGCGCAGTGTCTTGATGTGAGCGTCCACCGTGCGGTCGAGGCTCGCGCCCGGATCTTCCCACACCCGAGTCATCAACTCATCCCGCGACCACACCCGCCCCGGCCGCGAGTGCAACACCGCCAGCAACCGAAACTCATACCGCGTCAGCTCCAGCCTCACCCCGCGAAACGCCGCAATTTTACACTCCACATCCACCTGCCAATGAGCACCCCCAGCAGGTTTGTCACTTAATAGGTTACAAACTAGCTTGGGCTGGCCGTTGTCCGAAGAAGCGACGGAAAGCGAAGCGCCGACCGCGTTCACGGAGGCCGGAGAAGCGGTTACGGTGGCCGCTGTCGCCGTGATAGCGACGGGCGCGTTCGCACCGGACGCCGCCTGCGTGCGACGCAGAATCGCGCGCACGCGCGCCGTCACTTCGCGCGGGCTGAACGGTTTAGTCACGTAATCATCCCCGCCCAATTCCAACCCGACCACGCGGTCGATCTCGCTGGAACGCGCCGTCAAAAACAGCACCGGCACCGACGCGCGCGTCCCCAACGCGCGGCACACGTCGAAGCCGCTCATGTCCGGCAAGCCCACGTCCAGGATGACCAACGCAAACGCTCCGGCGACGCCGAGCGTATCGCGGACTGCACTACCGGTCGCACCACCAGCCGCACCACCAGCCGCACCGCTAGCCGTATCGCCGACCACGCCGCTAATCGCGCTCGCCGCATCGAAGGCCGCCAATCCCTCGCGCCCGGTCGCGCGCCACTCGGGCGCAAACCCCTCGGTGCGCAACGCATAGACCAGCGTGTCCGCAATGGCCGGTTCGTCTTCGATCACTAAGATGCGAATCGAAGACGAAGCGGTCATGCGGGGAGATCGGCGTGCAGATTCATTAAACGTCCAACCCCGCGCCTTCGTCCAAGCCGAGGTGCAGGTTCATGCACTGAATCGCCGCGCCGGATGCGCCTTTGCCGAGATTGTCGAGACGCGCGACGACGACTGCTTGATCGGCGTGGCCGAACACCGCGAGGTCGCAACGGTTCGTGTCGTTGCATCCCTGCACGTCGAAGAAGCCCGCATCGAGCACGCTTTCATCGCCGAACGGCAACACGCGGATGAACCGCTCGCCCGCATACGTTTCGGTCAACGCATGGTGAACCGCTTGCGGCGTCGGCGCCACCGGCAGCTGCCGCAGCGGCAACGGCACGGTCACCGTGAGGCCTTTGTAGAAATTGCCCACGATCGGGCTGAAAATCGGCGCTTCCTTCAGCCCCGTGTGCACGCGCATTTCCGGCAGGTGTTTGTGCATCAAACCGAGCGCGTAGGGACGCGGGCTCTTCAACGCCTCGGGCAGCGGAAACTGCTCGTAGTCGGCGATCATCTTTTTGCCGCCGCCGCTATAGCCGGTGATCGAAAAACACGAGAGCGGGAAATCCGCCGGGACGATGCCGCGCTGAACCAGAGGGCGCACGGCGAGCGCGAAGGCCGTCGCATGACAGCCCGGATTCGCGATGCGTTTGCCCGTGCGGATTGCCGCACGGTAGTCGGCACCGAGTTCGGGCACGCCGTAAACCCAACCCTCCACAACCCGGTGCGCCGTCGAGGCATCGATCACGCACGTGAGCGGATTGGTGACGAGCGCCGCTGACTCTTTGGACGCGGCATCGGGCAGACACAGGAACACCACATCGGCGGCATTGAGGCACGCGGCGCGCGCGACCGGATCCTTGCGTTTCGCCGGATCGATTTCGATCAGCTGCAGCTCAGGGCGACGCGCGAGGCGCTCGTGGATTTGCAGGCCGGTGGTGCCTTCTTGTCCGTCGACAAAGATCTTGGTTTTCATGGCAAATTAAACCTTCGCGCCCGCCTAGATTCGCCGCAAGCGCATTGCCCATGAGCACCGTGAAAATTCGGCCCACGCTTCGCTTGCGCACCTAGGTCGGCGACCTATAGACGTGCAGCTCCATTTGCTCCATGCCCGCTGCCGACACTCCTCCGCCCGCCTCGTTCACCGAGGACGAGACCCTGCTTTCATCTTGGCGCGAAGAGCTTGAGGTCCGCCTCGAAGAGCGCGCCAACCAGCAGGCCCGCCACCGCGATCAGTTGGAGGACGCTCTCGACCACCTCGAAACGCTCCGCCGCACCACCCGCGAACGCGCCGCCGATGCCAACGCGCCCGCCGAGGAACGCCCGTCCGCGCCCGCAGTGCCGCTCGCGCCACCGCCCGAACGCCTGCCCGATCCGTTTACCTCCGACGAGATGACGGTTTACCGTTTTCCACCGCTCGACCTCCTGCGCGCCCCTTCGCCCGACGAAAACGAGTTCACCTCCGCCGCCGACCTCGAAGCCGAGCGTCGCTTGCTGCAGGACGCCCTGGACAGCTTCGCCATCGATGCGCTCGTTCACGATGCCATCGTCGGCCCGCGCGTGACTCAGTTTCGTGTTCGTCCCGGCTTCGGCGTCCGCGTGGAAGCCATCGCCTCCCTCGAAAAAAACATCGCGCTCGCCATGTCGGCCAACGCCGTGCGCATCCAGGCGCCCATCCCCGGCGAGAGCTACGTGGGCGTCGAGATCCCCAATCGCAACTCCACCCCGCTCACGTTGCGCGGCGCCCTCGAATCCGCCGCCTGGCGCACGTCCACCGCCGAAATCCCTCTCATCCTGGGCATGGATATCACCGGTCGGCAGACGCTCTGCGACCTCGCTCGCGCACCTCACGCGCTCATCGCCGGCGCGACCGGCTCAGGCAAATCCGTGTGCATCAGCAACCTCATCCTTTCGCTGATCTACCGCTTCCGCCCCGACGAACTGGAGCTGATGCTCATCGACCCGAAGATCGTCGAATTCGCCATCTACCGCGACCTGCCGCACCTCATCCACCCGGTCGTCACCGATCCCAAACAAGCCTGCCAAGCCCTCAAGTGGCTCGTGCGCGAGATGGAGCGCCGCTACGAAATCCTCGCCGAGAAAAACGTCCGCAATCTCGCCGGCTACAACGCCAAGGCGACCACCGAGGGCTTCGCGAAACTCCCCTACATTGTCCTCATCATCGACGAGCTCGCCGATCTGATGATGACCGCGTCGGCCGAGATCGAGACGCCCATCGCCCGCCTCGCGCAAATGGCCCGCGCCGTGGGCATCCATACGCTCCTCGCGACGCAGCGCCCCTCGGTGAACGTCATCACCGGCATCATCAAGGCCAACTACCCAACGCGCATGGCGTTCCAGGTCTCCTCGCAGATCGACAGCCGCACCATTCTCGACGGCAAAGGCGCGGAGTCCCTCCAAGGCCGTGGCGACATGCTCTACAGCCCGCCCGGCCTCGGCCGGCTCCAACGTCTGCAAGCACCCTTCGTGGACGACTCCGAAATCGAACGCGTTGTCCGTTTCCTCGGCGACCAAGTCCAGTCGCGTTACCGAGTCGAACTCCGCGCCGAAGATGCCCCCGGCACGTCCGAAAGCGTCGATGGCGCCACCATCCACGCCGGGGCCGATCCCATGGTCAAAGAAGCCCTGGAAGTCATCGCCTCGCACGGCCGCGCCAGCACGAGCTACCTCCAGCGCCGCCTCAAAATCGGCTACAACCGCGCCGCCTCTCTTATGGAAGAGATGGAAAAATTGCGCTACATCGGCCCGCAAATCGGCAACAATCCGCGCGAAATCTACGTGCAGCCCGGCGATATCAGGTAGCGAGTAGTGAGTAGCGGGTAGCGAGCATCTCGCAGCTCCCTCTACTCGCTACTCACTACCCGCTACTCGCTACTTCTTCCCGCCATGTCCACCGAAGCCGTCCTTACCGCCGAAAGCCTGCTTGAGCGCATCCGCCGCGACGGCGTGCGCCGCACGTCCGCCGCCTTGCGCAAGCCGCCGATCCCTTCGCGCCTGCTCCAAGAACTCGTAGTCATGCCGCGTGCGCCCGAAGCCCGCGAATTCATCGCCGCCTACCCGCTTTCGCCCAGTCACCTGCTCGAAGCGCTCGCCGCCGGTTCGCCCGCGCCCGCCGTGCTGG
>CBRAFO010000105.1:0-12442 GCA_967755175.1 uncultured Opitutaceae bacterium | reverse complement strand
GCTGGACATGGCGCTCATGCACGAGCGTGCGATGATCCTCCTTGCTTCGTCGTTCGACCTCGTGGGCACGCTCAACGACTCCATCACCCGTGCTGGATTTTTCTTAACGCAGGCTCTTATTCCCTTGGAGGAGGCCCAGCGCGCGACTCGCGAAACCAACCGGCTCTTGCTCCAGCGCAATGAGACGCTGCGCCTGCACACCGCCGCGCTCGCCAAGGGCAATCGTCGGCTCGAACGCGAGGTCGCGCGCCGCAAGGCCGGCGAGGAGGCCGTCCTCAAGGGCAAGGAGCAGTATCAAACGCTCTTCAAAGAGTCGCAGGTCATGCAGCGGAAGCTCCGCCAGTTGACCCGCCAGATTATCTCGGCGCAGGAAGAGGAGCGGAAAGAGATCAGCCGCGAGTTGCATGATGAAGTCGTGCAAACCCTCGTTGGCATTAACGTCCAATTATCGGCGCTCGGCCGCGACGCTTCCGCGGGTCTGGCCAGCCTTAAGGCCAAAATCGCCAATACCCAAAAACTGGTGGAAACCTCCGTGAATGCGGTGCACCGGTTCGCCCGCGAGCTGCGTCCCGCCGTGCTGGACGACCTCGGTTTGATCCCCGCACTGCTGGCCTACAGCAAGAGTCTCGCGGAGCGGAAAAAAATAAAGATCCGGCTCACCGCCTTCGCCGGAGTCGAGGCGCTGGGCAGCACCCGGCGCACGGTGTTGTTCCGCGTGGCTCAGGAAGCCCTCACCAATGTCATCCGCCATGCTCAGGCCACTCAGGTCGAAATCATCATCATCAAAATCCCGGGCGCGATTCGCATGGAGATCGGCGACAACGGGAAGTCCTTTCAGGTCGAAGAGATCTTTCACAATCGAAAGCACAAGCGGCTCGGCCTGGTCGGCATGAGAGAGCGCATCGAAATGGTGGGGGGAACCCTGACGATCGAATCCGCGCCCGACGTAGGCACCAAAGTGCGCGCTGAAATTCCCTTCAACCCGGAGAAAAAAATACCATGAGCATCCCAAGCCTGATCACCATTTTGCTGGCCGAAGATCACTCCATCGTCCGGCAAGGGCTGTGCGCATTGTTGAACGCGGACGGACATTTCAAAATGGTCGGCGAAGCGCGCAATGGTCGTGAAGCCGTGCAAATGGCCGCGACGTTGCGCCCCGATGTCATCCTCATGGACATCGCCATGCCGGTGCTCAACGGCCTGGAGGCGACGCGCCAAATCCTCGCCGCCAATCCCGCTGCGAAGATCGTCATTCTTTCCGCGCACAGCGACGAAGCGTATATCGAGCGCATGAGCACGGCCGGCGTGGCGGGCTTCCTTGAAAAGCAGACCTCCGCGGAGATCCTCACCAAAGCGATCAAGGAAGTCGCCAAGGGGCACACGTTTTTCAGCCCATCGATTGCCAAACGCATGGATGGGGCGATCGGCGGTCCGCGCGACCGCGACGGCCTGCTCAAGGCGAACCCTTCGCGCCTGACTTCGCGTGAATCCGAAGTGCTCCAGCTCGTGGCCGAAGGCGCGGCCAACAAGCAAATCGCCGCCGCGCTCTCGATCAGCATCAAGACGGTCGAGAAGCACCGTCAGCACTTGATGGACAAGTTGAACATCCACGACACCGCCGGGCTCACCCGCTACGCGATCGCCGCCGGCGTGATCGAAAGCAGCGTCCAGCTGACGATCATCCAATCTTAAGGTGTGTTTGGGACAGTATCCGGACCAGCGGGCCTGCCGTCCCTTGGGTAGGGCGAGGCGTCCCCGCCGAGCCGGCGGTTGACGTGACGGCTCACCGGGGACGGTTCGCCCTACCGTTGAGAAACAACGCCGGCCCAGCATCCTTTCTCGCTTCACTCGTAGAGCGCCTGCGCTGGGCCCGGATACTTTCCCAGACGCATCTATGGGGTGGGTAACGCCCCATATCGGTTAAGATGCAGACCGCGTAAGGTCTGCATCTTAGCCTATGAAATTAAAAACCCTGTCAGCTTTGCTCATTCTCACTGCGGCGCCGGTCGCTCTGTTCGCCTCGTCCGAAACCGACCGCAAGATCGAGGACGCCGCCAAGGCCTCCTACAACTACCGCACCGTCCTCGAGGACCACGTGAAGGTGAAAGCGCATGACGGCATCGTCACCCTCAGCGGCACCGTTGAAGACACCGATGACAAAGCCCTCGCGGTGGACACCGTGGAAAATCTTCCCGGCGTCACCGGCGTGAAGAACGAAATCAAAATTAAGTCCAGCTACCCCGAGCACTCGGATGCCTGGATCGCCTTCAAGGTTCGCAGCCGCCTGCTCGTGAAGGCCAACGTGAGCGCCAAGGACACCGTGGTCGCCGTGCAAGATGGCGTCGTCACCCTCACCGGCACCGCCGACAACGCAGCGCAGAAGGAACTCACCGCTGCTTACACCAAGGACATCGATTGGGTGAAGTCGGTTAAGAACGAACTCGTCATCAAAGATGCTCCCGCCCCCGGCTTGACCATCGGCGAGAAGATCGACGACGCCTCCATCACGAGCCAGTTGAAATACGCGCTCCTCAGCCACAAGGCCACCAGCGCGGTTAAGACCAAGGTCACCACTGTTGACGGCGTCGTCAGCATCACCGGTGAAGCCGGCTCCGATGCTGAAAAGTCCCTCGTGACCAAGCTCGCGCAAGACGTGCGCGGCGTGAAGTCCGTGGAGAATAACATGACGATTAAGAGCTAAGCGATCAGGGGGCTCACTGCTCCCTGCTTCTCTTCTTCTCTTGAATAACGCGGCCGCTTTCGGGCGGCCGCGCCCTGCCTTGGATTCGCCCACTATGAAAACAAACATCGGATTAAACGACGACGCCCGCCTCGAGGTCGGCCAGATGCTCAACCTCCTCCTCGCCGACGAATCGGTGCTCTACGCCACCACGCGTGACTATCATTGGAACGTGACCGGGCCGGGCTTCCTTAGCATGCACCAGCAGTTCGAGACTCAATACGAGCAACTCGCCGGGGCGATCGACGACATCGCCGAACGGGCTCGCGCCATCGGTGTGGGCGCCCGTGGCAACTGGGCCGACATGACGCAAGCCGCCCGTCTATCCGCGGATCCTGGCATCGGCATGGGCGCCGTGCGCATGCTCTCCGAACTGCTCGCCTTGCACGAAGCACTGATCGTGCAACTCCGCACCGACAGCGCCGCTTGCGCCGCACGGTTCAACGACGCCGGCACCTCCGACTTCCTCACCGGCTTGATGCAGCAGCACGAAAAGACCGCCTGGTTTCTCCGCGCCCAACTTGAGAATGAGGCCTCATCAACGTCCTGAAACCGCAGCCAACCCTTTTAATATTATGAACAGGATCATCTCACTTATTCTCCTCATCGGCGGCATCGTTCTGATCGTTTACGGCGTTCAAGCCTCCGACTCGATCAGCTCCGGCTTCTCGCGCCTCTTCACCGGCTCTCCGACCGACAAAACCATCTGGATGCTCATCGGCGGCGTCGTTGCCACCCTCGTGGGCGCAGCGGGCTTCTTCCGCGGCTCCAAAACCTTGTAACCCGAACCGCCGTGCTCAACTACGCCGTCATTTTTCTCATCATCGCGCTCATCGCGGGCGTCCTCGGCTTCGGCGGTATCGCCGGCACGGCCGCGTCGATCGCCCAAGTCCTTTTCCTCATCTTCCTCGTCCTCTTTGTGGTCTCTTTGCTCCGTGGCAGAAAGGCCTGATCGGGACGCGACTCACTCACCTCATCAACCCAATCCAGACCCTTCACCTACCATGAAACTCAATAACGAAACCACTGCCCAGACTCCGACTGCACTCCTCAACGATCTCCACGCGCTCGTCACCGAAGCCGAAAAGATGATGGGCGATTCCCTCACCGAAAACACCTCCGAAGCCGTCGGTGCTCTGCGTGCGCGTTTTGATGCCGCGCAAGAACGCCTCGGCAACCTCTATGCCGGTGCGAAGCAAAAGGTCGTCGCGGGTGCCAAGTGCACCGACGAAGCCATTCGTGCGAATCCCTACCAGTCGCTCGCCATCGCGGCGGGTGCCGGCCTGATCCTCGGCGTCCTCCTCGGCCGCCGCAGCAAGTAAGCCTCCGCTGCAATGCCTACGACTCCTCCTCCCGCTGCGGCTGGCTTCATGGGCGCGTTACGGAAACTCTGTGACGGGCTCCTCGCCAGCGGAGCGCATCGACTGGAACTCTTCTCGGTCGAATTGCAGGAGGAGAAGCTCCGTCTGATCCAGGTGTTCATCTGGATCAGCGCAGTGGTCTTTACCGGCATGATGGCGATCACGTTCGCCAGTCTCGTGCTCGTTTATGTCTGCTGGGAAAGCGCCCGCCTGACCGTGCTCGGCGGACTGGCCCTTTTCTACACCGTGGCATTCTTCGCGATCATCATCGCGTTTCGTCGCTATCTCTCGCGTCAGCCCAAGCCGTTCGCAGCCACGATGGGCGAACTCGACCAAGACCGCGCATGTTTCCGCATCAAGAATTAATCCGGCTGGCCGCGCACAAGGCCTCGCTCCGGCGCGAGATTGCGCTGCAACGCGCTCGCTGCGTCGAGGCAGCCGTCCGGGTTGCGCAGCCTTTGATGTGGCTGGATCGGCTGATCGCCCGCGTGCGGCGGCTCTCGCCGCTCCTGATCTTGGCGGTGGTGCCGGCGGGGCTGGTCGTCCAGCGCACCGTGTTACCACGCCTGAAACTTCTAGGGGCGCTCATTCGCTGGGCTCCGCCTCTGTTCGCTGTCATGCGCGGCCTGCGCGCCGCCACCCCCTCTTCTTCCAAGTCCGACTCAACCTAACCCCGTAAGAAAAATGAAATCCAAGTCCCTTGTCTTCGCTTCCGCAGTCGCACTCACCGTATTCGCGGGCGGTTGCGCCTCCCCCTCTTCGACCAGCTATAAAAAAGCCGGAGATGCCTCCACCTCGATCCAGAAGACCGCGGTCGGGATCGACAAAGGTGAGGTGCAAATCGACGCCGTGCTCCTCGCGCTCTCCGATCTCGTTAACCACCCCAACACGGACCTCAAAGCCCAGTTCGAAAAGTTTAACACCTCCGTTGATAAACTCGATTCGCTCTCGAAGGACGTGAGCAAGCAGGCCGTCGCCATGCAGGCGCAGGGTGCCGCCTATTTCCAACAGTGGAATACCGATCTCGACACCATGCAGAATGAAGACATCCGCTCGCGTAGCACGGAGCGCAAAAACCTGGTCGCCGCGCGCTTTGATCGCGTGCGTGCCAGCTATGCACAGGCCAAGAACGCGTTTGTTCCGTTCATGTCCCGCCTCACCGATGTTCGCACCGCTCTGGCGGCCGATCTGACGACCGAAGGCCTGGCCTCCGTGAAGAGCGTGGCCAATGAGGCCAAGACCGATGCCACGCCGCTCCGTGAAGCGCTGCGTGACTTGTCGGCCGAGTTCAAGGCCTTGGGCGTCTCGCTCTCGACCGCTGGTCAGTAAACGACAGGTCCTCGAAGTTAAACCAACCCCAGCCGAAGGAGCCGCACCGGAGAAAATCCGGCCGGCGCCAGGCTGGGGTTTTTCGCGTCCGGAGCGCGATGAATCGCGGCGTAAAGACGCTCCTTGTTTCGATCATAACGTTAGCACGACGGGGGGACGTCTTTTTTGGCGACCGTCGGCCGGTCGGAATCGCCTGCAAGCAGGCTCCTACATTTCAATCCACGGAGTCTGCTCCCCGGGGTTTTTATTGCTGAGCCCACGTCTGTTTGGGGGTGGCGATCGCCTTGGTCCATTCGGCCGGGGTGTTTCCGTAGTCGGTTCCAATAAGGAACGTGAGGTGTTCGTGCGCCTTGGCTTGGAGGTCCTTGCTCTGGCGATGAGTCAACACGGCGAGGGAGACGTCGGCCTGCCAGGCGAGAGGGGCGTTGAGCGCGTCATCTAAGACTTGGTTGCACAGGCTGTCCGGCAGTCGCGCATCCGTGACCAGAGGGAGGAGCGTGGCCGCAGGCTCTTCGGCCGACAGGTTTAGCAGGTGCGACATCGCCTGGGTGCGCTCGGTGAGGCTGCGATCAGTATCGAGCGTGATCGCGGCGAGTCCGGCCCGGACGCCTTTGTCGTCGAGCTTGGGATCCGAGAGGATGTCGTCGGTGGATACACCGACGGTGGCCACCGGGGCGGTGACCGCGGGGCGATCCGAAGGATGGGCAGGCGAGGTGTTTTTGGGGGACGTGACCGAGGCCGGGATGGACGATGCTGGCGCGGTGGAGCGGGAGGCCGAGGTCGCGGGGGAGGGGGACGTGGCGACATCGTGGGCGTTGTGCTTAAGCCGCAGACCGGCGGCGAGCAGCGCCAGCAGAATGAGCGATACGATGAACAGGCGGGAGGGTTTCATGAGAGTGGGTGAGATCGATTGATCGGAGAGGGGCAAAAAAAGTCAGGGACCCCGTTCGGAACGAGAATCCCTGACTTTCTCTTAGGTTAAGACGTCGTCCTTACGGGGCGAGGAGCTGAACGTTGCCATAGACGTTTTCGCCGCCGTTTGTGGCCGGAGGAATCAGGAAGAATCCTTGGCCGATAACGGTTCCGGAGGAGACCGTGGGCTGCTGCAGCATGACGCCGGTCACGTTGACCTTGCGTCCGTCTTGCAGCGTGAAGTTGCCGACGAACAATCCGTCCGTCTTGGTGAACGTTCCATCAAATCTACGCGCCTTCGCGTTGAAGTTTGATGAGTTCGCAGCCGGGTCGGTGACAACGAATCTGTTTTGATCGTTGAGGCCGAGAGCGGTCGGCAGGAGCGGCACGTCCGCACTCGGGAGGCTGTCGCTGGTGAACGAGGACTCGAGCAGGCTGTCCGTGAGGTTCAGTGAGGTGCTCAGCGGGGTGCCGTTGGCGGGAGCGGTCCAACGTTGGGCGTTGGCGGTGATCACCACCGGGCCGAAACCGGCGCGGTAGCTCTTGTCCGAGGCGTAGGGAGACTTTTCCCAGTAGAGCTCGCTGTTGCCGGAACCTGCGACCTGGTAAGGCGCATCGCTACCGGAGACCGGCACGAACTGGATCCAGCCGGCGAAATAGCCACCGGTCTTGTAGGGCGAGACATACCAGCGATAGGAACCGTCCGCGCTGGGAGCGAGCGATGCGGTCAGCGTGCGACCGTCGCCGAGTTTTCCTTTGAAGCCCATCAGACCACGGGCAGCCGGGATCTTGATGAATCCGTAGCCAGTGCCTTCAGGTGCCGGGGAGGAGCCCAAGTCATCCGTCGCGCTCAAGACCATGGTGTAGTTGCCACTCCACGGAGTCGGCGAGGTGTTGGTGTAGATGGCGAGTTGCACGCCGCCATCGGATTGGCCGAGGGTGCCGACGACTGAGTTGGAACCGTCCAACTGCTGGAGCGTCACGGCGAACACGTTGGTGGCCGGCTGGCCGGCATCGATCGTGAGGTCGAGGCGGTAGGGCGTCAGGCCCGAGCGCTTGATGACCACATTCGCGGTGGCGACCGTGTAAGTCGCATCCAGGGTCAGCGTGCCCTTGAAGGAGTAAACCTTGGCGTTGGTGAGGCGACCCGTGAAGGTGCCGGTCCGGGCGTTGACGAGCAGCTCCACCTTGCCGATGGGGGCATTGGGAGACGCTGAGTCGTTGAGGATGGCTTCAAAACCACCGCTGATATCGGACGACAACGGATCGATAACGATCACGAGGGTCATGCGAGGGCCGTAGGTTTTGTGGCCGTTGGTGGTCGTGACGGTGCGATAGGTCACCGTGTAGGTGCCGGGCTTGCTGGCCGTTCCGGTGATAAGACCGGTGGCGGGATCAAGCACGAGACCCTTCGGGAGACCGCTCGCGGTATAAACCGTGCCGGACGGAGGAGCACCGGCGCCGTTGGTCAGATCGATGACGCCAACAGGACCTTGGACGGTCGAATTGACGGTCGAGCCGATCACGGTGATGCCGAGGGTGGAATCCGCAGTGCCGAAGTCATTCGTGGCGGAGATCATCGCGACCACCGTTTCTTCGGTCGTGGGGGTGCCGGAGATGACGCCGGTGGATGCATTAAGGCTCAAGCCGGCGGGAAGCGGGCTGGCCGTGTAGCTGGTGGGGGATTCAGACGCGATGATCGCGTAGCTGAAGGGCGTTCCCACAATGCCGCCAGCGGTCAGGCTGCTGGTGATGATCGGAGCGTTGCCGAGTGGGGCGGCGATATCGATGGTCACCGTGCTCGTGGTGGTGCCGTAGGCATTAGTGGCACCGATGGTGACGACCGTGGAACCCGTTGCGGTGGGGATGCCGGTGATCGCGCCCGTGGTGACGCTAATGCTCAGGCCGGCCGGAAGCGGGCTGGCGGTGTAGCTCGTGGGTGAACCGGAGGCGACAACCGTGAAGTTGAACGCCGTGCCGTTGGTGCCGCTTGCCGTGGCGCTGGAGTCATTGAGGACTGCCGGGGCCACACCGACGGTCGCGATCTTGATCGTGAGCGTGGCGGCGATGCTGTCTCCGGTAAGGTTGGTGGCGCCGAGCGTCACCGTCGTGGTGCCCACGGATGTGGGTGTGCCGGAGATGATGCCGGTGAGGACATCAACACTCAGGCCAGCGGGAAGAGGGCTGGCGCTGTAGCTGGTGGGCGAACCCGAGGCTTTGATCGTGAAGCTGAACGCCGTGCCGGTGGTGTCACCTGCAACGAGCGGGTCATTGATGATCACCGGGACCGTGCCGACGTCGGCGAGGGTGATGGTGATCGAGGAATTACCCGTGGTGGAGCCGTTGGTCGCGCCGAGCGAGATCTGCGTGGTTCCTGCCGTGGTGGGAGTTCCGGAGATGACTCCGGTCGTCGTGTCGAAGCTCAAGCCGGCGGGAAGCGGGCTGGCGGTGTAGCTCGTGGGCGAACCCGAAGCATTGATCGTGAAGCTGAACGCCACGCCAACAGTGCCACCTTCAGTGAGCGGGCTGTTGATGATGATGGGAGCGGAGGTCGTGGTCACCGTGAGGGTGACGGCATCGCTCACGATCGTGCCGGAGACATTCGTGACCTGGACATCGTAGGTGGCTTGATCGGACGCCTGGACGTTGGACAACGAAAGCGTGTTGGTGATAGCCGAGGCGTTGACGCCGCTGTCAATCGCGACGCCATCCTTGCGCCATTGATAGGAGGGCGTGGTGGCACCGCTGGCAGCGACCGAGAACGTCGCGGTGTTACCCGTGGCGGCAACTTGCGAAGTCGGCTGCGTGTCGATGGCCAGCGTGGAAACACCGGTGATCGTGAAGCTCTGGCGCAGCATGTTGTAATCATAGACCGGAGCGGCAGGAGCGGGCTGGCCGACCTGGGTCGCCTGCAACGTGATCAAGCCGGGAGCGGTCGGGGTGACACTGAAGGCACCGCCACCGAGATCGACGATCGAAGCGGCACCGACCGAGCCGGGCACCACGGTGAGCGTGACGGGCAGACCTGAACTGGCCGTCGGGTTGACGGCGATGGCGCCACCAACCGGGCTGTCAGGGATGGCCGCGAAGCTGATCGTCTGCCAGGTAGGCTGGACGGTTTCGACCGCACCGGTCGTGTAAAAGTGCAGGGCACCGTCAACGATATCTCCGGCTGCGAACGTGAGCGTCGAGTAAACCCGGCCCAAGTTGGCGATGTCCGACGTGTGACGCACGCCGGCGAGGGCGGGATCAAGCATGCCGAAGATCGTGTATCCGGTAATCGGATCAAGGCGCAGGTAATACATCTTGTCCGTTCCGTAGCCCACGTCATCCGTGGTGAACGCAAGCGCGTTGAAGCCACCGTTACCGATGTCGAATTGGTCGGCTGAGAGGCCGAGCAAAGCCGGCGCCAGCGTTCCGAATTTAACGGTCCCGGTCGTCGGGTCGTTGCGGAGGTAGTAGAAGTTGTTGAGACCGTAGCCGAGGTTGGAGGCTGCGAAGGTCATGCCGAAGTAGCCGCTCACACCTGTGACCGTGCCGGGACCACCGGGGCCGGACATGGGCTTTTCATCGGTGACGGCCGATGAGGTCGCCGAGCCGGGAATGATTGCGGTGAAGTAGTCGGTCGTTCCCTTGTGATGGATCAGGTAGAAATTAACCGAACCATAACCGACGTCCGGATCGGCGGAGGTCAGCGCCGAGTAGGAGTCGGGCGTGAGCTTGCTGCCGATGTCGGAATGGGGCGTCGCGGAGCCGGAGCCCGGGACATACATGTTGAAGGCGAGGATGTCGCCGCCAGACGGAATAGCGGTGTTGGTGATGGAGTAGAAGTCATTGGCGACACTTCCCGTGAGGCCCAGGTCCTGCGCCATGTGGTGAAAACCCGCCAGGTTGGGATTGGTGGCCCAGAGCGGATTGAGGGTAACGGCTCCCGTGGCCGGGGTGATGGCGATTGACGCCGCCATGTTGCCGGCGCGCACTTGGGTCCCGGCAAATGCCGTGAAGGCCAAGAGGGCCGATGTTGCGAGGCTGCTGTATTTCATAGGAACTTTCACTGCGAGAACGCCTGCCATGAAGGCCGGCGCTTAATTTTGTTTTTGGACCGCCCCACGGCGATTCACCCTCTGCTCTCAGGGAGGAAACCGTGTGTGGCGGGTATATCTGCGACGATAGCAGCATGGGGCATCGCACGATTATCCTCTATGGGGTGTTGCCCTAACACGCGGAGGTGGGTCGCAGTCCCGCGGATACACGAGTCGTTCAACAGAAGTTTACGCCTGAAACGCGAACCAGTGCGGTATGCCTCGGTCCTCCCGGAGAATAGGGCCGCAAGGAACAACAAAATTTTTAAAGCGTATGAACCGTGAGAGGCGCCTATAGGCGCGCGGAAGACTCACGTCGGCAGGATCGGCAATCTTTTGCGCCTCTTTGCGGCTAACACGCTGACTGGATTAAATAGTTAACTTCAATGCTAGGACTGATAGATAAACCACAAGCGGCGGAACCCACTTATGAAGCCTGAATCCAAGCCCGATTTCGAAGGAGCGAACGATGGCTGTTGATTTCAAAGACTACTACGCGGTGCTCGGCGTGACGCGTGACGCCAGTGCGGACGACATCAAAAAGGCGTTCCGAAAACTTGCGCGCCAATACCATCCCGACGTCGCGAAGGACAAGAAGGTCGCCGAGGCGAAATTCAAGGAGATCAACGAGGCGCACGCAGTGTTGAGCGATCCCGAGAAACGCCGCCGCTACGACGAACTCGGGGCGAACTGGCAGGCCGGCGGCGCGGGCTTCCCGGGAGCCGGGGCTTACACGGGTGGTGCGGGTGGTTACGCGCCGCCCCCGCACACGCAGAGTGGCCGCGCGTGGTCTCAAGCCGGCGGCGAACCAGAGCCGGAGTTTCACTTCGGCGGCACGGGGTTCAGCGATTTCTTCGAGCAGTTCTTCGGCGGCGGTCGCAGCCGCGATTTCGGAGGCACGTTTAGCCGGCCACGTCCGCCGGGCGCGGCGAGCGATGAACCCGAATACGCCGCGCGCGGTGGAGACATCGAAGGCGATGTTCTCGTCACCCTCGACGAGGCGTTGAACGGGTCGATGCGCACGATTTCGTTGCAGCGCATCGATCCGGACACCGGGGAGACGACGACGGAAACCTTCACCGTGCGCATCCCGCCCGGCGCGCAGGAAGGCCGTCGTATCCGGGTGCCAGCCAAGGGCGGCGCCGGTGCCGGCGGCGGACCGGCGGGCGATCTCTACCTACGTGTGCGGTTCGCGGCGCATCCCGACTTTGAGGTGCGCGGGACGGATCTTTATCACGATCTCGAACTCGCGCCCTGGGAAGCTGCGCGCGGCGGCCAGGTCGTCGTGCCCACGCTCACGGGCAGCGTGAAGCTGCGCATCCCTCCCGGCACCCGCACCGACCAGCAATTGCGCGTGCGTGCGCAAGGCCTGCCGAAAAGCCCCAAGGGCGAACGCGGCGACCTCTACGTCATCGCCAAGATTCAAGTGCCGTCGGAACTCACGAGTGAAGAGCGCAGGCTGTGGGATGAACTTGCCCGGGTATCGCGTTTCAATCCGCGAGAGGAGACATAAAGGAGACCTGATTCATGAGCGCCACCGAACTTGATGACCGCGGTTTGATCGTGAGCTGCCCGCACTGCGGACAGAACAACCGGCTCGCCTACGAGCGCCTGAACCAGCCCCCGGTCTGCGCGAAGTGCCGCGCGAAACTCTCGGTGCCCGGCGAACCGATCAACGTTGAAAACGAGACGAGTTTAGCAGCACTGACCGCCCGTGCGGCGTTGCCCGTGCTGGGGGATTTCTGGGCGCCGTGGTGCGGGCCGTGCAAGATGGTCGCCCCCGAATTGGTCAAGGTTTCCGCCGAAGCTGCCGGACGTTGGCTGGTCGTGAAAGTGAACACCGAGACGTTGCCCGCGCTCGGCCAACGTCACGGCGTCAAAGCGATCCCGCTGCTGGTGCTCTTCAAAGGCGGACACGAAGTTGCGCGACAGGCCGGCGCGCTCCCGGCCTCCGGCATCCGGCAGTTCTTGGCGGCGCACACGTGAACCGCGCATTGAGGTGGCATGGCGTCTCGCCA
>CBRAFO010000104.1:0-12690 GCA_967755175.1 uncultured Opitutaceae bacterium | reverse complement strand
CTGATATTGGCCGTTGCCCAAGTGGGTGAGCGTCCACTTCTGGTTGTTGCCGCCGGTCCAGCCCCACTGCTGGACATTCGTGCCATCGGCGGTGCCGCCGAGGTAAACGTCGAGGACCTTCTTGCTCTTCTTACTGACGACGCAGTAGGTGCCGTCCGCGATCGTGTGGCCGGTGTCGGACCAGAGGCCGAGTTCGGCAATCGCCAGCGTGCTGGCGCCGTTGTTGGCGGTGACATTGATCTGGTAGTAGCGGTAGGCGGTCGTATTGCCGATATTGTAGGCGTTTGCGTGATTCCGCGTTGGGAAGGCCTGGTTGCTCTGCGTGTCGAGCGTCGTCCAGGTCGAAGCGTCGTTCGAGCCTTGGAAGGTCCAGCTCTTCGGGTCGCGGTTAGCCACGTCGGCGCTGACCACCGTATAGCGCTTCACGGTCTGCGCGTTGCCCGCGCCGAAGTCGTAGCGGAGCCAGCCGGTGGGTCCGGGGTTGGTGGCGTTGCCGTTATACCATTTGGATCCGGAATTGAAGTTGAAGGCCTGGTCGGCTTGCTCCCAAGAGGGGGCGCCAACCGTGCTGGAGCTGGCCGTGCCGCTGAAGGCGAGGTTCACCATCGGGCTGATCGGCGTCGCGCTGTCCTCGTCCGAATTGCCGCTCGTGCCGGCGGAATTGGTCGCGGTGACGACGTAGTAATAGGTCGTGCCATTGGTCACCAACCCGTCCGTGTAGCTGCTGGCGGTGATGCCCGAGGCGATTGTCGAGTAGGCGCCGCCGCTCGTGGTGGCGCGCCTGACCGTGTAGCTGGCGGCCCCGAAGGACGGCTGCCAGCGCAACGAGACGGCATTCTCGCCCGGCGCAACCAGGAAGGCGGCGGGCGCGTCGGGAGTGACGATGGGAGCGCCGCCGTTGCCACCGGTGATCTGAACGCCGCTGAAGGTGGAGGTGTTCTGCGTTCCGTTGAAGACCGAGCAGACCACCAGGCCGACATACCACGTGGCCGGAGGATTATCGAAGCGGCCGACGTCGGTGGCCGCCCAGTTGGTGCCGTCGGGGGAAACATAGCCGGTGATGATGTTGCCGAGGCGCTCGATCTTCACCCAATACGAGGCGGTGGGGATGGCGTAGTTTTTATTGGCGTAGTTACTGCCGCCATACACGGCGAGTCCCACGATGTTTTGCTCGAACCGGATACTGGGAGTGACGACCATCCAGGCGCGGGGAGCGCTCTGGCTGAGGCTCGTGCGGATCATCACGCCTGCCTTGGCATTCCCGTTGGTGTTCTGGACCGACTGGACTTTCGCGATGATGGCGCAGTCGCCGGTGACCGCTTTATAGGTAAAGTGGCAACTATCGCTGGTTGTGCCCGACATGCCCGCCCCCCCTCCCTGCACCGTCCAGGTGCCGCCGGAGTAGGACGCACCGCCGGTGGGGGAAGCGCCCCCGATTTCGACGTCGGAGAATCCCGAGGTGATCGAGGTGGTGCCGGGAATCGTCAGCGCTGGCGCCGGCGCGGCCGTGGAGAGGTCGGCATCCTTCAAGAACATGAAATCCGGCGGCACCTCCTGAAGTCTCCGGGCCATATTGGGAGCCGGGATGCCCTTGCGGACGACATAGGCGTTGTAGAGGATGCTGAACGCCGTGTTTCCAGCTCCAAAGCCCCGGTTGGTGACGTCGGCGGTATAATACCAATCGGTGGTGCCGAAGGGGAGAAACGGCGTGGCAACGGAGAGATCGTTCACCCGCGCGTAATATTCGCCAGCCGCGAGCAGGCGGTTGTTATAGTCGGAGTAGATGTCGATGCCCTGCTTCCAGAGCGCTTCGGCAAGCGTGGCCAGCGAGAAAAGCTGCACTTGGGCGTGGCCCTGGTCGCGGAGGGAGTCTCCGAGCATGCCGATGTCGTTGGAACTGCGCAGGCCAATGTGCGCGAGCGTGCGGGCCTTATACACGACATCGTCGAGCTTGGCGGTGTCGTCATTGAAGATCGCCATCAGCCCTTGGGCCACGAGAGCCAGCGCCCCTTTGTTCGCGGCGCCGTATTGGCTGTCGCCCCACGGATTGGCGCCGGGCTGAAGAACATTGGCGAAATAAGCCTTCACCGTGGTCGTGTCGGCCGCCGTCCAGCCCGGCCACGTGCCGCGCAGGATGTCCGCGCCGCCTACGAACCGGAGCGCGTAGTCTCCCAGATCGAGCATCGATTCGTTGCCTGAAAACTCCGTCTGCGTGTTTGCCCACGCCAGCAGGATGTCGTGCCCCTTCTGGGCGTAGGCGGTATCGCCGGTGAAATACCACATGCGCGCGAAATTCCACACGGCAACCATGTCGCTCCGCCATGCGGCGAGGTTTTGGTCGTAATCTCCCACCCGGCTGACCTGCGCGAACGGCCCCTGCATGGTGTATGTGAGGGAGGTGCCGGCCGCGAGCCCTGCGTAGCCGGATTTCCACGGCTCCTGGTTGGCGTCGACTTTCGCTTTCACGGACTGGAGATCCGCGAGAGTAAGCGGAGCGCCCGGATGGGTGTAGGCGCGGGCTTGGGGTTGTCCGAAGGCTAACAGGAGCAGGGATGCTCCGATGGTTAGAACCGAGTTTCTGGGTTTCATGTTTTTTTGGGGGGGAAAGCAGGTCGGACGGGAAGGCTCTGACGGAAAGGCTCTAGGGGGTTGCCAAGATGTAGATTCCTTGGGGCGGCAAGTTGACGAAGCGGAACTTGTCGGGGGTGGTCGGCTGTCCGTTCAGGCGGATCTTGCCCGCTTTTACCCAAGCGACGTAGTCCTCCTCGGTGGCTTCGTTCAGGGAGAGTTGGCCGCGGCTGCCCGCTTGGAAGTCGATGTAGGAAGCAGCGCCACCGCCTTGGCCGAAGGTGATCCGCTTGGAGTCGGTCTGCATGAAAACTCCGTCCCCCTGCCCCAACGTCAGGATACCGACGCCGCGGCCGTTGACCGGTTGAAACGCGGTGCCGTAACGGCTCGTCACAACGAGGAGTCCGCCGGTGAGCGTCACGCGGCCGCTGCCGTTTTCATTCGCGATGATGAAGCCGGGGAGTTCGGTCGTGCCAGGCGGGTTGATCACGAGAATGCCGCCGCTCATGTTCAGGACTCCCTGAGTATGGGGAGGGATGCCGTTGCCGATGCGGAAATTGCGCTCGCCGGGTTCGGCATCGTCGCGACTGTTGAGGGTCAGTTTTCCGCCGGTGAGGGTGAGCGTGCTCGTCTGGTTGTTGTTTTGTCCGACGGCGAGGCAGTGGTGTGAACTCACCATGAGTTCGCCGCCGGTGATTTTCAGGTCACCACCGCGGTTTGGGCGGCTGCCGACCTTGAAATTCACACAGTCGAAAACCGTTTTCCCATCCGTCTCGGAGTAAACGAGCGGGGCGCTCTGTGCGTTGGCAACGAACAGGTCGCCGGCGTTGTCGGAGTTGGCCACCGGAGCTGTGTCCGTCCAGCTGGCCGGAGAGCTAAAACCCGGGCCGGCAGAGCCGCTCCACTCGAATGCCTGGCAGGCGGGGAGCGCGCTCATCCCCAGAAAGGCGATGAGCGAGCGACGGATGATGAGTAAGTTTTTCATGGATACAGCTTGGGCGGTTGGAACGACGCATATCACTCGACGACCTCGAATTTGCGGATGCCGGGCCTCATCGAATCAGTTTTTCCAGACGTTGCTGACGGGCTGGTCGTAGATGACCGCGATGACCGTGTCGGCGGGCGAGGATTTGCGGTCGATGCCGGTCACCGTGATGCCGCCGTCGCGCACCGTGTAAGCCAGTGGCTTTCCAGTGTAAACGTCGTGGACCTTCACGACCTTCAGCCGGCCCATGGGCGGAATCTGAAAGCTGTCGCCAGCGTAGCCTTTGAGGAGGTGGGCGAAAATTGCGGAGTCCTTGTAGGTGTAGCCGTATTGGCCATCGGTCGGCTGCCAAGGACCGCCGCGCGTGCCGTAGAACGCGTCGCCGGTCTTCTTGAGCCAGGCGCCCACCTGGCGGAGCTGCTGCTGCTGAAACTCGGGGATGACACCGTGGCGATCGGGCGAGACGTTGAGCAGGAAGGTCATGTTGCGCACGGCACAGTTGGCGAGGTAGACGGCGAGTTCGTCGGCACTCACGGTTTTGCCCTCGCTTTGAGCACGTTTGTCGTAGCCCCACGCACCGCGCTGGAGGGTCATGCACTTGTCTTGATAGACGGAATCGCGAATGGGCCCCTTCGTCTCGTGGCCCCCCTCCTCCTCGGTGATGTCGCCGATCCAACCATAGCGGAGGTTCGTGATGGCATCAGGCTGGTATTTTCGGACCATGCCCATGATGCCGAGAGGCTTGTTGGTGCCGGGTTCGAAGTCCTGATATTTGGCCGGGACGGGCCAGTCGTTTTGCGGATCGAGGTATTTGCCGGGCTCGTGGAAAAAGGCCCCCGCAGCGTCGGTGCCTTTCTGCGCCAGCCAGCCTCCGTCCCAGAAGATCTGGTCAATTTTTCCATACCCGGTGAGGAGCTTTTTCACGTTCACGTAGTTCTCCTCCTTCATCAGTCGGGCGTTCTCCTTGTTCGACGGGTCCTGCGTGTAGCCGAATTTGTTTGGCTGCATGTCCTGGCCGGTGACGTCGTAATAGCCAGGGTAGCGCCAACTGAGCGGCGAGTAGTAGAGGCCCACCTTGAGGCCGGCGGCACGGACGGCCTTCACGTATTCGGCAATGAGATCGCGGCCGAGGGTCTGCTGGCTGGTAAAGGCGTTCGGGTGCGGGCTGTCGAAGAGGGAAAAGCCGTCGTGATGACGCGCGGTGAGGCAGAGCCACTTCATGCCGGCTTCGCGGGCGAGCGCAGCCCATTGCTCGGGATGAAAGTCCCTCGCGTCGAAATAGTCATCACCGCTCCCGGGTAACGCGTATTTGCGGTATTTCTCGGGGGAGATGCCTTGATTCTGCATCAGCCACTCGCCTTTGCCTGGACCTGAGTAGAGCCCCCAGTGAATGAACATGCCGAACTTCGCATCGAGGAGCCATTTCATCTGCTCGTCGGAGAGCTGGGTGACGCCCTGCTCCGTTTTCAGCACGCGCACGGGCGGTTGCGGCGGCTTGTCAGGCGCGGGGGCGGCGGACGCGATGCACGCGAGAAACACAGCGCCAACCGGGATCAGACGGAGTAGTCGGGGGAGTGAAGGTCGGATCATGGGTAGTGTTTTCAGGGATGCTCGGAGGGCGGCATTCGTTTCATCGACGCGCGAAAACCGACAGGTCCCACTCGGCGTGCCAGCGGAGCACCGGGCGGTTGTTTTCCCACTCGACCGGGAGCCAGATATAACGGCCGTCGATGGCGTTTTTCGGCCGCCAGCGGTCACCCATGTAGATAAACTCACTGGGACGACCGGGCGCGGGCAGGACATAGGTGGACTGGGACTCAAACGTGATGGCGTTTTCGCGCTCCGTGCCCCGGCACGGATTGCCCAACGCGGTCCATGGTCCCCAAATCGAGTCGGCCATCGCGGAGCGTCCGGGATTGGGAAACCAGCCCGAGGTGCCGGAGGCGAACAGGTAGTATTTTCCGGCGCGTTTGAAGAGTGCGGGAGCCTCGTTGGAGGCATTGGGAAGGATACGCGTCCACTTGCCGGTGAAACCGCGATAGTCGTCCGTCAATTCGTGAAGGTGCAGTGTCTGGTTGTCCTCGGCGGAGGTCAGCAAGTAGCCCTTGCGGTCGTCATCCACGAAGAGCGTCATGTCGCGGGACATCTGGCCGCGCTCCAAATCGCGCCACACCATATCGCCGGCCACCACGGCTTCGTTCCACTTTTTCTTGTCCTTAAGCCGGCTGGGATCGGGTGCAGCCTTCGAGGCGAAACCGAGCGGCAGGACGCCTGGGTTGGGGAGGAAGGAGCCCACATATTTGTAGGGGCCGGTCGCCTTGTCGCTGACGGCCAGACCGGCGCGGGCCGCCCTGTAGCTTTGGCCCTTTAACTCCAGGTGAAACCACATCACGAAGGTCCTGGTCTTCGCGTTGTAGATGACCTTCGGCCGCTCAATGATGCAGCCCTTCGCGATCTCGCTCTCGGGGTCGTCCGACACGGTCAGCGCGATCCCGCGGTCCTGCCAGCGAAGCAGGTCGCGGGAGCTGTAAACGCGCACGCCCACGTGTGCCACGTTACCCGCCTCGCCTTCGATTTTGTGTTCGCCGAACCAGTAATAAATGCCCTCGTGCAACACGATTCCGCCGCCGTGCGCGTTAATGGGAACGCCTTTGTCGTCCGGCCACAGTTCGCCGGGACGAAATTTACCCAGCCCCGCGTTCGCCGCGAAGGTGCTCGTCGCGGCGAACCCGAGGAGTAGGAGCGTGAAGAGTGAGCGGTGGAATTTCACGATATGCATTATTGGACAGGACTTAGGTTGGGGCCAAAGCGGTAGGACTCGCCGCGGCGCGTCGGTAGCTCGACCACACGATCACCGAGACGAACCTTGAGTGGCTCGCCGGCCAACGACTGGATTTTGGCGGAAGAGAGCACTCCGTTGGCCCAAACGAGATCGACTTCAAACCCGCCGCGCGCGCGCAGGCCCGATACCGAGCCGGCCGGCCAGACCTTGGGCAAAGCGGGCAGGCGACCTCGATCATTTTGACCGAACGTTGTTCGCTCATTGCTTGGTAATCCAATCGACCAGATCTGCGTTGGAGCTCATGGCCTTCACGAGTTTCCCATCTTGGAAAACCCGCACCACCCAGCCGAACGGTTTGGTTCCGTTGGCGGGTATGGGCTTCTTGGTTTTGGGATTTACCGAGGGCGGGTTATAAACGAAGGGAGCGGAGGTCTCCGTGTATTCCTTGTCTTTGCCGGGAAGGGCTTCCGCCTTTTTTTCAGTCTGGCGGTTAACGACTTTTTGGTTGGTCGTCACATCGGTTCCGACGAAGGCGATCTTAAGGATTACATTTCCATTACAGCTTCCCACTCGGTGTATCTTGATCGTGACGGCACGGACTTTAATGACCTTGGGAGAACCGTTGACCGCGACTTGCGGCACTCCTGATTGCTCCACCGTCATGGCCAATTGGCTAGCTGTCATCGGAGCCTTGTCAGGGTCGGGCTGAGGCACGTCGGCTGCTCGGGCCGAGGGCAATCCGCACGGGGACAGGACGAGTGCGGTGAGCATGAGGCAGATGCTCGTAAGGGATGAATGCCGAGGCTGTTTGTTTTTCATTTTTTTGGGGAGAGAAATGCCATCGTTCAAAGGCGGAACTGAACATCAGTTAAGACGGGCAGTGCGCTGGTAGGTCACGCCGGCGCTGGCGTAGCTGACGCGTTGCAGCGCCCGGTCGAGATTGAGTTCGCGACGGTAACCGGTCGGGTTCGCGTGGTTCAGCTGGATGAAGACGTCGCCAAATGCCTGATACGTGCCGATGGCCTTCTCATTACCGGTCCAGAGGGTTTTGGCATTGAATTGAATGCGCTCGGTGCTGGTGAGCTCGAAAAACATGCCGCCGAGCGATGCGTTGCCGAGCGGCAGCACCTCGGTCATCCACGCCCGGGCGGCCTGTGCATACCAGAGGACGTTCGTTTGATTCGCGGCGGCAGCCTGGCCGAAGGCGACAGAGGCGAGCGCCAGTGCAACAAAAGATGGATGGACACGAAACATGAGAAACCGAAGAGAACGGAGGGAGTTGATGCGTTAGCTGAAACGGGTTGGTGGATCATCGGTCACGCGATCACCGGCCTGTCCGATTGTGTCGCTGGGGCGCCCGGTCACAGAAACGGGAGGCGGAAGAAGCGAATTATATAATCAATGGATACCTGAAGGGTTCGCAGTTCCCGGTTTATCGGTCGCAGGTTTCTCCTTCCTCTGACGAAGCACGGTGACGTGGACTTCGCTTTCCTGGTCGCCGTCTCCCGTCCGGAAAAATTTATAATCACCGCTCGAGAGGATGACGACAGCCTGTTCGTCTTCATGCAGGGTGAATATGTTGTCTAGCAGCCGCTTCCACTTGTCGCGTTTGTATGCAGCGACTTCGATGACGAGAGACGAATCCCCGCCCGGAGCGACGACCTGGCTTTCGTTGGGTTTGAGCAAGACGGCTCCACTGCGGTTGAACTTAATCGCGAGCGGCTGGTTGTGGAGGTTGATGAGCTTGGCTTGCCCGAAAGGAAACTTGGTCGGGTCTCCCGGGATCACGAAACCTTGGTAATGGCCGGGGGTGGTGGGTGCCAGAAGGATGGTCACACGGGTTTCATCGGTGGGCAAAAGCACGTGGCCGACCTCGGTTTCCCATGCTTTTCCCGGCTTGGTGATTACCTCTGCCGGGGACTCGTCGGAGCTCTCCGAAGCCGCATCCGACGTCGGGACCTGACGTGTGTAGAACACCAACTCGGCCGGGCCAGTGTATTGAATGGACGCGGAAGGCTCGAAGGCAGGCGCGACGATCTTTTTGAGTGTGCCGCCCGATTTGTAATAAAGATCGGAAATCGGGTCGCCCCAGCTTACGACCGAGAAAGTCAGGTTAACGGATGGCTTCGGAGGCTCTTCGGCCCCTCGAAGCGTTGCCACAAGAAACAAACAAAGGAGGAAAAAACGTGGGAGCATGGTCAAATGTCTTTAGCGGAGAGCCAGCGGAAGGATACGACTTTGAACCTTCGTCCGTAGGTGCGGTTGATGCTTGCGGCCGGGAGGTTGGCGGGGGCGACCTCGGCGTTGTCGCTGGTATCGACATAGTCGGGGAAACGTTGCACCACCGCTTCGCACCAAGCACGGGCGACCGGACCGGTGCTACCGTCGAGCGGATTTTTCACATCGCCATAGGTGCGGATTACGAACGTGTCGGACCGCGTGGCCAGCGCCGGCCCGATGACCTGCAAGAGGTCGGCTTGGGTCAGCCATCCCGGAGCCGCAGTCGAGCGATAGCCCTGCTCGCTCACAACCGGCGGCGTGGTGGTCGGGAAGATGCGGTAGGTGCCAGCGGCTGCCCCACCAGAGCTTTCGGAACCCCGGTTAATCACGACTTGATCCTGAGTGGGGGTGACCTCCGTAAACACATTAATTCCGCCGGTGGCGGAATCGATCGCGGCTTGGAGCGGTCCTTGGAGCGCAAGCGACGCGGAGCTGGTGGTCAGCGACCGATTGACGAACTGCGCCAGCGAAACGAAGGGCCCGCGGAGGCGCACTTGTTTCACGATCTCGGTGGCCAACGCGGTGAGTTGGTCGTCGTTGAGCCGACGAAAGCCGGTATAGGTATCGGCTCCGTCTCCGGAGGGCTTGGGGACTGTGGCCACGCCTGGTTGCCGCACACTGCGAGGGAAGGCGGCGTCGGCCTGGCTGTCTCCGGGCATTTTGAGCCCTCGGGAGCCGCCCAGCACGGCCTTCCACCCCTCGATGGAGGTGGAGTTGATGTTAAACGCACCATCCACCATCAGATAGCGGGCCGTGAGCGTCGGATTATGCAGGGCCGTGGCTTTGGCCGTGGAATTGGCGGCTGCGAGAGTCGCGTCGGGCACGAAACGATACCGGGCGTTGACAGATTCGTAGCTCGTCGCGGTTTGCGGGATGGAGGAGAAAAAGTATTTATCCCACAGCGCACAGTTTAAGAGATAACTTATGTCGTAATAATTGCGCTGCGCCTCACTATAGTTGGGAGATCCAGTTTGGAGAGAATGCCAGTCGGGGCGTTGTTGCTTGATCTGATCGCGAGGCAGGTAGGGGGGGCAGAATGAATTTCCCAGTGCATAGCCCGGCTGATGGCCCACCCCGATATTGTCGTCATCCGCCGTCAGGTCGGCGTGTTGCAACTGGGCGAGCGAAAGGAGCGACATTTCGGTGCCTGTGGAACGCGGAGCCGGCAGGTCAAATAAACGGGCCTCAAGCAAAGAGGCCGTAGTATCGCGGCCCCAAAACGCTCCAGAGCTAAGGTAATTCGTGAAGTCGGTCGGGACCTCCGTCGCAGCCGTGCCACCCACCGGAAGCCACCGGGCAAAATACGGAGGGAGGGAGTATAGCCAAAGAATCTGGCGGTTATTCATCGCTCGCAGGTTGAAATCGGCGAAAAGGCGCAGCGTGCGATTCCGGTTTGTTTCGCCGGTGCCCGGCGCGGTATTTCCCGGATAGCTCACGCTGGCCTTGAACATGCCAATGACAAAGGCTTGTGGCTTCCGCGGAGAGTCTGCTCCATTTTCTTGGCAGTCTACGTTGAGCCCTTTGAGGTGCTTCACGACGACGCCCGACGAATTGCTGAACACTATATCCAGGGGGGTCGAATTACCCCCATCATCCATGCCATAACCCGTGCTCGACATCGTGGAGCCGGACACGGTTTTCCCATAATAATAGAATGTGCTCCCGCTCGGCGGGCCCGCCGTCAGTGTGGCGCTGTCACCGACATCGACTTGATTGCTTGTGATCGAAAAAATCGCCGATTTTCCGGGCTGGATAACAACGTTAGCAGGAAACCGAAACTTGACATTGTTGAGCAGCGAAGGGCTGCGGATCACGGTCCCGTTGGACCTCACGCGCGACAGGGCACGATACTCGTTCGGCTTTGGGATGATAGATTTGAAGATGAGTTCGCCTCTAGCTTGGGAGTCGGCGAAGTCCGTGAACGCCGTAAGCTTGAACTCCATCTCAAGGCCGGTGGTCAAGCGCAGCGGACGATTATAGGGGTTGGTCAGGACGATGAGCGGATTGAAAAGTGCTTGGGCTACAGTCTTCGCAAAATTGGTGGGATTATCCGTTTTCGGCTTCAGCCCGAAGAGCAGGCGCACGTCCGACACGATGGGGAAAATGCCCATTTGAGTCGTGGTCGCGGGGCGGATGTCGATGGTATCGGTCTGCCCGACGGCCGAAAGATCATGGTAGGATTTCAACAGATCCCATTTTGGCCCCTGCCCGGGGCTGTAATTTGTCCCGCCTTGGAGGCTGTAATCGGGGATGATGTTGGAGCCGGCAAGCTGCGTGATTCCCCCAACGCCGCCCGCAGTAAATACGTTGTTGGTATTTTCGAGATAGGCCGTGAGATCTTTACGCAGACCGCCCTCCAGCGTGTTGGCGAGCACGCCCATCGATGTCACGGTGATGTCGTGGATACGCTGCTGCTGGTCGGCCGCAGTCACTGCGGCCGAGCCGGCGAAACGCATCTGCCCCGACGCCAAAACTTGGCCGACCTTGGCGTCGTTGGGCAGGTAGTTCAGCCCAACGAGCCCTTCGAGCCCGTTGCGTTGGGCGGACAGGAGCCGGTAGCGTGCCAGCGCCCCGCCGGTTGTGGACAACGTGTTGCCCTCCCGTGTATTGAAATCCACGTTGGTGTTATCCGTCGGCGAGGTGTAGTTCGTGTAGGAATCCACGAGATTGTATTTCGCTTTCACCCCTTCGTCGCCGACCCAGTAGGCATAGCGGCCAATAGTAACCGGAGAACCGCCGGTCGCACCCAAGCCCGGGACGGAGCTTGGATCGACTTTAATATCGACCAGCGGAGCGATGACATAGCGGTCACTCGCGGTTTCCGAGTTGCCGTCGAGCAACGTGCGCAAGGTGCTGTCGGCCGTGGCTGGACCCACAAGCAAGACGGTATCCTGCTTCTTGCCGTCGGATTTGGCTATGCTGCCGACTTCCGTGGCGCTGGCAGGCCACGACACTGTGGCGGAGGGATTGAAGTCCGGCGCCTCGGTTCCGGGTTCGCCGTTGGAACCGGTTATTTGGCCATTGGTGCTGCTAAATGAAGTTTGTTCATTACCACTCACCAGCCAATTGAGGAGAACTGGCGCGGGCGTCTGCTTATAAATATCAGTCTTGGCATCGTAGTTGCCCCATACCCCAGTCCAATAGCGGGTGCCGGCTTTCGGTCCCACGAGCCCGTTCAATTTAGCTGGACGCAGGCCATCGGGCGAGGCGAGGGACTGGGTGTTGGTGGGTGTTCCGCCCGCAGCCAACCGTGCGCCCGTCGCATCACCCGCCAGATCGGCCGTGCCGGTTACGCGCTGGTCGGGGCCGGCGTATTTCTGCAATTGGCCAAGCGCAACGTTGAGCGCCATCAGGGCGTTTTGGCGCGCCTGAGCCACTTGCTGGCTGTTGCTCGCAACGTGGGTTTCCACCCGGGTCAGGCTGGCGAGGCTTACGAGCAGCAACACCAAGAAGGCGAGCAGCGTGATCGTGATCAACAGCGCGAAGCCGCGTTGATGGGGTCGCAAAGGTCGACGGCCACCCAGGCGGCCGATGGGCGTGAGACGAGCAGGCATGGTGACGCTTTGAGCTAAACGGAGGGGGTGAGGAACGAGGACGCGGACGTGTCTTGGGCGCAGGGAACGTCCATCGGGGGAAACGCCGTCATGATGGCGTGATCGTCGGCCCACTCGGTCAGTAACCACTCAATGACTTCGTCCGGAGGGAGCGCCGGGAATGACCACAGGCTCATCGGTTTATCGTCTTTTATGGCGACCATTGCCTCGACGTGGTTGAGTGCGGCGCGGACGCGCAGACCAAGAAAATACATGATCTCCGGCGTCGGGTCCGGCACTCGCGCCGTCTCTATCAACGCGCGCGTCGCCTCATGGACGCTTTTACGATAGCCGGCTTCAATCCGCCTCCACGCATCGGCAGCCACGAGGGCTGCTCCTGTGCTCGGCAGCGTCGGCTTCCACACACCACTGGGTAGCGAGTCCGCCACTTCGCCCAAGACGCTGAAGAAATCCATCAATTTAATGGCCAAGCGTTCCCATTGCAGACCATTGGAATACTTATCGCTCATAGGGGGTAATCA
>CBRAFO010000103.1:0-12859 GCA_967755175.1 uncultured Opitutaceae bacterium | reverse complement strand
TCCTCTCGGTGCGCGGCGAGTTCGGCTACTGGGTGTTCACCGGCGAATTCGAAAAGCTCCAGCGTCCGTCCTGGAACTACCGCAAGGAAGATGATGGCGGCATCATCGTGGACATGCTTTGCCACTGGCAGTATGTGATCCAGAACCTGTTCGGCGAGGTGAAGAGCCTCTCCTGCCTCGGTGCGACGCACATCCCGGAGCGCGTTGACGAAGCCGGCAAGAAATACAAGTGCACCGCCGACGACTCTGCTTACGCGACCTTCGAGTTGGAAAACGGCGTCATCTGCCATTTCAACTCCTCGTGGTCTGTGCGCGTTGACCGCGACGACCTCCTCACGCTCCAGGTTGACGGCACCCACGGTTCGGCCGTCGCCGGTCTGCGCGACTGCAAAGCCCAGGCCCTCGCCGCCACACCCCGTTGCACCTGGAATCCCGACATCGACAGCCCGATCGACTACAAGGACGGCTGGACGCGCGTTCCCTCCAACGCGGTTTATGATAACGCGTTCAAGGTTCAGTGGGAGCTCTTCCTCCGCCACGTGGTGAAGAACGAGCCGTTCCCCTGGAACTTGCTGCAAGGCGCCAAGGGCGTGCAGCTCGCCGAGCTCGGTCTCGAGTCCTGGGCCAAGCGCCAGTGGGTCGATGTTCCCAAGCTGGGCTAAGGCTTGCGCTAACTCTTCAAGGCACGGCAGGAATGCCAGTGCCCTTTGTCAAAACGCCGGGGTGGTGAAAACCGCTCCGGCGTTTTTTTGCGTTCGTCGCTCCGCGCCTCCAGTCGGGCGCATCGCACATCGGAGATGACTGCGTGCCCGGCGGTTCTCCCACGGTATGTTCGGTATCCATGCGGAAAGACGCGGGCGACCTTCGGTGGTAAGGTGATTGGCGTCCCCTCATCGCATGAACAGTCACTACCTTGTCATTGCCGACCGCGGTCACCTCAGGATTTTTATTCACCGTTCCAGACGCGGACAGTCCACGCCCGGGCTTGAAGAAGTGCATGCGATGGATTTCCCCCACGCGCGTGCGAGCTATGCGGACAACGACTCCGACATGGCCGGGCGTTTTCAAAGTTCCCAACATCAAGGTGCCGCTCCGGGCGCCCCCACCGCCCGCACCGGCATGTCGATTGATGAGCGGTTGCCCATGCAACGCGAAGTCGAGCGGCGTCAGGCTGAGGATGTCGCCCGAGCCATCAGTGCGTTTCTCGAAGGCCAGCCAACCGCCACGTGGGATTTCGCCGCGGGTCCATCGCTGCACAACGTGGTCCTTGAACAACTCTCGCCGCAGACCCGGTTTCGGCTCCGCAGCGCGGTCGTCAAAGATCTCGTCAACCAGCCGATCGCGGAACTGATCGGGCACTTCCCGCAATCCGCGTAGCGTGTTGATGGAGCGGCGGCGTCCTGAAGACGCCGGCTCCGGTTCGTCCAAGGCCACGGATTCTTCCGAAGACTCCATGGGAGAAAATACGCAGTGAGGACGTTCGCATTCGGCCCCGGCGACAGTCATGCGATCTGCCGCTGCAACCAGCGGACCTCTCGCAGGATGCCCGGGTGGATTTCCGGCACTCGTCGCAGACGTGACGCAAGTCGTCGTGACGGCCGGCGGATCGTGGAGGGTGTCCCAGTTGCGATTCCGTCCGCATGACTATCAGTAGTCTCATGAACCCAACAACCCCATCACTTCCCAAGGCCAAGGACCTCATGCAAGAACCGCCGCGCAGCCCGCGCTACCGCATCGGCGACTATGTTCTTATGGCGCGAATGGCCGATAAAGGTCGCGCCACGCTCAATGGCACGAACGGCGAATACCACTTCAATTGTCCGCTGGATAACATGCTCTTCGGCTTCAAAGGCGTCGATGGCGAGGAGGTGCGCAAAGTGCTCCTCTCCGGGGCGAGCGACGAGGAGTTGCTGGAGTGGTTCAACACACACGGCACGCCCAAGACTCCGGAAGAAATCAAGGCCTGGTCCGATGACCGGGAGCGGGTCAGCTTTTATAACGTCCCTGAGAAAACAGAATGGTTTAGCGAAGAGTGCCGCAACCTGGGCCTCGATCCTGCGCGCACGACCCTCTTCGAGATGCTTGAGGCTGACGACCGCGAGAGCCACAAGCTCACGATGTCACCGTAAATTTTTCAGGCAGGCTCCGTGGTGGATAATCAAGGTCGGCCAGCGGGGAAGCCTTTTGGGTATCTGCCGGCCTTGGTTATCTATGGATGCTCAACATTCGCAGTTTTTCGATGATTCGATGATCGCCCAAATCCCGGTGGAGGCGACGTCTGGAGGCGGTGTTCACGAGGAGTTGTTGCAGCTCCGGTTGCAGACGGTGGTCCGAGGCCCGCTTGATCAGGATCTACAAGATCTCACGCTGCATACCGACGCGGGTGAGATCTTCGGCAAATATCACGGGGTGCCCAAGCCACCGCTGGGCAAACCGACGCGCGCCGTTATTTGGGTCGGTGGGAGCGGTGGCGGCCTCGATGGCCCTGCTCGTGGATTGTATCCGGAGGCGTGCCGCTGGCTTCAGCGGAACGGCCTGGCCGGACTTCGTATTCACTACCGACGACCGAGTGATCTATTGGCGTGCGTGCTCGATGTCTTGGTTGCGGTGCGTTTTCTTCGTGCCGAAGGAGTGGAGCGCATTGCGCTCGTGGGACATAGTTTCGGCGGGGCGGTGGTGATCAACGCGGGGGCGCTTTCGACCGATGTGACCGCAGTGGTGGCCATGTCCACCCAGACTGCTGGCGCGGATCTCGCGCAGCACATCGCGCCTCGTCCGCTACTGCTCATCCATGGCACCGGAGATGAGATATTGTCATCGGAGTGCTCGGAGATCGTTTACGCGGCTGCGCACGAGCCCAAGGAGCTGAAGCTATTTCCCGGGGCTCGGCACGGCCTCGACAGCGTGCGCGAGGACGTGCTGGAGCTCGTGACGGCTTGGCTGGAGAAGAACACCTGACCGCACGCCGTAACGCGGCAGTCAGGCGGGGCTGGTCACTCGCTGATCAGCAGCCGGTAGAAGACCTTCGGTTGCGCAGCGTCGGGGATGTCGGAGAAACTCAAGCCGCCGCCGCCGGCTTGCGGCGAGCCGATGTTTACCCACGAACCAGACGCGAGCGTGTAGCTGCGCTGGAGTTGGTAGGTGCGACCGGAGATCGAGGTGGTGAGGCTTAGATTCGCGGTTCCGCTGGTGAGGGTCAGCTGCGGCGTGACGATTTGCGCCGCGCCAATGGGCGTCGCATGGACCACGGATGAGTCCACGCCCGCGCCCCCGGCGTTCACCGCGGAAATCGTGTAATAATAAGTCGTGCCATTCGCCGCCGTGCCATCCGTGTAGTTCGTCAACGTCACGCCGCTCATCAGCACGGTGTAGCCACTGCCGCTGCTCAGCGAACGTTTCACCGTGTAGCTCGTCGCTCCACTAACGGCCGACCAACTGAGACTCACGCTGCCCGTCGCCGAGGTCGCGCTCACGCCGGCTGGGACCGCCGGTAGTGCGGTCACGGTCACGGAAAGAGTCCCTCCACTGGCGCTCAGGGCGTAGCCGTAACCGCCGGGGGCCGTGCCCACCGCGAAGTTCGACGCGATGAGGGTGCCCGTGCTGGTGATCAGCGGATACGTGCCTGCTCCGGCAAAGCCCGCGAGCGCATTCAGGTTGATTGTCGTTGTCGCGGTCGTCGTGACGCTGCTGCCCGCAGCGATTTTGTCGGACGTGGTTGTGCCGGCCAGGTCCAGGTTCAGCACCGCACCGCTGCTGAGTGTCAACGCACCCGACATCGTCAATGTGCCCGCCACACCCGCCCCGCCGTTGCCCGGCGAAATCACGCCGCCACTGGCCACCGTAACCGGACGCGCCACGCTTCCGGTTCCGGCGAGTGTGCCGCCGTTGTTGACGGTCACCGTCCCGGAAGTGCTGCTGAGGGCACCCGTAATATTCAGGATGCCGCCGTTGAGCGTTGTCGTGCCGGCGTAGGTGCTCGTGCCGGACAGCGTCATCATACCCGTGCCGGCCTTGACCAAACTGCCCAATCCACTGATCGCTGCCGTATAGGTCGTGGTCGCGTTGTTACCGCCGACCGTCAGCGCAATGGCATCCGTGCCATAGGCGTGATTAACTTGGTCGTAGCCGGTCAACACCAGCGGACCGCTGCCGCTGATCGCGCCGAGCGTCGCGGAGCCAAGCCCGGTCTTGAAGACGATGGGGCTGCTTCCGAACCTCAGGTTGCTTCCAGGAATCGCCGACGTGGCAATGGTGGCATTTTGCAGTGCGGTGCTGCTATTGACGCCGAGGTAAACGCCACCCTCGCTCGTCGTCGTGTTCTCATTGATCGTGATGGTTCCGGAGTAGGTGTTGCTGTTGTTCGAGAAGGACACGAACGACGTGATGTAATTGGCTCCCGTGCTAATCCGCGTATGCTGCACCGTCAGCGCGCCAGAGCCGCTCACGACACCATCGAGAGCGAGGCCCTTGTCCTTCTCCGCTGCGGAATTAGTGCCAGCGTTGTAGGTCGAGCCGAGCGTGCCCGAGGTGGAGACAGTAATGGCGCCGCTCAGATGCTGGTTCGCATCGTCCGCATAGATGGAGCCCCCCGCCAGCGTGATCGCGTTGGCGGTCGTGCTGACGTTTTGGTTGCTGCTTACGCCGTAACCGACTCGGAGAATCGCGCCCGTGTTCACCGTAACGGAGCCGGCTCCGAGATTGGTGTTGGCTCCGTTGGCACTGGCGACGCCGAGCGTGCCGTTATTGATCGTCGTGCCGCCACTGTAGGTATTCGCCCCACTGAGTGCCTGCGTGCTGGTGCCCGTCTTGGTCACGCTGCCCGCACCGCTCATCACGCCGCTGTAGGTGGTGGCGCTTGCGTTGTTAGCACCGACCGTCAACGCGACCGCAGCGCCACTGGCATTAGGTGTCGAGGCGTTGAAGACATTGGTGTTGGCGGTGAGGAGGAAGTTACCCGAGCCCGCCAGACTCCCGAATGCAGGAGCGGTGACGTTGAAGATGACGCCGTTTCCATTCGTTCCACCACCGGTCACATTATTGACCACGTTGGCAAACTGCAGGGCGTTATTGCCACCCACGACGATCGCGCCGGCCCCGCCGCTCGCGTAAGTGCCCGTCGCAGTCACCGTGCCGCTGTAGGTGTTGTTGTTATTCAAAACTACAACCTGGGCTGCCTGGTTGTTATGACCTCCCGTATTCTGAATGGTAAGCGCGCCCGTGCCAGAAAGAATACCACCCAAGGCGAACCCTTTATCACCCCAATTGCTCGCGATTATAGTGCTGCCATTGACCGCGATGGTGTTGGTGCCCACGGCCCCCGCCGTGCTGGAACCGAGCGTATAACGACCATCGGACGTCGCGTTGATGGTTCCGCCGTTCAGAACCAGGTTGCTGGCGAACGCCACGTTGGTGGAATTGGTGGTCTGGGCGAACGTGAGCGTGCCCGCGTTTTGGGTGATCGTGGAGCCCGTCGCACCGAGGGTGCCGACCGAGGTGCCCGAACCAATATTCAATATGCCGGCATTGATCGTCGTGCCGCCGCTGTAGGTGTTCGCCGCAGAGAGCGTCGCCGTCCCCGAGCCGGCTTTCGACACGCTTCCGCTCCCGCTGATCACGCCGCCCAGCGCGATATTGCCCGTGTTCGTCGTCACGCTATGCGCGCCGGCGGCGAGCGCCACCGGCACGCTTACCGTCTGCGTAGCCGTGCTGTTGTTGGCGACATCTCCCGTGAGCGTGATGGCGTTGCCTGCAAGCGTGAACGCGCCGGCTGCGCTGTTGAACGTCAAACCGCCAAACGACGTGTTTGCGGCGTAGTTGTTCGTGTTCGAGAGCCGTGTCGTTCCCGCAAAAGCGAGGGTATGGCTCGCCGCAGGCGCGGTGATCCAGTTCGCAGCCGTCTGCCAGTTGTTATCCGCGCCGCCGCCCGTCCACGTATCCACTTGGAAATTCGCACCGGCGGCGAGTTCGGGAACTGTCGCCGAATTGCCAGACGCCGTGGTGGCGAAAATAGTGTAGTAGTAAATGTTACCCGAAGTGACCGTTGAATCCGTGTAACTCGTGCCAGTGATCCCACTCTGGATTGTGGTGTAAGGCCCGCCCGAGACCGAGGAGCGCTGAATCGTGTAGCTGGTCGCGCCGGCAAAGGCATTCCACGTGAGATTCACGACTCCATTGCCGGAAGTGCCCGCCAGGCCGGTGGGGCCGGGGGGAGGCGGATCGGGAAGATTCGGATCGCTCGCGATCACGTAGCGCAGCTCCATCGGCGAAGGCGTGGTGCCCGTGCCGGAGAGCGCGCCCGTGGACGCCGTGAAAATCGACTTGGTGAAGGGCGACCAGGTGTTGACCCAAGAGGTGAAAAGGTCGTGTTTCCAGAAGGCCGTGCCGGCGATCGCGGAGTCCCAGTAGCCATAAAGCATCCGCTTGTTGTCGCTGTTGTTGGATTTGACGCGCGGAATCTGGGTGCCGCTTATGATCGAGTTGGTGGCACCATTGAGATTGATGCCGTTGAAGGTGAGCTGCCAGCGGCTCTTGTTGAGATCCAGCCGAATCTCCACCGGCGAGCCCGTGCCCGAGAGATAACCTGTCTGCGTGCTCGTCCACGCAGTGAAATACGCCGACACGAAGCTGAAGTAGCCGTCGTAGAAAATGGTCTCCCCGCCCGAGTCAGGCCGCGCGCTGACAACCATGCGGTTTAGTGTGCCGTTCTGCGTGATCGTGATGAGGATGCCGGGATTACTCCCCGCCGTCACGGAAGTCGGCGGGCCGCCGCCCCAGGTTTCGTTCGCGAACCATAGGCCGAAGCAAGTTTTCTGGTTGGTCGGCGCAGCGTTTTTCACTTCCCAAAGCCAGCGCACGGTCGAGCCGTTCGTGTTGTCCCAGTAAAAGGGCGAGCCAGTCTTGGTCGCGGCCACGGCGGTGAGCGTGGGCGTGAGCGTGTAAGTCGTCTTGCCGCTCGCGGTCGCCTCGACGGCCGACGCGCCGGACTGACTGATGTTCGTCATCCCGGAGAATCCGCCCACACCGGCGGTCACGTTCGCGTTCACCGGGAAAATGTCGTCACGGTCGAGGTAACCGATCGCTTCCTCCATCTCGAGATCACTGGGGTCCTGGTGGCCGCCCGGCTGGTTGGAGAGAAAACACGTCTGCCCCTGGGGTTCGTAAGCGCAGTGAAAAGCCTCTACGAAGTAGTAGTCCCGGTAGTCGTCGTAATGCGTGATGATGTAGGAGCGCACCTTCTGCGAAAGCGCGGTCGCGTTGATCGCATCCACATCCTCGCCGAAGAACCAACCATTCGAGTAATCGAAATAGGAATCGGTCTGCCCGCTCGAATTCGTCACGTAGTCCGGCGTCACTTCGTTCAACCGCGGCAGGCCGAACCCTGCGGACGGCGCCGTGCCCTTGATGATCTCCGAGTGATAAAACGCGAGGGCACTGGCAACACGGGCTCCGCCGGATTTGCCGGACGTATAAATCCGTCGCGAGTCGATATTGAACAGCTCCTTTGCGCGATAGAGCGCCAGCAGCGACGCGCCGAAGCGGAGCGTGTAGTCGCTCTGATTGTTGCCGACGTTCCGAGGGGCGATCCAGATGAGGTTTTTGTCGTTGGATGCGGTCTGCAACACGATGCCGGGCGTGGGGTCCGAGGTAATAAAAACCACCACGCCGTAGGGTTTGGTGCCATCGTAACCGGGCGGGACATAGACGTCGTAAGTCCAGGTGGCCGGATCGACGTCGTAGTCGATCCATTCGGGCCACTGGCGGTTCACCGCCGAGGGGTTTTGAAGCGATCCCAAGGTGATGTTGCTGAGCAACCCCGTGCCGATCGGTGATGGAGCGGATTGGAGCCCGGGAGCTTGGAGGAGAAAAATCACCAACGACACGAATGCGCCGGAAGCACCCAAGCAGGGGCGCTTGATGAAGCTGATGAGTCGCGGAGCCGCGGCGACGTAGATTTCTCTAATCATAAATAGGGGTGACCATCACCCGGCAAAGGGCCGGAAAGTGGGTCGATCAGCTTATCTAGATATAGTTGGAGCTGCCGGATTTTTGTTGGGTTAGCTGTAACCGTCTAACGCCACTTGGAGGCGGAGTTTCTAATCGGGGAATTCTCCACTCCTGCGGCGCATCCACACCCATGCCGGGAAGGTGGCCGCCCCCCGTTTTTTTACCCCGAGTTCGATGCTATTTTTCGGCTCAATTGTTAAACCCTTTAACCTTTTTTAAAATGAATACGGACAAAATGAATGAAGACCAACGTAGGGACCAAGATGCAAACCGTGATCCCCTTTCGGGAGAGCCTAAATCGCATCCCGTTGGCACCGCTGCCGGTGCCGTCGTCGGCGGAGCAGGTGCCGGTGCAGCGACCGGTAGCGTCGCCGGGCCGGTGGGCACGGGTGTCGGCGCGGCCGCAGGTGCGGTTGTCGGCGGGCTCGCCGGAAAAGCCGCCGCAGAACACTTCAACCCGACCAATGCGGGCGAGCTGGGGCGGTTCATCGATTACACCGTGATAGATCGCAACAACGACAAGATCGGTTCCGTCGATGCCGTGTGGGAAGATCACACCGGCCAGCCCGCTTATCTGGCGGTGCGCACCGGCTGGCTTGGCTTTGGCAAAGCCCACGTGGTGCCCGCCGATCAAGCGCAGGTGAACGAAGAGAAGCGGCGTATCCGGCTGCCCTATACAGCGGACCAGGTGAAGAACGCTCCGAGTTTCGATTCGCAGGACGATATCACCGAGGAGTCGGAGTTCACGATTGCCTCGCACTTCGGAACCCCGCGTCGCTTTGAACGAGGGGAGGCATCGCGAGCCGGTCGGGATGAAATCCAGGAAGCGCGTCCCCGGGCCGAGACGGCCATGGCCGGCACCGAGGAGACGAATATCCCGTTGAAAGAAGAAACCCTGAAGGTGGGCAAGCGGGAGGTCGAATACGGCGGTGTGCGTCTGAGGAAGATTATACGCACCGAAACCGTGAACCAGCCGGTCGAGCTTTCGCGCGAGGAAATCGTGATCGAGCGCGTCCCGGCCAGCGGCGAGCCGCAGGCGGGCGAGATGAAGTTCGATGAGAAGGAGATCTACATTCCGCTTCGTCGTGAGGAGCCGGTCGTTGAGAAGACCACGCGCACCCGCGAAGAAATCCATGTGGGCAAGCGTCGCGAGACGGAGCAGGAAAACGTCCAGGGCGAAGTTCGCCGCGAAGATGTTGAGATCGAGCATCACGAGGAGCCTGAGCCGGGAGCGACCGTGCGCAGGGACCGGGATCGCTGATCGAGTCCATCCGTCAGGCTCTGGAAAAAAGGAAGCGCGCCGTCGTGCGCGCTTCTTTTTTGTGGAAATTTCCCCTCCGGCCAGCGCGCTCACGCATAAACGCGTTGTGTTGAAGGCGCCAAGAAGGGACGCTCGCGGATGGATACAAAAACCTCACCTTGGCAGGCTCGCTTCGGTCTTAAGACGTGCGCGGCGGATGAACTCAACACGGCGATCCCGCCCGCGGCATTGGGCGTGGCGGTTGTTTATGGAAAGTCGGCGGAAGGTGAAACCATCTACCTCGTGCTCGAATCTCGCGCCGGCAGCTTGCGCGACTTCTGCGTGAAGCGCCTGCAAACCGCGAAGCTCCCCGCCGCTTCGTCGCTCACTGTTTCGTTCAAGGCGATGACCCTCGCCGACGCGTCGGCCGAAGCCGTCAGCGCGGCGTGCCGCGAGCAGGTGATCCTCGCCGGCGAACTCCGCCGCGAGTTGCGCCCCGCGATGCGTTGAGCGGTCGGTTGTTCAACGTGGGAGCGAGCTTGCTCGCGAGGATCGAACATCGCGAGCAAGCTCGCTCCCACATCCGGAGACGGGGTCTCCGCAGTCGGTTTCTGCTCTAAAATCAAGATGCTATCGGGGGCGTCAGACGTGGAACTGCTCGGAGATGATCTTGCCGTCTTTCACGTCGTAAACGCACAGCTCCGTCATATCCATCCGGCCTTGTCCTTTCATAGTCGCGTCCAAGCGCATCGTGCAGGCGAAGGACTGGCCGGCGACGATCGGCTCGGAAACTTCCAAGGCGTGCGTGACCTCAAGCATCTCGCCGAACTTACGGCCTTTTTCCAGAATGGCGGACAGGCCTTTTGTTTCTTTTTCGAAGCCTGACGATGCGCAGGGCTCGATGCTGACGGCATCGGCGGAGAAGAGCTCCGTCTGCGCAGTTTCGAAGTCTCCTTGTCGGCAGAGGATAACCAAGCGTGAAGCGATTTCTTTGGTGTTCATGGTGTTTCCAAACAGGGCGGTAAACTAAATCAGCCACCCGCTCGCGCCTGTGGAGGTCACGGGCGCGAACGACTGGCTGATGATGGAGACCGTGTCGTTTTGTTAGGCGGGATTGGTCTGTGGCGTCAGGCCTTGGGCCTTCGCTTCTTCTTTGGCTGCTTGGGTCGCGCTTTCCACGACACGACCGCCGCGCTCCATCAAATCTTGGGTTTTGTCGCGCACGCGCTCGCCCAGCTCACGGACTTTGGGCCGGATGCGTTCGCTGATACGGCGCGGCGTGGGGATGAGCAGGCCGGCGACCAAGCCGACCGCGAGGCATATCAGACCGCTTTGGAGCGGGTGAGCTTCCACGGCCTCGGCCACGCGATCGCGACTCGTCTCGTAGATCTGCTGGGCCTTCTCCTTCGCTTGGATGCTGGTGTCGCGCACGCGTTGGCCGATGTCCGAGGCTTTTTGCTTCAACGCATCAATCTTGCTGGTGGATGGGTCTTGGTCGGACATCGAGCAGGTGTTTTGTGCGCGGGCTTCGGCCTCCGACATGATGCCGCTGGGGCGAAAGCGACGGACGTCTTGAGTTTGGCCGGGCTGGGCTTCGGGTGCGTAATCTTCGTCGTAGGGAGGGATGCCGCGGAAGGTGGACGACTCCTCGGTCGCGCCGCTGCTTGAGCGGGTGCGTTCATAGATGAGCCAGCCAACGCCGGCACCCACCAGGGCGATCGGAACGGGGTGGGATTTAATGGTATCGACCACGGAGTGATACGCCGCGTCGGCTGAGTCGCTGATTTTGTTTTTTAATTTGGTCATGTTACCGTTCTCCTGTTGTTTGCGGAGGATGTGCAGGGCTTCGTCGAGCAAGTGCCGGCCTTTGAGTCGCTGGCTGAGTGCGTCGATGGTTTCGTCCATGCGGTGTCGGGTGGTGTCGATTTCCGAGCGGATCGCCTCGGTGGCGTCGTGGGGTTCGAGCTGTGATTTCATGAGTGGTGTTGGGAGAGTTTGTTTTGGATCCAGCGCTTGTCCTCCTTGAGCGATTCCACCGTTTCATGGGGGAAAACCTTTTCGGCACTCATGGCCTTCTTGGCCTTCATCAGCAGGGCCGCGCCGATCACGGCAACGATCGCGCCGATCAGGACGGGGCCGAGCCACACGGCGATTTCCGGCCGCAGGCCAAAGGCCACCAGCACGCGGGTAAGCAAGATCCCGATACCGATGAGCAGGACGATAACGCCGGCATAGGCGACCGCGCCACCGGTGGCCAACTCCAGCGTGTTTTTACCGATGTGGGCGGCCTTCTCATTGATCTCGGCTTTCGCGAGGGCGATCTCTTGCCGCAAGAGCGTGGTGGACTCGTCGCGCAACTCGCTCAACAGCGAGGCGAGGGTGCTCGTGTTCGTGGATTCGTGATTCATGGCGAGCGGAGGTCAGATGTTGGCCGCGGTCTGGCTCACGTTGATGTCGGGCTCTTCCGTGGGGTATTCGTTGGAGGCGTCGCTGTCGGAAAACTCGGAGTCCTCGATCGCGCTTTGAGCGGAGGCTTTGATCAAGCCGCCCACCACGAGACCCGCCAGCAACATGCCGCCCATGAACAATGCCGGATGGCGGCGGGCGAGGTCTTCGGCGTCGCGACGCATGCCGGTGAGATCGGTCGAGCGAACGTAGTTGGCCACCTTCTCGATGCGTTCGGCTGCCTGGTTGGCGAAGTAGGCGACGTTGGGGTCTTCCTGCTCAACGGAGCGGGCCGAGTCGCGAAGGGCGGTGCCGTAGCGGTTGATGTGTTGCGCGGCCGACTGCTTTTGCTCTTCGGCTGCGGAGGCGGCGCGCTCTTTGGCTTGGTTGATCATGTTGCCAGCGGAGCGCTTGGCGTCACTCGCCAGCTCTTTAACGGAGCTCGGCTTGGAGCGAGAGGCGTCGGGGGATTGGTCTTGAAACGACTGAGTGGAAAGCGACTCGGGAGGGGTGGAAGATTCGGTGGGGTTGGACGATTTCATAACGAATTTCAGTTGAGGTTCTGAGGGGGATTGAACGTCTCGATTCGGGGGCGGGAATCGGACATGCCCGCTCCCCGGCTTTGCCCGGTTGCGCGGTGGTGCCTGGGGAGGGGATTTTAGAACCCCACTCTACATCGCACGGTGGCTTTCAACCATCGGGTGCTCTGTGTCCGTTCGGACAGGTTCGCAGTGCCCACGGAAGGGTGGGAAATATTCCCCGGTCTAAGCGGGGTAATATCTCGTGTCGGACGATGCCGCCTGTTCGCCGAGTCACTTGCGGCTGGTTCATAAGGCCGGTCCGCGAGAATCTGATTGCCCGTCGAGGTTTTATCGGCGGCCTTGGTGGCCATGGGAGCCAAATACCTGCCTACAAAGAAAGACCTCAAAGCCAACCAACGCTTCATCCAAAAGCAGTTGTTGCCCAAGTCTCAGTTCAAGAAGCCCGGCGTCGACCAGCCCGCGCCGAAGACCAAGACGAAGTAAGTAGCCTGCGGGCGAGTCGACGCCGGGTCTTGTTAGGTTGGATCGACGAAGTTCGCCTGAGTTTGCCCCCGAATCGCCGGGCAAGTGTTTGCTCCCCGGACGCAAGTCCGGGGAGCAAACACTTGAGTCCGGGGAGCAAACACTT